>JBMOMG010000091.1:0-29816 GCA_049323155.1 Actinomycetota bacterium | reverse complement strand
CAGACGTGTCAGGAAGGTCATGGCCGGACTGTGACACAGCGCACACAGCGCGGCAAGGGTCCGCGCCGATGGCGGACGGCGAGCCGGCACGCGTTTGGCCGGGGCGGGTGGGTCTGGGAAACTTGCCCGGGTTCCGGACGGCCAAGACCTCCGGGGCCATCGACCTGCCTGCCCCCGGAGGAGCTCGTACGTGAACAGCCTGATCGGTGACTCCGTCGCCAGTCCGACGATCTGGATCGTCACCGTCGTGGTCACGATCGGCGTGCTCCTCGTCGACCTCCTGGTCATCGCCCGCCGCCCGCACGAGCCGTCGATGAAGGAGGTCTCGCTCCACCTGGCCTTCTTCGTGGGCCTGGCGGTCATCTTCGGCGCCGCACTGTGGCTGTTCGCCGAGCCGCACGCGCTGAGCCCGTCCCCGGGCCCGGAGTTCTTCGCCGGCTGGCTGACCGAGTACTCCCTCTCGGTCGACAACCTGTTCATCTTCTTGATCATCATGAGCAAGTTCTCGGTGCCGCGTCAGTACCAGCAGACCGCGCTGATGGTCGGCATCGTGCTTGCGCTGATCATGCGCGCGATCTTCATCCTGGTCGGCGCCGCCGCGATCAACCAGTTCAGCTGGGTGTTCTACATCTTCGGCGCCTTCTTGATCTTCACCGCCGTCAAGCTCGCCAAGGAGGGCGCCGAGGACGAGGAGGAGTACGAGGAGAACAAGCTGATCAAGCTCGTCGAGCGGCGCTTCCCGGCCACTTCCGAGTGGCACGGCACCAAGCTGTTCGCCACGATCGACGGCAAGCGGCTGATCACCCCGATGTTCCTGGTGATCCTCGCGCTCGGCACCACCGACCTGCTCTTCGCGCTGGACTCGATCCCGGCGATCTACGGCCTCACCCGGGACCCCTACCTCGTGTTCACCGCCAACATCTTCGCGCTGATGGGCCTGCGGCAGCTGTACTTCCTGATCGGCGGCCTGCTGCAGCGCCTGATCTTCCTCTCCTACGGGCTGGCCTTCCTGCTCGGCTTCATCGGCGTGAAGCTGATCTTCCACGCCCTGCACGAGAACGAGCTGCCCTTCATCAACGGCGGCGACAACATCGACGCCAAGTGGCTCGAGATCCCGATCTGGGTCTCGCTGACCGTGATCGTGGGCACCCTGGCGGTCACCGCGGTGGTGAGCCTGCTCGTCTCGCGCAACCGCAGCCGGTCCGAGCTCGACGAGGCCACCGGCCCCCGCCGGGAGACCACCGGCTGATCCTCGCCGCCGTGTGAGCGGTACGACGAGCATGGCGCACCCTCGAGGGGGTATACCGGTGCCATGAGCACTCCTATCGAGCTGGGACGCCCTGTGTCCGGGGACGTCATCGAGCTGATCCTCGAGGACCACCGTCGTTTCGAGCAGCTGATGCGTCAGCTGCGTGACAGCACCTCCGACCGCGACGCCGTGCGCGCGGCCTTCGCGGCGCTGCACGTCGCGCACGCCGAGGCGGAGGAGAAGTTCGTCTACCCCGCGCTGCGTCGCAAGGACGCCATCGACGAGCACGAGGCCGAGCACGGCGAGGAGGAGCACGCGGAGGGCAACGAGAAGCTGCTCGCCCTGCTCGAGCTCAAGGGCACCGACACCCAGGCCTTCGACGACGCCGTCGAGGAGCTCGCGGAGGCGATCAACCACCACCTCACCGAGGAGGAGCTGACCATCCTCAACCCGGCGCGCGAGGAGGTCTCCGAGCAGGTCCGCGCCGACCTCGGCGAGCAGTTCGCCACCGAGCGCAACCGCCAGATCGACAACGACTGCGGCAACATCGAGAACGTGCGCCGGCTCGTCGAGGAGGCGAAGAAGGAGGGGCTCCTCGACGAGGAGGGCGACGACGAGGACTGAGCCTCCGTCTCACCCCTGACGCACGCGCTCCTGGATCCGTGCCGCCGAGACCAGCGTCTCGACACGGTGCGGGGCCAGGGGCGCGTCCTCGACCAGCTCGCCACCCTCGGGTGCGTGCAGCATCCGGCGGACCCCGTCGGCCGCCACCGGCGCCGAGACGAACCCCACGTGGTAGACGCGCTCACCCGGTCGTGCGAAGAAGTACAGGTCCCCGGGCTCCACGGCGTCGAGGTCGACCGGGACCAGCCGGTCGGCCTGGTCGAAGGCGTCACGCGGCACGGTCACGCCGTGGGTGCGCAGCACCAGGTGCACCAGTCCCGAGCAGTCCAGCCCCCAGGCCGACGCGCCGCCCCACAGGTAGCGCAGGCCGAGGAACATCCCGGCCGTGGCGAGCAGGCTCTCCGCGGTCGGGGCCGGCGCTTGGCCTCCCGCGACCAGCCGGACGTCGGCAGCCGCCAGTCGTCCGCCGACCGGGCCGCCCGAGCCGGGCAGCAGGACCTCCACCGCGCGGGCGCCCTGACCCCTGCCCCGTCCGTCGTCACCGAGGACCGTCGCGGCGTCGGCCACCGCCAGCGAGGTGCCGAAGGAGACCCTGAACCTGGCGCCGCCGTCGAGGACCAGCTCAGCGGTGGGGGAGACCACCACCGCACGGTGGGCCGCCCCGCCGGGCACAGCGGGCGCGAGATGGCTGCGACGGACCCAGCCGGGATAGCCGCTCGGATGCGCCGACGACGGCTGCCACAGCGCCGCCACCCGGACCCAGTCGCCGACCCGCCCGAGCACGTGCACCGGCTCGCCCAGCAGCGCCTGCGTCAGCGTGCGCCCGGTCAGCCCCTTGCGCACCGTCGCATCCATGGAGGCGGTCCACGCGGTCATGTCGGGCACGTCGAGGACGGCCGGCCGGTCGATCTCGCGCGGCGCCTCGGGCGCGGTCCACAGCGTCGTCACGGGCACTGCGACCTCGAGCACCTCGGCCGTCCCGCATTCGGTCATCGCAGACCCTCGATCCCCAGCCCCGGCGCGTCAGGGAGAACGACGCTCGCGCCCTCGTAGCGCAGGCCGCCGCGGACCGGTGAGCTCGCCGACCACCAGGCGGCGTCCAGATCGGGGACCGCGGTCGTGCCGAGGGCCGCGACCAGGCTCGCTGCCGCGCCGACGCCCACGTGGGTCTCCATCATCGAGCCGACGATCGTCCCCATGTCATGGGCCCGGGCGAGCTCGAGCAGCGTGCGCGCCGGGCCGATCCCTCCGGACTTGGCGAGCTTGACGTTGACCATGTCCGCGGCGCGTCGCCGGATCACCTCGACCAGGTCCCGCAGGCCGTAGACCGACTCATCGGCCATCACCGGGGTGCTCACCCGCTCGGTCACCCAGGCCAGGGCGTCGAGGTCCTCGCCGCGGACCGGCTGCTCGACGACCTCGACCCCGGCTCCGGCGTCCTCCAGATCACGGATCACCCGGACCGCGTCCTTGGCCTTCCAGCCCTGGTTGGCGTCCAGCCGGAGAGCGACGTCCGGGCCGACGGCCGCACGGGCGCGGAGCACTCGCTCGACGTCGGTGCGTGGATCGGTCCCGACCTTCATCTTCAGCACCGTGAAGCCATCGGCGCGGCGCGCGGCGGCCGCCTCCGCGAGGTCGGCTGCCGTCCCGGCCGACAGCGTCACGTCCGTGGGGACCTGCCGGGTCGCGGAGCCGAGCAGGCGGGGGAGCGGGACACCGAGCCGGCGCGCGGCGAGGTCGTGGAGCGCGACGTCGACCGAGGCCTTCGCCGCGAAGTTCCGCGCCACCGCGCCCCGGGCCCGCGCGGTGAGGTCGACCAGGTCGTCCGGGTCGGCGCCGACGAGCAGCGCGGCCAGCGGCCCCTCGACGCAGGCCTGCGAACCGGCGACCGAGTCACCGGTGACCTGCCAGACCTGCGGTGCCTCGCCCCAGCCGCTGACCCCGTCGTCGTCGGTGACCTGCACCAGCAGGCTGTCGGTCGTGGTGGTGCGTCGCAGCGCGGTGACGAAGGGGGTGTGCAGCGGCATGCTCACCCGGTGACACGTGACCTGCTCGATCCTGCTCAACCCGTCCGCTCCTCCCAGATCGCCCGGCTCACCTCGGCGATCAGCCGGCTCGCCGCCTCGTCGCTCAGCTCCGTGGTCGTGCACACGGCCAGCACGTAGGGCGCGGCGCCGGCCGGGCGGACCAGCGCCACGTCGTGGGCGACCCCGTCGACCCACCCGGTCTTGTTGGCGACGTAGGTGTCCGCGGGAAGCCCGGCTGGGATCTTGTCACGGTGCTGCTGGTCGGCGAGCACCGCCTCCAGCGCGCGGGAGGTCTCGGCCTCGGCGAGACGGCCGTCGGCGAGCGCGGCCATCACCATGCCCAGGTCGGCGGCCGTCACCACGTTGTCGATGCCGGCCTCCCGTGCGGCGGCGTCGCCGATGCCGCGCGGCAGCACCGTGGTCGACGTACACCCGGCGTCGCGGAGCACGTCCCCGACCGCACCCGCGCCGACGTGCTCGAGCACGAGGTTGGTCGCGAGGTTGCCCGACCGGACCACCGAGGCCCGCGCCAGCGCTCGCAAGGTGCGCGTGCCACCGAGCGCGGCCCAGGTCTCGTCGTCCTGGTCGTCGGCCTGCTCCAGGGAGTAGGGGGTGTCGTCCAGCGCCGAGGCGAACTCGTTGTGCACGGCCACCGGCTGGTCCAGGTCGAGCTCGCCGCGCTCGTGCAACCGGTGGGCGGCGACGAGAAGCGGCAGCTTCATCGTGCTCGCGGCGTAGTGCGGCGCGGCGGAGGCCTCGTCCCGGAACGGCACCCCGGTGAGGTCGCCGGCCCACACCGAGACGGTGCCGGTGCGGTTCCCGTGGGTGGCCATGGCCTTCAGGTTACGGGGACAGGCCGGCGGGGGTCCGTGACCTCTTCGCAACCCGCTCGTAGCGCTTTCCTGACCCGGCGCACGAGGGCCGGGTTCATCCGCCCCTCCGTCGACGACGGCACCTGGCTGGTCGCCGACCTGGACGCGCTGTGAGCCGGACGGTCCGTCTCAGCCGGTGTGCCGCTCTGGCCAAGGCCGGGCACTTGACCCTAAACTAGAACACGTTCCACATAGACGGTGGTTGGACGGATCGGGTCTGGGCCCGGAAGGTGCGGTGAGGGATGGGCGGCGGCAGGGACCTGGTCAAGATGACCGAGGCCGAGGTCGAGGAGTTCCTGGAAGGGAACAAGAAGGTCCAGGTCGCCACGGTCAACCCCGATGGCAGCCCGCACCTGACCACGCTGTTCTACGTCGTCCAGGACGGCCGGATCGTGTTCTGGACCTACGGCCGCTCCCAGAAGATCAAGAACCTCGAGCGCGACGGCAGGATCAGCTGCCTGGTCGAGACCGGGGACGACTACTTCGAGCTGCGCGGGGTCTCGATCACCGGGCACGCCGAGCTGGTCACCGAGGAGGCCGGGATCCGCCGGATCGGCACGGCCGTCGCGAGTGCGATGGTCGACGGCGCCGACCTGGGTGACATCGGCCGCGACGAGGTCGAGCGCCAGGTGCGCAAGCGCGTCGGCGTGGTCGTCGTACCCGAGCGCGTCGCGACGTGGGACCACCGCAAGATGCTGACCAAGTCATGAGCAACAGCGCAGATGAGGAGAACGCGATGACCCAGAGCCCGGACGTCGTCGGCAAGGTGGCCGTCGACTACGACCTGTGCGAGGCCAACGGCATCTGCGTCGGCATCGACCCCGACGTCTTCCAGCTCGACGACGACGACAACCTGCACCTGCTGAGCACCGACGTCACCGAGGCCAACGAGGCACGGATCCTGCAGGCCGTCGACTCGTGCCCGCGCAACGCCCTCCGGATCGAGAGGAACGGCTGATGTCGCAGGACCTGTTGTCCCTCGACGGGCGGGTGGCGGTCGTCACCGGCGCCGGGGCCGGTCTCGGCCGCGCCGAAGCACTGGCGCTCGCCGGGGCGGGCGCCCGGGTCGTCCTCAACGACCTGCCGGGCGCCGCGGACGAGGTGGCCGAGGAGATCCGGGCGGCCGGGGGAGAGGCCGTCGTGGTCGCCGGTGACATCGGCGAGCGCGCGACCGCCGACGCCCTGGTCAGCGCTGCCGTCGAGGACCTCGGCAGCCTCGACATCGTCGTCAACAACGCGGGCGTGCTCCGCGACAGGATGCTGTTCAACATGTCGGACGAGGACTGGGACCTGGTGATCCGCGTCCACCTCCGCGGGCACTTCCTGCTGTCCCGCAACGCCGGGGCGCACTGGCGCTCGGTCTCGAAGGCCACGGGTGGCCCGGTGTACGGCCGGGTGGTCAACACCACCTCCGAGGCCTTCCTCGTCGGCTCCCCGGGACAGGCGAACTACGCCGCAGCGAAGGGCGCGATCGCGGCCCTGACCCTCTCCACCGCCAGGGGGCTCGGCCGGATGGGCGTGCGCGCCAACGCGATCGCGCCCCGCGCGCGCACCGCGATGACCGAGGAGGTCTTCGGCGCGCACGACGCGGAGGGACTCGACCCGCTCTCGCCCGAGCACGTGGCGCCGCTCGTCGCCTACCTGGCGTCGCCTGCGGCCGAGCAGATCACCGGCCAGGTGTTCGTGGTGTACGGCGGGATGGTCGCCCTGCTTGCCGCACCGGTCGTCGAGCAGCGCTTCGACGCGCAAGGGGGCACGTGGGACCTCGGCGACCTCGACAAGCAGCTCGGCAGCTACTTCGCCGACCGTGACCCGGCGGTGGGTTTCGCCGCCGACAGCGTGATGAAGATCGCCGACCAGCCGCTGGGCTGAGCCCGGCCCGCAACGCAGCCACTCGAAAGGTAACCAGATGAGCAGCACAGGACGTCTCGCCGGCAAGGTCGCACTGATCACCGGCGCGGCCCAGGGACAGGGGGCCGCGGCAGCCCGTGCCTTCGTGGCCGAGGGCGCCAAGGTCGTCATCGCCGACATCGCCGACGACGCCGGCAAGATGCTCGCCGACGAGCTCGGTGAGGCGGCCTACTACCGCCACCTCGACGTGACCAGCGAGAAGGAGTGGGAGAGTGCGGTCAACGAGGCGGTGGAGAGCTTCGGCGGCGTCGACGTGCTGATCAACAACGCCGGCGTGCTGCTCTTCAGCGAGCTGGCCAAGACCACCCTCGAGGAGTACCAGCGGGTGATCGGCATCAACCAGGTCGGCACCTTCCTCGGCATGCGCGCCGTCGCCGACCACATGGCCGAGCACGGCGGCGGCTCGATCGTGAACTCGTCCTCGATCGAGGGCCTCGGCGGGATGCCGCTGCTGATCGCCTACTCCGCGAGCAAGTTCGCCATCCGGGGGATGACCAAGGTGGCCGCGATGGAGCTCGGGCCGAAGGGGATCCGGGTCAACTCCGTGCACCCGGGCATGATCGACACCGGCATGATCCGAGACCTCGCCGGTGCCGAAGGCCTGGAGTGGGGCGGCACGAAGGTGGCGCTCAAGCGGGTCGGCACCCCCGAGGACGTCGCTGGGGTCTACGTGTTCCTCGCCAGCGACGAGAGCGGCTACTGCACGGGGGCGGAGTTCGTCTGCGACGGTGGCGCCACCGCCACGCACGCCTACGGTGGCTGACGCCCCCGCCGGGTCACTCCCGCAGCAGCAGCCGGACCGCGACGTCCATCGACTTGCTGACGTCACCGGCCGACGCCCGTCCGGTGACCCACTGCACCAGGCTGGCCAGCCAGACGTCGCCGATCACCTTGGCGATCGCGATGTCGTCCTCGGTGGGCTCGATCTGGTCGCTGGTTGCGTCCGGGTTGCGCATCGCGCGCATCAGCATCCGGGTCACGTGCATGCCGACGACGTGGATCTCGTTGGCCACCGACGCGTCGGCGAACATGAACGCCCGCGTCAGCGCCTCGGTGAGGTTCGGGTCGCGCTGGAGCGCCCGCGTGGTGCGCGACAGGACGTACATCACCCGGTCCGGCGCGGTGTCGCCCGGGATCGGACGTCGGTCGAAGTTGGTGTTGGCCTGCTCGAACTCGCGGGCGAGCGCCGACACCAGCAGGTGGATCTTGGACGGGAAGTAGCGGTAGAGCGTGCCGAGCGCCACGTCGGCGCGCTCGGCGACCGCCCGCATCTGCACCGCGTCGAAGCCGCCCTTGGAGGCCAGCGCGATGGTGGCGTCGAGGATCCGCTTGCGGCGGTCGCGCTGGGCGGCCGAGCCGAGCTCCTCGAAGGCCAACGAGTTTATGGTGCTCACGGTGGTGCTCCCGTCGCTTATTCACAGCTGGCTCGTTGGAGTGAGCACCGGCGCAAGCCCAGGCCCGCTCATTGCGTAGGCTAACAC
Organism: Actinomycetota bacterium; assembly: GCA_049323155.1. Taxonomy (GTDB): domain Bacteria; phylum Actinomycetota; class Actinomycetes; order Propionibacteriales; family Nocardioidaceae; genus Nocardioides_C. The sequence goes on along the minus strand of JBMOMG010000091.1, from coordinate 21,652 downwards.
CGGCCATCGCTGTAATCGAAACACGTTCCACCCGCAGTTTCCCGGTTTCTTGGAGGTCAAACGTGCGCATCGCCTTGCTGTCCTACCGCAGCAAACCGCACTGCGGTGGCCAGGGGGTGTACGTCAGGCACCTGAGCCGCGAGCTCGTCGCCCTCGGTCACGAGGTCGAGGTCTTCTCCGGCCAGCCCTACCCCGAGCTCGACCCCGGCGTCCGGTTGACCAAGCTGCCCAGCCTGGACCTCTACCGGGAGCCGGATCCCTTTCGCACGCCGCGTCCCAGTGAGTTCCGCGACGCCATCGACGTGCTCGAGGTCGCGACCATGTACACCGCCGGGTTCCCCGAGCCGCTGACCTTCAGCCTCCGCGCGGCCCGCGTGCTCAAGCGCCGGCGCAACGACTTCGACGTCGTGCACGACAACCAGACCCTGGGCTACGGCATCCTCGACATCGTGCGCACCGGGCTGCCGGTCGTGGAGACCATCCACCACCCGATCACGCACGACCGCCGGGTCGACATGGCCGCCACCCACGGGCGCAAGAAGATCTCCACCTGGCGCTGGTACGGGTTCTTGACGATGCAGGGCCGCGTGGCGCGGCGGATGAAGCACGTGCTGACCGTCTCGAGGTCCTCCGCCCGCGACATCGTGGCCGACTTCGGCGTCGCCCCTGAGCGGATCGAGGTGATCCCGCTCGGTGTCGAGCCCGAGGTGTTCCAGCACTACCAGGACCCCCGCGTCCCCGGCCGGATCGTGGCGATGGCCAGCGCCGACAGCCCGATGAAGGGGATCGCCACGTTGCTCGAGGCGTTCGCCAAGCTGCGCACGGAGCGCGACCTCGAGCTGGTCCTGGTCACCCGTCCCAAGCCGGGCGGACGCACCGAGCAGCTGATCGACCGGCTCTCGATCAAGGACAGCGTCCGGTTCGTCAGCGGCCTCAGCGAGGCCGAGCTCGCCGAGCTCGTCGGGTCCGCGGAGATCGCCTGCGTGCCGTCCCTCTACGAGGGCTTCTCGCTGCCGACCGTCGAGGCGATGGCGTGCGGCACCCCGCTGGTCGTCAGCCGCGCCGGTGCGATCCCCGAGGTCGTCGGCGAGGACGGGCTCTGCGCCGACCTGGTCACCCCCGGTGACGTCGGTGAGCTGGCAGCGGCCCTCGAGGCGCTGCTCGACGACCCGGAGCGGCGGCACCGGATGGGAGCGGCCGGGCGGAAGCGGGCGCTGGAGAAGTTCAGCTGGCGCGCGGTGGCCGAGGCGACCGCTGCGGCCTACCAGCGGGCCATCGACGACAACCAGGAGAACTGACCACATGCTGACCGTTGACTTCGACCGGCTGGGTGTCCAGGCAGGCGAGCGGGTGCTCGACATGGGCTGCGGCGCCGGACGCCACGCCTTCGAGCTGTACCGCCGCGGCGCGGACGTGATCGCCTTCGACCAGGACGCCGACGAGCTCTCCGCGGTCTCCGACATGTTCGCCGCGATGCGGGCGGGCGGCGAGGTGCCCGACGGCGCCGAGGCCGACGTCAAGCAGGGTGACGCGCTGCAGCTGCCGTTCGCCGACGGCGAGTTCGACCGCGTCGTGGCCGCCGAGGTGCTCGAGCACATCCCCGACGACGAGACCGCGATCGCAGAACTCGTGCGCGTGCTCCGGCCCGGTGGGACGATGGCCGTGACCGTTCCGCGGTGGCTGCCGGAGAAGATCTGCTGGGCGCTGTCGGAGGAGTACCACGAGGTCGAGGGGGGACACGTGCGGATCTACACCGGCGACGAGCTGGTCGGCAAGCTCGAGCGCGCCGGGCTGACCTTCACCGGCAAGGAGCACGCCCATGCCCTGCACTCGCCGTACTGGTGGCTCAAGTGCGCGGTCGGCGTCGACAACTCCGACCACGTGCTGCCCAAGACCTACCACCGGCTGCTGGTCTGGGACATCATGAAGCGGCCGTGGTTGACCCGCACCGCCGAGCAGCTGCTCAACCCGGTCATCGGCAAGAGCATGGTGCTCTACCTGACCAAGCCCTGAGGCCGCCGATGACGGTCAACATCTCCGGCGACATCCCCAGCCTCCCGGGCGTGCTCTCCGCCGACCAGGTGCGCCGTACGGCGGCCTCGATCGCCCGTGCGCAGGAGCCCTCGGGAGCCATCCCGTGGTACCGGGGCGGTCGGATCGACACCTGGGACCACGTCGAGTGCGCGATGGCGCTGCTCGTCGGCGGTGAGGTCGAGGCGGCCGAGCGTGCCTACACCTGGCTCTTCGAGACCCAGCGCCGTGACGGCTCCTGGCCGATGAGGATCACCGCGGGCCGGGTCGAGGACGCGGGCGCCGACACCAATATGGTCGCCTACGTCGCCGTGGGCGTGTGGCACCACTGGCTGGTCCGCCGCGACCAGGCGTTCGTACGCCGGGCATGGCCGGTCGTCCGCCGGGCGCTCGACCGCGTCGTCGACCTCCAGCTGCCCTTCGGTGGGATCGCCTGGGGCGTGGGTGAGCTCGGTGTCGTCGACGAGACCGCCCTGGTCACCGGCAGCTCGAGCATCTTCCAGGCTCTGGCCTGTGGGGTTGCGCTCGGCGAGCTGCTCGACGAGCCGCAGCCCGAGTGGGAGCTCGCGGCGGGCCGGCTCGGACATGCCCTGCGCGAGCACGAGGACCGTTTCGTGCCCAAGCCGCGCTACTCCATGGACTGGTACTACCCGATCCTCGGCGGTGCCGTCCGGGGCGCGGAGGCCGAGGAGCGGGTCGCCTCCCGCTGGGACGAGTTCGTCGTCGACGGGCTGGGGATCCGCTGCGTCGCGGACCGCCCCTGGGTGACCGGCGCCGAGACCTGCGAGCTGGTGATGGCGCTCGACGCCCTCGGTGAGCACGATCGGGCCTGCGAGCAGCTCGCCGCGATGCAGCACCTGCGCGACCCCGACGGGGCCTACTGGACGGGCTACGTCTTCACCGACGACGCACGCTGGCCGGTGGAGTGCAGCACGTGGACCGCCGCGGCGGTGATCCTGGCCGTCGACACGTTGTCGGGCACGACACCAGGGGCGGCCATCTTTCGCGGATCGTCGCTGACCACGGACTTCACCGAGATCGGTCTCGAGTGCGGTTGCGTGCCCGCCGACGCCAGGGGCGAACGGGTCACCTGAGTCCCGCGTCAGCCCACGGGGTCGCCGGCGTCGCCGCGCACCCGGGTCAGCGCTCGGAGCGAGCCGAGCACCTCGGTCTCCTCGAAGTCGCCGCTGTCCAGCGCCCGCCGGTAGACCCGGTACGGCGCCTGACCGCCGTCGGCCGGGTCGGGGAAGACGTCGTGGACCACCATCAGCCCACCGTGGTCGACCCAGCGACCCCAGCCCTCGTAGTCGTTGGTGGCGTGCTCGTCGGTGTGGCCGCCATCGATGAACAGCAGTGACAGGGGAGTGCGCCAGTGCGCCGAGACCGTCGTCGAGCGACCGACGACGGCCACCACCTGCTCCTCGAGCCCGGCGCGCGCGATGGTGCGCCGGAAGTGGCCGAGGGTGTCGAGCAGGCCGAGCTCGGGGTCGACGAGGCTCGGGTCGTGGTACTCCCACCCGGCCTGGTTCTCCTCCGACCCGCGGTGGTGGTCGACGGTGAAGACCGTGCCGCCCACCTCGCGGGCGGCCGCGCCGAGGTACACCGCGGACTTGCCGCAGTAGGTGCCCACCTCGAGCACGGGGCCGTGCGGCAGTCGCTGCCGGGCGAGCCGGTGCAGCAGGTCGCCCTCGTCGAGAGGCATGAACCCCTTCGCGGCCAGGGCGTGCTCGAGCAGGTCCTCGGGCATGCCGGGTCCGGTCGTGGTGGTGGACATGGGCTCCTCGATCTGGGTGGACGCCGCGTGCACGGGCCAGCGTATCCGTGGCAGTATTGAAACACGTTCTAGATCTGACAGGAGTCGCCCCGTGACGATCGGACTGACCGAGGAGCAGGCCGCCCTGGCCGAGTCGTTGGCCGAGTGGGCCTCGGCCCGGGACTTCCCCGCGCGGGTGCGCGCGTCCGAGGGTGGGGCGACGTCGCTCGAGCACTGGCAGGACCTTGCCGACCTGGGGGTGCTGGGCATCGCCGTCCCCGAGGCTGCCGGCGGTGCAGGTGGCTCCCGTCTCGACCTGGCGGTCGCTCTCGAGGCGTCCGCCGTGGGCCTGGTGCCCGGACCGCTGCTGTCGACGGCCGTCGCCGCAGCCGCGCTGGCCGAGGTGTTGGACGACGGGGCCGGCGCCGCGGCCGCCAAGCGCTTCCTCCCGGGGATCGGCGACGGCTCGGTCCGGATCGGGCTCGCCCCCGCGCCGGCCGAGCTGACGGTGAGCGAGGACGGGGGGACGCTCGACGGGACCGTCCCTGTCGTCCTGGACGCCGGTGCGGCGACCCACCTGATGATCGGGGCCTCGGCCCCTCGACGTGCTCAGGTCGCCGCGGTCTCGCCCACCGGCAGCGACTCGACGGCGGCGGAGACCTGGTTCATCGTGCCGGTCGACGCGGCGGGAGTAGCGGTCGAAGCGGCGGCGCAGACCCCCGACCTGTCCCGGACGGTGGGCACGGTTCGCCTCGGCGGTGTCGCCGTGGAGAGCGACAGCCGCGTCGACCTCCCGGCGGGCCAGGTGCGCCGACTGGTGCTGACCTTCGCCGCCGCGGAAGCCTCGGGGGTCGCCCGGTGGGCGCTGCGCACCGCCGTCGAGTACGCCGGCGTGCGCGAGCAGTTCGGCCGCAAGATCGGGTCGTTCCAGGCGATCAAGCACCTGTGCGCCGAGATGCTCGAACGGGCCGAGTCGGCCACCGCGGTCGCCTGGGACGCGGCCTCGGCCGCCGACCGCGACCCCGGGGAGCTGCAGCTGGCGGCGGCCGTGGCGGGTGTGGTGGCGCTCGACGCCGCGGTCGAGAACGCCAAGGACTGCATCCAGGTGCTCGGCGGCATCGGGTTCACCTGGGAGCACGACGCGCACCTGTACCTGCGCCGGGCGCTGAGCACACGTCAGCTCCTCGGCGGCACCGACCGGATGCGCCTGGAAGCGGCTCGGCTCGCCCTCGCCGGGCGTCGTCGGACCGTGCACGTCGAGCTCGACCCTGACGTCGAGCAGCTCCGCGCTGGGATCCGTGCGGACGTGGAACGGGTCGCGGCCGCACAGGGGGATGCCCGTCGTACCGCTCTCGCGGAGGCGGGGTTGCTGATGCCGCACTGGCCGTCGCCGTACGGCCGGGGGGCCTCGCCGGCCGAGCAGCTGCTCATCGACGAGGAGCTGGCCGCTGCGGGTGTCGTCCGCCCCGACCTGGCGATCGGCGCCTGGGCTGCCCCGACGATCCTGGCGCACGGCACCGAGGAGCAGCAGCGCCGGTTCGTGCCGGCCACCCTGCGCGGTGACGTGGTCTGGTGCCAGCTGTTCAGCGAGCCCGGTGCCGGGTCCGACCTCGCCTCCCTCCGGACCCGCGCCGAACGTGTCGAGGGCGGGTGGCGGCTCACCGGGCAGAAGGTCTGGACGTCGCTGGCGACCGCGGCCGACTGGGCGATCTGCCTGGCCCGGACCAGCCCCGACGTGCCGGCGCACAAGGGGATCACCTACTTCCTGGTCGACATGCGCAGCGAGGGACTCGACATCCGGCCGCTGCGCGAGATCACCGGGGAGGCGGTCTTCAACGAGGTGTTCCTCGACGGCCTCTTCGTGCCCGACGACTGCGTCGTGGGCGAGGTCGACGGTGGCTGGAGGCTCGCGCGCACGACGCTGGCCAACGAGCGGGTCGCGATGAGCGGGTCCTCGCTCGGCGCCAACGTCGAGCGCGCCCTGCGCCTGCTGGCCGACGCCGACCCCGCCGACCCGTTCACGGCGACGAGGCTGGTCCGGGTCGGTGGCGCGGTCGCGGACGCGGTGACGGTGACCATGCTCGGCGCGCGCTCCACGCTGCGCTCGCTCGCGGGACAGGGCCCGGGTGCGGAGTCCAGCGTGCAGAAGCTGGTCGGGGTCCGCCACCGGCAGGAGGCCGCCGAGCTTGCCTACGAGCTGATCGGACCGGGGGCGCTGACCGGCGGCGCGGAGGCCGCCGACGCGTTGCACGAGCTGCTGCTCACCCGGTGCCTGAGCATCGCCGGCGGCACCACACAGGTGCTGCGCAACGTGGCCGGCGAGCGGATCCTCGGCCTGCCCCGCGGCTGAGCGCGTCGGTCAGCCGTCCTTCGTCTGCTGCCACTGGGCGTAGTTCCACCGCAGGAAGCGGTCGACCCCGCGGACCACGTGGGCGCTGCGGATCGAGGGGAACACGTCGAACGCGTGCTGGGTGCCGGGCAGCTCGGCGTACGCCACCGGGTTCGTCGCCACCTCGCGCAGCCGGCGCACGAACTGCCGGGCCTGGTCGACCGGCACCAGCGTGTCGTGCGCGCCGTGGATCACGAAGAACGGCGGAGCGTCGGCGCGCACGCGCAGCAGGGGGGAGGCGCGCTCGAAGTCGGCGAGGTCGCGCCGTGGGTCCTTCTTCAGCACCCGTGGTCCGAGGAACGCGTCGCGCAGCCTGATCGCTCGACGGTCACCGGTCGCGCCGGCGCAGTCGTAGACCCCGTAGTGCGGCACTGCCGCCTGCAGGCTCGTGTCGGCGTGCTCGAAGCCGGGCTGGTACTCGGGGTCGTTCGGGGTCAGCGCCGCAAGCGCGCTCAGATGTCCCCCGGCCGAGCCGCCGGTGATCGCGACGTAGGACGGGTCGCCGCCGTACTCCTCGATGTGCTCGCGGATCCAGGCGATCGAGCGCTTGACGTCGACCAGGTGGGCCGGGAACGCGTGCTTGGGGCTGAGCCGGTAGTTGATCGCGACGCAGACCCAGCCGCGGGCGGCCATGTGCAGCATCAGGGGGATGCCCTGCTGGTCCTTGTTGCCGATCGTCCAGCCACCGCCGTGGACCTGGAGCAGCACCGGCGCCCCCTGGACGGGCTCTCCGGCGCGCCGGTAGACGTCGAGGAGGCCGCGTCGGCCGCCGCTCTCGGCGTAGGTGAGGTTGTTCACGACCTCCACCTCGGGGTGCTGCATCCGGAAGGGCATCGCCAGCTGGCGCCACGGGGTGGCCAGGTCGACGTCGGTGTGCACCTTGGTGAGGTCGTCGAGGTAACCGGGTCCCAGGGCCTCGACCAACGCCCGGTCGACGTCGTCGCGAGCGTCCTGGGACTGGTGGATGAGGTAGCCCAGCCCGGCAACGCTGCCGGTGGCCAGCGCGAGCCCGGCGCGAGAGGCGTGACCATCGTGGCGCCGGAGCGTTGTCTGGGTGAGCATGTCGACCGCGGTCGCCGCGGCGAGGTGGGGGGCGAGCTCTCCGGTCAGCCAGCCCGCGAACATCTGGGGGATGCCGGTGACCCCGCCGGGGAACGGCCGCAGCGCGTTGGCGGTCAGGGCGGCGGTGACCAGCTGGCGACGCAGGAACTTGTCCGTCATGCGGCAAGTCTAGGCAAACTAGAACCTGTTATAGAAATGGGCGTAGGATCATGGGCATGGACCGACTCAGCGGGCTCGATGCGAGCTTCTTGTACCTCGAGTCCTCCACCCAGCTGCTCCACGTGTGCGGCGTGGTCATGATCTCCCCGGAGACCATGCCCGAGCGCTATGACTTCGAGACGCTGAAGCGGGGGATCGCCCGCCGGATCAGCTCGATGCCGGAGTTCCTGCGCACCCTGCACACCGTGCCCCTGCACCTGGACCACCCGGTCTGGGTGATCGACGAGGACTTCGACATCGACAGGCACGTCCATCGCGCCGCCGTGCCCTCGCCCGGCGGACCCGAGGAGCTCGCTGAGCTGGTCGGGCATCTCGCCGGGCTGCCGCTGGACCGCTCGCGACCGCTGTGGGAGATGGTCGTGATCGAGGGCCTCCGTGACGGGCGGGTCGCGGTCTTCACCAAGATGCACCACGCCACCGTCGACGGAGTGTCCGGTGCGAACCTGATCTCCAACCTCTGCAGTCTCGAGCCCGAGGCGCCGCCGCTGCCCGCCGAGCCTGCGCACCACGAGCGGGTCCCGAGCGACGTCGAGCTGGCCGCCCGGGCTCTGGTGTCGACCGCGACGAAGCCGCTGGAGCTCGCCAAGCTGCTCCTTCCCACCGCCGGCATCGTGACCAGCTGGATCGGCCGCGGCCGGGCGGGCAAGGCGATGCCGGCCCCGTTCACCGCACCCAGGACGTCGTTCAACGGCACGATCACCGGGCACCGATCGGCGGCGTTCGCCGACTTCGACCTCGACGACGTCAAGGCGGTGAAGGCCGCCGCCGGGGCGACGGTCAACGACGTGGTGCTGGGCCTGGTCGGCGGTGCGCTGCGCCGCTACCTCGCCGACCGCGGCGAGCTGCCGAGCGCCTCCCTGGTGGCGATGGTGCCGGTCTCGGTGCACGGGAAGTCACAGCGGACCGGCAGCAACAAGGTCTCGGGCATGTTCACCAAGCTCCACACCGACGTGGAGGACCCGCTCGAACGGATCCGCGCGATCGCGGCGACCAACGCCGACGTCAAGGAGCATCACGGTGCGATCGACGCCGACACGTTGCAGGACTGGGCACAGTTCGCAGCGCCGCGCACCTTCGGGATGGCGGTGCGGGTCTACTCCCGGCTCCGGCTCGCCGAGCGGCACCCGGTCGTGCACAACCTCGTGGTCTCCAACGTGCCGGGCCCCCCGGTCCCGGTGTATTTCATGGGGGCGCGGATCGACGCCCTCTATCCGCTCGGGCCGGTCTTCCACGGCGCGGGCCTCAACATCACCGTGATGTCGAACAACGGCCGGATGAACGTCGGCGTCCTCGCCTGCCGCGAGCTGGTGCCGAAGGTACGGGAGCTGGCCGCGCTGATCCCGTCAGAGCTCGACGCGGCGCTCGAGGCGCTTTCCGTCGCGCACGCGCGCGGCGACTGAGGCACACGCCTCGAGCAGGGTCGGGACGAACTCCTCCGCGGCCAGGACGCAGCCGGCGTGACCGGCGTCGGCCTCGTGGGTCGTGGCGCCGGGGATCCGGGCGGCCAGGGTCCGCTGACGGTCGGCGGGGATCACCCGGTCCCGTGCCATCACGACCACGGCGGTGGGCACGTCGATCCGGCGCAGCCAGGGCCGTGAGTGGTGCCTGCCGAGGGCAGCGACCGCCTGCGCGACGGCCCACGGGCTGGTGCTGCGGAACTCCGCCAGCGCCCAGTCGTGCAGGTCGCCCGGATCGTCGATGTCCATGAACCGGGCGGCGCTGCGTGCGGCGGCGAGCGCGGTCCGGGAACGGGCCAGGCCGCGGAGTGCGCCCATCGACAGGCCCATCGACTGGAAGAACATCATCTCCGCCGGCGACCTTCGGAACCTGTCCGTGGTCGCGCCGAGCACGAGGCCTGCGACCCGGTCGGGATGCTGCCGCCAGGTGCGCTGCGCGACGACCGAGCCCATCGAGTAGCCCGCGACGATGACGTCCTCGAGTCCGAGCGTCTCGATCACTGCGGCGGCGTCGTCGGCGCAGTCGTAGAGCGAGAACTCCTCGGAGGTGATGCCCTGGCCGTGCCACCGCTGGTCGAGGGTGACCACCCGGTAGCGCTCGGTGAGCGCGGGGATCGACGGGAACCACGTGAGCAGACCCGTGCAGCCGACGGCGTGCAGCAGGAGCACTGTCGGGGCCCCGTTCGGTCCGGGGGAGTCGGTGACGTACGTCGACCCCCGGCCGGGAAGCTCGACCAGGCGTCCCTCGGGGATGCTCAGGGACGGTAGCGGCACCGCCCTGCGGACGGCCGCGCGGCGCATCGCCCTGGTGGTCACGAAGCTCTCCTCAGGGACGACGTCGAGGACCGGGAAGGTAGAACGTGTTCCACCTTTCCGGTCGTCACACTACCGCAGCCCGATCTTGCGGGAGCAGTGCGGCCAGGCGCCCCACCCCTGCGCGCGACGGACCTTCTCGGCGATCCTGATCTGCTCGCGCGGCATGGCCCGGTGGGCGTTGCGGGCGAACTTGCGACCACCGAACGCCCGCCACGTCGACGGGCTGAACTGCAGGCCGCCGTAGTAGCCGTTGCCGGTGTTGATGTGCCAGCGCTGGCCGGACTCGCACTGGGCGAGCCGCTTCCAGGTCCGGAGCGTCGCGGCCTCGGCGGGTGCGGCCACCAGGTTCGGGGCGAGTGCGGCAAGGAAGGCGACGACCGTCGCCAGGAACATGCGTGAGCGCATGACGGAACCTCTCGGACGCCTGCGAGGTGAGCTGTCGGGTTCGGGCGGAAAGGTGTGCCCGGCCTCGCTCGTCGTACGACGGTGGAGGCTTCACCCCGAGGTCCGGGGACCGTGAAGATTCGGTTCCCCCGCTCCTGCCCCTGGTGATGCTCGTCGGTGCCGGCCGGGAGCGGGACAGGACTCGGCGTTGCCCACGGACGGCGCTCCGCCGGGACGCGGAACCCGTCCAGGCTAGGCAGACGACACGTGCCGGCCCAACCGGACCGGCGTGAACGTGACCAGGCTCTCAGGCGCGGGTGAGGACCGCGTCGGCGAGCACTGGCGCGCCGTCCCGCGCCGCGTCCGGGCTCGCCACGGTGGCCGAGACCAGGATCTGCTCGCCCTCGTCCCAGGCACGGACCCGGATCGTCTCGCCGGGGAAGACCACGCCGGCGAAGCGGGCGGAGAATCCGGCGACGGCGGAGGTGTCCGCGTCGAGGAGGGCGTCGACGACCTCGCGCAGGGTGATCCCGTAGGAGCACAGTCCGTGCAGGATCGGTGCCGGGAACCCGGCCCTCGCAGCGAACTGCGGGTCGGCGTGGAGCGGGTTCCGGTCGCCGCACAGCCGGTAGAGCATCGCCTGGTGCGGTGTCGTCGCGTAGCTGACGTCGGCGTCGGGTGCGCGGTCGGGCAGGTCCACCTTCGTGGACGGTCCGCGGTCACCGCCCCAACCGCCCTCACCGCGGACGAAGATGCTCGAGCGGGTCGTGAACAGCGGCTCCCCGGACTCGTCACGGGCCTCGCCCTCCTGCACGATCACCGCGGCCTTGCCCTTGTCCCACACGTCGCTGATCCGGGTGCGGACCGTCGCCCGTGCCGCCGTCGGCAGCGGGCGGTGCAGGACGATCTCCTGGCTTCCGTGCAGCACGCTGGCCAGGTCGATGTCACAGCCGGGCAGGTCCAGGCTCGGCGGCGCGGTGGCGTGGAAGGTCGGCGCCACGACCCCGAACGACGGGAGCACCTGGAGCTGCTCGTCGTCGAGGGTGTACCGCAGTGCTCGGGGGTCGGTCTGGTCGCCGGGACGGGCGCCCGCACCCACGCCGAGGTGGTAGAGCAGGACGTCGGACTCGGTCCACGCGAAGGTGACCTCGGACAGCTCCGCGCCGATGGCCTTGTCGGGGTCGATGGGCATGTCAGCTCTCCTCTGCGGTCCGGACGGGGGACTGCTCGACCGTTACCGGGCGGGCGAGGTCGAGCGCGGCCAGGTAGCCGAACACGATGGCCGGGCCGATCGTGGACCCGGCGCCCGCGTAGGTGTTGCCCATCACCGCGGACGAGGCGTTGCCGGCGGCGTACAGGCCCGGGATCACCGAGCCGTCGGGCCGCAGCGCACGCGCGTGCTCATCGGTGACCACGCCGCCCTTGGTGCCGAGGTCGCCGGGGACGATCTTGACCGCGTAGAACGGGGCCTCGTCGATCGGGCCCAGGCACGGGTTCGGCTTGTTGGTCGGGTCGCCGTAGTACTTGTCGTAGGCGCTGTCGCCGCGGTGGAAGTCGGTGTCCACGCCGGTGCGCGCCATCTCGTTGAACCGCCGAACCGACTCGGCGAGTCCGGCCGGGTCCACGCCGATCTGCTCGGCGAGTCCCTCGACCGTGTCGCTCTTGAATAGCGTGCCGTGCTTGTACCAACGGCCGGGGAAGGGCTGGCGCGGCCCGAGTCCCGCGAACAGGTACCGGTTGCGGTAGCGCTGGTCGAGGATCATCCAGGACGGCACGTGGCCCACCCCGGTCGCGGCTTCGCCGTCGTACATCGCGTGCACGGCGTCGACGTACGGCGAGGCCTCGTTGGCGTACCGCTTGCCGGCCTGGTTCACGATGATCGCGCCGGGCAGGTTGCGCTCCGAGAGGCAGAAGTACGGCCCGCCGGTGAGCGGGATCGTCGGGCCCCACCACGCGTCGTCCATCAACGCGATGTCCGCGCCGGCCGCGATCCCGGCCTCGATGCCGCCGCCGGTGTTCGACTCCGCGCCGGTCGTCCAGTCGGTGGTGATGGGGGAGCGCTGGTACTTCTCCCGCATCTCGAGGTTCTTCTCGAAGCCGCCGCTGGCGAGCACCACGCCGCGGCGGGCGCGCACCGTGACCTCGGCGTCCTCCCGGCGGAGGCGTACGCCGGCCACGCGGCCGTCGTCGAGAAGCAGCTCGGTGAGCTCGGTGTCGTACCAGACCGGGACACCGGCGTCGAGCAGCCCCTTGCGCAGGCCGATCGCGAGCGCGGCGCCCATGGCGTACATCGGTCGGCGCAGCAACAGGTTCAGCACCCGCCCGGCGACGATCCGCAGCGTGGTGATCGGGCCCTTCAGGGTGCGCATCGCCAGGCTCATCCAGCGGTAGTCGGCCTGGGTGACGACCATCCCTGCCGGGGCCTTCGCGTAGGGCGGGTGGAGTCGGGCGAGCTCCGCGCCGATCAGCTTGCCGTTGACCGGACGCGGCTCGACACTGCGGCCGATCGCACGGCCGCCCGGTGCCTCGGGGTAGTAGTCGGAGTACTCCGGGACCCACATGAAGTCGACGGCCGAGTGGTCGCGGACGAACTCGAGCGCCTCGGGCCCCCGCTCGAGGAACGCGTTGCGGCGCTCCTCCGGGACCACGTCGCCGACGATCGAGGCCAGGTAGGTGCGGGCGTCCTCCAGGCTGTCCGGCACGCCGGCCGCTCTGAGCGCGTGGTTGTTCGGGATCCACACCCCGCCCCCGGAGCGAGCCGTCGAGCCGCCGAAGTAGGCGCTCTTCTCGACCACGACCGTCCGTAGCCCGTGGTGGGCGGCGGCGAGCGCGGCGGTCATCCCGGCGCCGCCGGCTCCCACGACGACGACGTCGACGTCGTCTTCCTGGTGCGCAGCTTGCGCGGCGTCCTGGGGAACGGGGCGAGCCATGTGACCTCCAGCAATCGGGGGCAAAACTGTAACAGGTTCCAGTTGCGCGGGGCATCCCGGTCAGGTCTTGCTCCGTCAGGTGCTGCCCGGCATGATGAGGCGGCAAAGTGAGAACGCGTTCTACTTGAGGAGAGTCGTGGCCGCACAGTCCTGGGATGCCGAGGCAGATGTCGTCGTGGTCGGCTTCGGTGCCGCCGGGGCGTGCGCCGCGATCGAGGCGGCGGAGGCCGGTGCCGACGTGCTGGTGCTCGACCGGTTCCTCGGTGGCGGTGCGAGCGCGATCAGCGGCGGCGTCGTGTATGCCGGCGGGGGGACGCCCCAGCAGCGCGAGGCCGGGATCGAGGACACCCCCGAGCAGATGCTCGCCTACCTGCGGCTCGAGACGGCCGGCGCGGTCTCGGAGGAGACGCTGCGCTCCTTCTGTGACGGCTCGGTCGACATGCTGGCCTGGCTGGAGAGCCACGGCGTGCCGTTCGAGGGCAGCTCTGCGCCGTACAAGACCTCCTACCCGACCAACAAGCACTACCTCTACTACTCCGGGAACGAGCTCGCCGGTCCTTCCCGGGCGGTGGCCGCTCCGGCGCAGCGCGGGCACCGCGCGAAGGGGAAGGGCACCTCGGGCAAGGCGCTGTTCGGACCGCTGCGCGCGGCCGTCGAGCGACGCGGGGTGCGCGTGCAGCCGCTGACCCGCGCCGAGGAGCTGGTCACCGACGAGTCGGGCGCGGTGGTCGGTGTCGTCTGCAGCACCGTCGAGGGCGCGCCGGCTGCGGTGCTCCGGCAGTTCCGCTGGATGGCGTCGAAGGTCGGCAAGCTCAACCTCTGGTACCGCCCGCTGGGCAAGCGGCTCAGCCGCAGGATCGAGCGGATCGAGCGCACGCATGGCCGGCGCTGGGCGGTCAGCGCTCGTCGCGGGGTCGTGCTGGCGGCCGGTGGGTTCGCCTTCAACCGCGAGCTGGTCCGCGAGCACGCGGCGCCGTACCTCCCCGGGCTGCCGCTCGGCACGCTGGGCGACGACGGCAGCGGTATCGGGCTCGGCCGCTCGGTCGGCGCCGCGACGAAGTACCTCGACCGCGCCTCGGCCTGGCGGTTCTTCACGCCGCCGTCCGAGCTGGCCAAGGGCGTGCTGCTCGGGCCGGACGGGTCGCGGGTGTGCAACGAGTCGCTGTACGGCGCCGCCGTCGCCGAGGCGGTGATCCACGAGCACTGCGGCACCGCCCACCTCCTCGTCGACCGGCGGATCCTCGACGTGGCCAGGAAGCAGGTGTCCGCGCAGACGCTGTGGTTCCAGCGGCTCCAGACGCTCACGATGTTCGGGTCCGGGAGGGTGGAGGGGCGCACCGTCCGCGAGGTCGCCGAGCGAGCCGGGATCGACCCGGTCGCCGCGGAGCGGACGGTGGCCGCCTACAACGAGACCGTCCGCAGCGGGGTTGAGGACCCGCTCGGAAAGCCCGCCGACCAGCTGCAGGAGATCGGGCAGCCGCCGTACTCGCTGATCGACATCTCGGTGCGGTCCTCGGTGGGCTTCCCGTGTCCCACGATGACCCTCGGCGGGCTCGCGGTCGACGAGCAGACCGGGGCGGTGCTCGACACGCAGGGCCGGGCGGTGCCGCGGTTGTACGCCGCGGGACGGACCGCTGCGGGGATCTGCTCCAACTCCTACGTCAGCGGCCTGTCGCTGGCCGACTGCGTCTACTCCGGCCGTCGTGCGGGTCGTTCGGTCAGCCGTGCGGACCACGCGGTGGAGGAAGTGGGCAGCTGACGTGGAACACGTTGCAGAACTGTCTCGCATAAAACGAGAACGTGTTCTAGTATTGAGGTGATCGGAGCGCAGCCCGGCGTTCCCCGGCTCTTGGGAGTAGCAGATGTCGAAGGCAGTCCTCGACGCGGTGCGTGACCTGTTGCCGCAGTTCCGTGAGCGCGCCGACGAGGCCGAGCGGCTGCGTGTCGTGCCGGAGTCCTCGATCAAGGACCTCGAGGCGAGCGGGTTCTTCCGGATGCTCCAGCCGCGCCGGTTCGACGGACTCGAGAGCGACCCGGTCGACTTCTACACCGCGGTGCGGATGATCGCGAGCGCCTGCGGCTCGACGGGCTGGGTCTCCTCGGTGCTGGGTGTCCACCCCTGGCAGGTGGCGCTGTTCCACGACAAGGCCCAGCAGGCGGTCTGGGGCGAGGACACGAGCACCCGGCTGTCCTCGTCGTACGCCCCCACCGGGAAGGCCGTGCTCACCGACAGCGGATATCAGCTCAGCGGGCGGTGGAGCTTCTCCTCCGGCTGCGACCACGCCAGCTGGGTGCTGCTCGGCGGCCTGGTGTCCAACGCCGAGGGGCAGGTCGTCGACTTCAAGACGTTCATGGTGCCCCGGTCGGACTACACGATCGAGGACGTCTGGAACGTGGTCGGCCTGCGCGGCACCGGCTCCAACGACATCGTCGTCGACGACGTGTTCGTGCCCGAGGAGTTCACGCTGAGCATGGGCGACACGGGTCGCTGCTTCGGGCCGGGCCAGGAGCAGAACACCTCCGACCTCTACAAGCTGCCCTTCCACTCGATCTTCACCTCGACGATCACCGCGCCGATCGTGGGCATGGCGTCCGGGGCCTACGACGAGCACGTGGAGATGCAGCGCAAGCGGGTGCGGGCGGCGTACATCGCCGAGAAGGCGGTCAACGACCCGTTCGCGAGCGTCCGGATCGCCCGTGCCGCCAGCGAGATCGACGCCGCCTGGGCGTTGCTGATGAACAACATCCGCGAGATGCAGCAGCTCGTCGCCGCGGGAGAGAAGATCCCGCTCAACGTGCGGCTCAAGGTGCGCCGCGACCAGGTGATCGGCACCGAGCGCGCCGTGGGTGCGATCGACACCCTGTTCGAGGCCTCCGGCGGGCGGGCGCTGGCGGAGGGCACCTACCTGCAGCGCGCCTGGCGCGACGCGCACGCGGGGCGGGTGCACGCCGCCAACGACCCCGAGCGGGCGCTGGTGATGTACGGCGCCGTCGAGTTCGGCCAGAAGATCGACCCGGGGATGTACTGAGCATGGGTGACCTGACGCGGGAGTCCACCAGCCGGTTCGCCAAGGCCGGTGACCTGACCCTGCACTACCACGAGGCGGGCGCCGCCACCGAGACCGGCGGCGGACTGCCGCTGGTGATGCTGCACGGCGGTGGGCCAGGCGCCTCGGCCTGGAGCAACTTCGGATCCTCGCTCGAGCCGTTCGCGGGCCTGTTCCGGACCCTGTTGATCGACCAGCCAGGGTTCGGCGAGTCCGACAAGCCCGAGGTCGAGGGGCACTTCTTCACCTTCGCGGCCGACAAGCTCGCGGCGCTGCTCGACGAGCTGGGCATCGAGAAGGTCCACCTGCTCGGCAACTCGCTCGGCGGCGGGACCGCGGTACGGTTCGCGTTGAAGTACCCCAGGCGAGTCGGCCGGCTGATCCTGATGGGACCCGGCGGTCTCAGCCTCAACCTCTTCGCGCCGGATCCCACCGAGGGCATCAAGCGGCTCTACGAGTTCGGCGCACCGCCGGGCCCGTCGAAGGAGAAGATGGCCGCGTTCATCAGCACGATGGTCGCCGACCAGTCGCTGGTCACCGACGAGCTCGTCGAGGAGCGTTTCGCGTCGGCGACCGCACCCGGCGTGGCGGAGGCGATGGCCTCGATGGGCGCCTCCTTCGCCAAGCCCGAGACCTTCGAGGAGGGCTTCCTCTGGCGCGAGGCCTACAAGCTTCGGCACCCGGTGCTGCTCACCTGGGGGCGCGAGGACCGGGTGAACCCGCTCGACGGGGCGCTGGCCGCGCTGAAGCTGATCCCCAAGGCGTCGTTGCACGTCTTCCCCAACTGCGGCCACTGGGCCCAGATCGAGGCGGCCGAGGAGTTCTTCGCCGTCGCCTCCGGCTACCTCGCCCTGCACCACGAGAAGCCCCGCACCCACGACTGACCAGGAGACCCCCGTGATCGACATTCGCACCCTCGGCTACGTCAGGGTCGAGAGCACCGACCTCGAGCAGTGGCGGCACTTCGCCGGCAAGGTGCTCGGTCTGGTGGAGGCCCGCGGCCCGAACCCCGACCACCTGTACTTCCGGATGGACGAGATGTCCTCACGGATCGTGGTCGTCCCCTCCGAGCAGGACCGGATGGGCTGCACCGGCTGGGAGGTCGCCGACCATCGCGCGCTCTCCGCCGCCGTGGACCACCTCAAGCATCACGGCGTGGAGGTCGAGGAAGCGACCGCCGACGAGCTCGCCGAGCGCCGGGTCGAGGGGATGATCCGGTTCGAGGACCCGTTCGAGAACGTCTTCGAGCTCTTCCACGGGGCCACCTACGAAGCCCGCCCGCTGGTCACCCCGTACGCGAACACGTTCGTCACCGGTGAGCAGGGCCTGGGCCACATCGTCCTCCCGGTGGCCGACGACGAGGAGGCGCTGCGCTTCTACACCGACGTCCTCGGCTTCCGGCTGCGCGACTCGATGCGGATGCCGGGGGAGTTCGTGGGCAAGGAGCCGGGATCCACCGCCTGGCTGCGGTTCCTCGGCTGCAACCCGCGGCACCACAGCCTCGCGTTCCTGCCGATGCCCAACCCCGCCAAGTGCGTGCACATCATGGTCGAGGTCGACAAGCTCGACGACGTGGGCCGGGCGCTGGAGCGGGTGCGCAAGCACAAGGTGCCGCTGAGCGCGACGCTCGGTCGCCACATGAACGACCAGATGGTGTCCTTCTACGTCAAGTCACCCGGCGGCTTCGACGTGGAGTACGGCACCGAGGGCCTCACCGTCGACGACGAGAAGTGGATCGCGCGCGAGAGCACCGCGGTCAGCTACTGGGGGCATGACTTCAGTGTCGGACATCAGTGAGCTGCCCGCCGGCATGAAGCCGGACGCACGGGAGTCCTGGCCGAGCCAGGAGCTGATCGACTCGTGGCTCGGTCAGTTCGACTTCGACCTGGAGGACCGATCGGTCCGCGTGCCCGACGACGACCCCGATGCCGAGCAGAGCGCCCGCAAGTTCCGCGACGTGCTCGGCCGGTTCTGCACCGGGGTCACCGTGGTGACGAGCATGAGCAACGGCGAGCCGGTCGGGATGACCTGCCAGTCGTTCAGCTCGGTCTCCCTCGACCCACCGCTGGTGCTGTTCTGCCCGGCGAAGAGCTCGCGCGCGTGGCCGCAGATGCAACGGGCCGGCCACTTCTGCGTGAACCTGCTCTCCCACGACCAGCTCGAGCTGTCCAACGCCTTCGCCCGCAAGGGCGCCGACAAGTTCGCCGGTGTCTCCTGGCGGCCCTCGGCCACCGGGGCGCCGCTGCTCGACGGGGTGCTCGGCTGGGTGGACTGCACGATCTACGCCGTCCACGAGGCGGGCGACCACTACGTCGTGATCGGCCGGGTGATGGACCTCGGCGTCGAGGACGCGCCGCATCCGCTGCTGTTCTACCGGGGGCAGTACGCCCGCACCGACGCAGCCCGCGACATCGCCGGCTGACCCGTCACCTGGGGCTGACGACGCCCGACTCGTAGGCGAACACGACGGCCTGCGCCCGGTCGCGCAGCTGCAGCTTGGCCAGCACCTTGCCCACGTGTGTCTTCACCGTCTGTTCTGCCAGGAAGAGCGCGGCGGCGATCTCCGCGTTGGACATGCCGGTCGCGACGAGCTCGAGCACCTCGCGCTCCCGGGGGGTGAGGTTGCGCAGACCGGCGTCGTCGGGACGGACCGGCGCCCGCCGGCGTACGGCGTCCTCGATCAGCCTGCGGGTGATCGGAGGAGCGAGCAGAGCGTCGCCCGCGGCAACGACGTGGACCGCCCGGACCAGCTCGGCGGCCGGGGCGTCCTTGAGCATGAAACCGCTCGCTCCCGCCCGGAGCGCCTCGAAGACGTAGTCGTCGACGTCGAAGGTGGTCAACATCAGGATCCGCGGCGCGGGGTCGAGGCGCCTGCGCATGATCTCCGCGGTGGCGTCGAGGCCGTTCATCTCGGGCATGCGGACGTCGAGCAGCACCACGTCCGGGCGCAGCCGCACCACCTCGCGGACGGCGGCCGCGCCGTCGGCGGCGTCGCCGACCACCACGAGGTCGGGGTCGGCCGACAGCAGGGCTCGGAAGCCCTCGCGAACCATCGCCTGGTCGTCGGCGATGAAGACCCTGGTCGGCACGGTGCCAGCCTAGGACCGTGCCGCGTCCGGGGTCGTCGCGACACGTGCCGTCTTGGGCACCTCGGCCCGGACGACGAACCCTCCGCCGGGCTGCGGTTCGGCTGTCAGGGCACCTCCGAGGGCGTGCACCCTCGCCCTCATCCCGACGATGCCGGCGCCGCCGTGTGGAGAGGCGGCGCTTGCGGGCCCCTGCTCCCCGCCCCGTACCGTGGGCCGGCCGTTCGAGACCACCACCCCCACGGCCTCGGCCGTGTACGTCAGCTCGACCGAGACCGCTGCCCCGGGAGCGTGCCGGGTGGCGTTGGCCAACGACTCCTGGATCACGCGCACCACGACCATCGCCGAGGCCGGTCCGCAGTCCGCGGGCGAGCCGGAGATGTCCCAGGACAGGTCCATCCCTGCGGCCCGGGCCTCACGCAGCAGGGGCTCCACCTGCTCCAGCCCAGGTTGGGGAAGCGCCTCGGCGAGCTGGCCGTCGCTGCGCAACACACCGAGCATGCCGCGGACCTCGTTGAGGGCCTGACGAGCCTGCTCGCCGATGGAGTCGAACTCTCGCTGCACGGCGGGAGTGACGCCACCCAGGCGCTGCGGGGCGCTCTTGCGCCTGGACAACGACCAGGGACATGCTGTGGGCGACCACGTCGTGGAGGTCGCGGGCGATGCGGCTGCGCTCCTCCAGAACCGCCCGCCGGGCCCGTTCGAGCTCGCTGACCTGCTCCTGTCGGGCGAGCTCCCGGCGGGACAGCACCAGCCAGCGCACCAGCAGCGCGACGACGGTCAGCATGGTCCCGCCGACCGCCCACCCGGCCCGTAGGTCGCCGGGCATGAAGACCAGGAAGAGCGCGGTGGTCCCCGCCCACATGATCCCGATCTCGCGCGCGGAGGCGCGCAGTGCCACGGCGACCAGCAGCGCCAGCAGGACCAGGAAGTGGGGGACCGGCCACGGGAACCCGTACTCCGGCAAGGGCTCCAGCGAGATCGCGACCATGAGGGCGACCACGGCGCTGCTCGCCCAGCCCGCGAACGGCTGGGTCCGCAGCAGCACCAGCGGTGCCGCCCCGGCGGCCGCGACGAGAGGGGCGATGGAGTCGGCCACCTGGTGCGTGACGAACAGCGTCGGCCAGGTGATCGCGAACGCAGCCAGCACGGCGATCGTGGCGAGCACGTCCCAGCCGCGCGGGCTCCTGGGCACCAATCTGGCGGCCCCCCTGGGCACGGCTGCCACCGACGCCCGGATGCGGCGCAAAGGGGATCGCCGTCGTTGTGCCATGAACCCGAGCGTATGCGCGACGGGCGTGGCCGGCGTCATACCTGAGTAGCAGACCGAGCTCGATCCGCGGTACCGCCTGGGTGTGCAGGGACCTTCGGGACAGGGACCGGGTCGAGACCGGCGAGCGATCCGCCCGGGCGCCCGCGACGCCGAGCGTCGATGCCATGAGATGGCGATCGACCCTTCTGGTGCTCACGGTGCTGATGTTGGCGATGCTGACCGGCGGCGTCCTGAGCCGTGCCTCCTCCGGCCCGGCGCCGGCGTCCTCGTCGACCTCGGTCGCAGGGGCGGTGCGGGCGCTCACGGACGGCCGCGCCGCCGCGGCGCGATCCCTGGTCCCGGCGGACTTCGAGGAGGTGATGGGCTATAGGCCGCTCGTGCGCAGGGGGCGGCTGGTCGACCTTGAGGGGTCCTGCTCGAGCGTCGTACCGCTGCCCGGGGCCTTCACCCCGGTGTGCGCCGAGCACGACTTCGGCTACGACCTG
Source organism: Actinomycetota bacterium (assembly GCA_049323155.1). Taxonomy (GTDB): domain Bacteria; phylum Actinomycetota; class Actinomycetes; order Propionibacteriales; family Nocardioidaceae; genus Nocardioides_C. The sequence continues at coordinate 720 of JBMOMG010000091.1, read as the reverse complement.
CTGCGCTACGCCGACCGCCGGGACCTCACCCTGCCGGGGTGGGCCCGGCCGGCGATCGACGCCCGGATGGCTGCGCAGCTGCGCCAGGTCTGCGTGGCCGAGCTGACGGGGTCGGCACGGCTGCGGTGCCTCAGCGCGGCAGGGACCGCCTCGGCAGCCGTCCGCCTGAACTCGGTGCGTCAGGGGGACGGTGTCCCGGAGGAGTCGGCGGCGGGCCTGCTCGGCAGCCTCGCGGTCGCCTTCTCCGGGCTCTCCCTGCTCGCCTTCGGCAGAGCGGCGTGGTCGTGAGCCCGGCGCCGGGACCGGTGTCAGCCACCGTCCGTCCGCGCGCGTCCACCGTCGTGGTGGTGTCGCTCGCCGTCGGGGCGTCCCTGGCCCCGTCGGTGCTGCCGCGTCCGGCCGTCCTCCAGGGACTCCTGACCGGTGTCCTGCTCGGGCTCGGTTTGCTCGTCGACACGCTGCTCACCCGTGCGCTTGTGGGTCGAGGCCGGCAGCCGGCACGACACAGCGGGTGGTGGGCGCTCCTGCTCGGTGCCGGGGTCGTGATGGTCCTGACTGTGTGGGCCGACGGCGTCCTGGGTCGGGCGCGCCAGGTGACCGGTCTGAGTGCACCGACGCCGACGTACTGGGCGGTGGCCGCGGGTGTCGGACTGCTCGTCTGCCTGGTGCCCGTCGCCGTCGGCGGCATGCTGCGGCGTGCCCTGACCGCCGCGCCCGGTC
>JBMOMG010000090.1:0-30098 GCA_049323155.1 Actinomycetota bacterium | reverse complement strand
GTGCGGCGGCACCTGCCACGGCACGTTCACGCAGTGGTTCAACCACCACTTCGACGGCGCCGCGGTGACCGTGGAGTACGGCGCCCGGCCGTCCTGGGAGCACATGAACCGCCGGGCGCCGCGCCAGTTGCTGCGCGCCCTCGGCGGCACCCGCTGATCCGTTCCCCCGGGTCACGGCGTCGGCTAGAACCGTCGTACCACCCAGGCCCGCGGTCCCATCACGATCCGCGGCCGGGCGTCGGGGTCCAGCCACCTGACCAGCCAGCGCACGTCGTCGATCGGGCCTGACACGCAGCCGGCGGTGTAACGGTTCTCCTTCACGTGCAGGAAGATCCCACCACCCCGATCGGTGTCGGCCTGGTTGCGGGCGACGAACTGCTTGCGCCGGGGAGACCAGCGCACCCCCTTCGGCAGGTTGTAGCCGAGCACGATGCTGTAGGCATACTCCACCGGGTAGTCGGCGAGCCGCTCGACGTACCCCGACCGCCACCGGGAGCCGGCGGCCCGCCGTGGCTGCAGGATGTTGTACGTCGCCGGGTCGCGCGGCTCGTAGGGCCACACGTCGTCCCCGTCGACCCGGCGGTACGGCAGCCGGCTGCCCGGGTCGGGCCGGTTGCCGAACACCCGCGGCATCGTGAACCGGCCGGCCGGCGTGGTCCCGGTCGACTGCCGGCGCTCGGCCGCCTTGGCGAAGCCGTTCCAGCCCAGGGAGACGACGACCGGCCCTCGGACCAGCCGCCAGGAGTCGCCGCGCCGCTGCCAGACGCGCATCGTCGCCTTCGTGTCCGACCACCGCCGGTTGGTGACCGTGACCAGCTGCTTCACCGCGGGCGGGAGGTCGATCTGCGAGGCCAGGTTCGGCTGCTGTGCCGTGGCCGGGCTGCCGAGCGGCCCGGCCAGCACCGAGACCCCGAGCAGCAGGGCGGCTAGGGGGACCAGCAGGCGCGCGAGCATGGGCTCACCTTCCTTCGAACGCCGGCTTCTGCTTGGCCACGAACGACGCGACCGCCCGTTCATGGTCCTGCGTGGCTCCGGTGAGTGCCATCATCTGCGCCTCGAAGTCCAGGGAGCTCGCGAAGTCGTGCCCGGCGGAGTACTCCATCGACCGGCGGACGGCGCCGAAGGCGACCGTCGGGCCGGCCGCGAGCCGCTGCGCGAGCGCGGTCACCTCACCGTCGAGGTCGGCAGCGGGCACGACCTTGGTTGCCAACCCCAGCTCGAGAGACTCCTCGGCCGACAGCGTGCGTGGGAAGTACAGCAGCTCGAGCGCCTTGGCCCGCCCGACCAGGCGGGGCAGCGTCCAGGACGCCCCGGTGTCGCAGGACAGGGCGATCCCGGTGAAGGCGAGGTTGAACCCGGCCGTGTCGGCCAGCACCCGGAAGTCGCAGGCGAAGGCCAGCGAAGCGCCGGCTCCGGCGGCGACGCCGTTGACCGCGGCGATGACCGGCTTGGGCATCGTCGCGACCGCCTTCACCGTCGGGTTGTAGTGCTCCGGCACGGTGCGGAACAGCTCGTCGGAGGACCGGCTGTTGAGGATCTCCACGTGCTCCTTGAGGTCCTGGCCCACACAGAACGCCCGACCGGTGCCGGTCAGCACCACGCACCGGACCGCGTCGTCCTCGGCCGCCTCGGTGACCGTGTCGCGCAGCGCGACCTTCGTGGCCACGTCGAGGCTGTTCATCGCGTCGGGCCGGTTCAGGGTGATGGTCGCGACGCCGTCGTCGACGGTGTAGGTCACGGCTTGGTCGGTCATGGCTCTCCAGTCAGTGGTCGGACGGTCACAGGGGATGGTCACACGGGATGGTCAGGGGGTGGTGGTCAGCGGCGTGGTGGAGACCGGCTCCGCGGTGCTCGCCGCCAGGTGCGCGTCGACGAACCGGGCAGCGGCGGGCAGCAGCCGGGCGGCCTCGGCGGAGAAGAACCGAGCCGCGTCGTGGCCGGCCCAGTCCTCCGGTAGCAGCTCCACCGGCAGGCCGGGGTCGGAGAACAGGAACTTCCGCCACCCGTGCACCAGGTGCGACCGGACCACGAAGGCCCGCTCGTCCCCGGCGAGTGCCTCGGTGCCCAGCACGGCGGCAGGGTCCGCGACCAGCCGCCGGGCGTCCTCGTGCCAGGTCGCGTAGGCGGCGCCCAGCGCGTCGAGGTCCCAGGCCGCCGCGGCGAGCGCAGCCGGGTCGCCGTCGTAGGCCTCGAAGCGGTGAGCGGTCGCCCGCTCCCCGGCCAGCAGGCCGTCGACCTCCGGGGAGGCGTACGGCGAGATCCAGGTGCCGTCGGTGAGCGGGGCGTAGCCGAGGAAGGCGAGGCCCGACCGCACCCGTTCCCGTCCCGAACGGCCCGGCACCGAGGTGAGCACGACCAGGTCCCAGCCGCCCTTCCAGCCGCTCTCGCGGGTGCGGTAGATCCGGGAGGCCGCGTCGTCGAGCCGCTTGCGGGCCTTGTCCGTGGCGGCGTAGCCGCGGGCTCCGCCGATCTCGACGGGAGTCAGCCAGCCCTGCCGCACCATCCGCGAGATCGCCGTACGGACCGCTGGTGCCGCCACCCCGAGCGGGGCCAGGATCCGCACGAGCGCAGCCACCGGGGCCCGGTCCCCGCGCGTGCGCAGGTGGTCCCCGAAGAGGTCGAAGAGCGCGGATCGGGCGTGCACAGGAGCGAGTCTGCCGCATGTCGCACGGGACCGCCCGGGGTGTCCGCACCGACCGGTCCGGAGGATGTTGTCGTCAGTCATGCCGGGAATGGGGGATAATGGACGCGCAGAGCGGCGTGTCACGGGGGTGCCGTTCGATGTGGGAGGGACCGCATCGACCCCGACGCGGCGCTAGACCAAGGAAGAGGTGTTCGCATGGCGGCGATGAAGCCGCGGACGGGCGACGGCCCGCTCGAGGTCACGAAGGAAGGGCGCGGCATCGTGATGCGCGTCCCGCTCGAGGGCGGTGGCCGTCTTGTCGTCGAGCTCAACGCCGAAGAGGCCGGTGCCCTCGGCGCGGCCCTCAACGAGGTCGTCGGCTGACTGACCCATCTGGGTCAACGGCCCAGCAGCTCCGAGTGGAAGGCCCCGGTCGTCGAGGACGGCCGGGGTCTTCCCGTTCCCGGCTGGATGCGCGGCGCGACCCGGTGTCCCGGTTGCCCGAAATCGTCGCCGCTGACCGCTACGCTGCACCCTTGTTGGCCGACCAGGCCCTCTGAACCCGATAGAAGGAGCGGTCACGCGGCCTCGCGCCGCGACCGCGGAAAGTGAACCTCGTGTCGTACCCTCCCGGTCCTCCGTCCATGCCGATGCCCTCTCCTGCGGGTGGCTACGGCATGCCGCCCAAGCCCGACAGCTACCTGGTGTGGGCGATCCTCAGCACGGTGCTGTGCTGCCTGCCGCTGGGCATCGTCTCGATCGTCCAGGCCGCGAAGGTCGACGGCCTCTACACCAGCGGCCAGTACGACCAGGCTCGCCAGGCCTCGGAGTCGGCCAAGAAGTGGGCGATCATCTCCGCGGTCGTGGGCCTCGTCGTAGCAGTGCTCTACGTCCTGCTCGTCGTGGTCATCGGCGTGGCGGGCTCGACCTCGACCTCGTCCGGCTTCTAGTGACGTCCACGCCGGCGAGCACCCTCGACACCACGCGCCGCGGGCTGATCCGCTACGCGGCGCCCGGTGTCGCGCTCGCCGGCGTGACCGCCCTCGTCCTGCGCGACCCGCACGGCTCGGGCTCGTGGGGCACCTGCCCGTCATTGCTGCTGTTCGGGGTGTACTGCCCCGGCTGCGGGTCGCTGCGCGGCCTCCACGACCTGGCCACCGGGCAGCTGCTCGAGTCGGTCTCGCACAATCTCATCCTGGTCCCGGCGCTGGCCTACGCGGCGTGGTGGTGGTTGGCCCAGGTGACGACGCAGAGCCGCCGTCCGGTCGCGGCGCCCTGGGACTCGGCCCGGTTCTCCTACGCGCTCCTCGCCGTGCTCGCCGTGTTCACGGTGGCGCGAAACCTCCCCGGCTCCGTGCTCGCGCCGTGACAGGGAGCCGGCACCGACCCTGCCCCCCGCCCTGCACCGGGCCGACCGTCTGAACCGGCCGGGCAGCGGGTAAGGTCGGGGGGCTCCGACCTCGACCATCACCTCGTAGCCGACCCAGGGGGACACATCGTGGCACCCGCCAGCCAGGTCTCACCGCCGCAGATCGCGTTCAGCAGTGCGGCGCCCAGCGGGGTCGTCGGCGCAGACGCCGTCGCGATCCCGGTGATGGCCGACGACGACGGCCCGGTCCTCGGTCCCGGTGCCGCCGAGCTGCTCGACGAGCTCGGCGTCGACCTGTTCGCCCTGCTCGAGCACCACAGCGCCTCCGGCAAGGCCGGCGAGATCGTCGAGCATCCGGTCCTCTCCGCCGCCGGCCTGTCCAACGCCAGTCTCCGCAGCGTGCTGCTGGTCGGTGTCGGGACCGCACAGGCCACAGAGCTCCGCAAAGCCGGGGCGGCGCTCGCCCGGCGGGTCAAGGGCAAGGACACCCTGGCCACCTCGCTGGCCTCGCTCGCCGACAACGCCGGGCTGCGGGCGCTCGTGGAGGGTCTGGTACTCGGCTCGTTCGGGTTCCACCGCCGCTCCGTGCCCCCGGCCGACCGGCCGGTCGCGCGGATCGTGCTCGCCGGCACCACCGACCCGGACGACCGCCAGCCGGAGCTCGCGCGCGCTCTCGCGGTGGCCGGCGCCGGCTGGCTGTCCCGCACCCTGGCGCTGGTCCCGGCCAACGAGAAGAACCCCCCGTGGCTGGCCGAGCGGGCCCGCGAGATCGCCGCGAGCGCCGGGTTGAAGCTCAAGGTCTGGGACGAGAAGCAGCTGGCCGCGGAGGGCTTCGGGGGGATCCTCGGCGTGGGCCGGGCCTCGGCCACACCGCCCCGCCTGATCCGCCTCGACTACACCCCGCGCCGGGCCACCCGGCGCACCCCGCACCTGGTGCTGGTCGGCAAGGGGATCACCTTCGACACCGGCGGCCTGTCGATCAAGCCGGCCGAGGCGATGATGAACATGAAGCGCGACATGACCGGCGGTGGCGTCGTCATGGCCGTCATGGGCGCGCTGGCCGACGTGGACTGTCCGATCCGGGTCACCGGTCTGGTCGCGGCGGCGGAGAACGCCGTCGGCGCCGACGCGCTGCGACCCGGCGACGTCATCCGCCACTTCGGCGGGCGCACCAGCGAGGTCCGCAACACCGACGCCGAGGGGCGGCTGGTCCTCGCCGACGCGATGGCCTACGCGGTTGCCGAGCTGGCACCGGACGTCCTGGTGGACGTGGCCACCCTGACCGGCGCCATGAAGATCTCCCTGGGCCAGCGGACCGGCGGGTTCTTCAGCTCCGACGACGCCCTCGCCGAGCTGATCTCCACCGCCGGCGCCTCGGCCGGGGAGCCGCTGTGGCGGATGCCGCTCGTGGAGGACTATGAGGAGCGGCTGGAGTCGAAGGTCGCCGACGCCGACAACGCCGCCGGTGGTCCCGGCGCGATCACCGCGGCGCTGTTCCTCCAGCACTTCACCGGCGGCCTGCCGTGGGCCCACCTCGACATCGCCTCGGTCGGCGACTCCCCGGTCGACGCCTACGAGTGGACCAGCGGGGCGACCGGGTTCGGCGCGCGTGCCCTGCTGCACTGGCTCGAGCTGCGCGAGCCCCTCGCCGGCGTGGCACGCTGAGCACACGGGGCGACGCGTCACGGGGCAGAGCGGCGCCGAACGAACACCCTTGGAGGCACGCATGCACGGTCTGACGGTCCGCTGGTCGCTGGAGAACGCTCCTGAGGGGGTGGAGGACGCGCTCCGCGCCTACGTCGAGTCCACCTCCCACGCGAACTTCACCGGCCGGGCAGGTCTGCGTTTCAAGACCTGGCGGATGCGGCCGGGAGAGTGGTTCGAGGGCTGCTACGTCTTCGAGTCCTCGGCCGAGCGGGACGCGTTCGAGCAGCACTTCACCGGCATCGCGGCGGAGTCACCGGGCTCCCAGATCGTCGGCTCGGCGCCGGTGTTGATCGAGCCGTGCGAGGTGGTCGCCGTCGCCGAGGGCGGTGCCGGCTTCCTGGCCGCCGCCAGCTACTGAGCCCTCAGGACTCGGGCGTCCAGACCTTCTTCGCGACCAGCAGCCCGTCGCCGACCGGGAGCAGCAGCGGCAGCAGCGTCTCGTGGTGGCGGACCAGGTTGCCGAGCTCGCGGATCGCCACGGTCTCGGCGTCGCGCTGCGCGGGGTCGGGCACCCGGTCGTGCCAGAGCGCGTTGTCGAAGGCGACGATCCCGCCGGGCTTGAGCAGCCGCAGCGCCTCGGTCAGGTAGTCGGAGTACTCCAGCTTGTCGCCGTCGCAGAACACCAGGTCGTAGTGGCCGTCGGTCAGCCGGGGGAGCACCTCGAGCGCGGCTCCGGGGATCAGCCGGACCCGCTGCGGCGCGATGCCGGCGTCGCTGAAGGTCTGCTTGGCCAGCCGCTGGTGCTCGGCCTCGGTGTCGACCGTGGTGAGCACCCCGTCGGGACGCATGCCGCGCAGCATCCACAGGCCGGACACACCGGTGCCGGTGCCGATCTCCACCGCGGCGCGGGCCTCGGTCACGGCGGCCAGGAAGCGAAGGGTCGCGCCGCCGCCGGGGCCGATCGGCACCACGCCGACCTCGCGGGCGCGGCTGCGTGCGGCCAGGAGCACGTCGTCCTCGCTCACGAACTCCTCGGCGTAGGCCCAGCTGGTGGGCTTGAGTCCCGTAGCGATGATGTCCTCCTCGATGGCCGGCGGGCCGGGCGCTGCGTCTTGCCCGGTCACCGGGGCAGACTCTACCGGCGAGACCGGGAACAACGGTGCGCTACCGTCCGTTACCTCAGCAAAGAGCAGCCGGAATCCTCAGGTGGCTCTCAGGAGCGACTCCTAGCGTGAGAGGGGACAGCGCCAGCCGATGGCGACCAACAGACTGAGCGGCCTCGCCGCGAAGACCCCTTGGGGCAAGGAGCGCCCGATGACCGACCTCGACCGCACCCCCGAGCCCGCCGTCGACGGTCCCGGCGCGGCCGCGCCGTCGTGGGAGGACGTCGTCACCCAGCACTCCGCCCGCGTCTACCGGCTGGCCTACCGGCTGACCGGCAACCCGCACGACGCCGAAGACCTCACCCAGGAGGTGTTCGTCCGGGTGTTCCGGTCGCTGTCGAGCTACACCCCGGGCACGTTCGAGGGCTGGCTGCACCGGATCACCACCAACCTCTTCCTCGACCAGGCGCGCCGCAAGGCCAAGATCCGCTTCGACGCGCTCGCCGACGACGCCGACGCCCGGATGCCCGGCCGGATGCCGAGCCCCGACACCTCCGTGGTCGTCGAAGGGATGCTCGACGACGACATCGAGTCTGCGCTCGCCGCGCTGCCCCCCGAGTTCCGGGCCGCGGTCGTGCTCTGCGACATCGAGGGCCTGTCGTACGACGAGATCGCCGACGTCCTCGACGTGAAGCTCGGCACCGTCCGCTCCCGGATCCACCGAGGCCGCAAGATGCTGCGCTCGGCGCTGGCCCACCGCGCCCCCACGGCTGGCCGGTTGCGCTACTCCGGCCCGGTCGACCCCGACCTGACCCCGCAGACGGTGTGATGCGCTACCTGGGAGGACATCTCGGCGCGGTCGTCAGCCCCCTGCTCGACGGCCAGCTCGACCCGTCCTCCACCGAGCGTGCCTGGGCCCACGTCCACGGTTGCGAGACCTGTCGCAGGCAGGTCGAGCGGGAGGGCTGGGTCAAGACCCGGCTGTCCGCGATGAGCCACGACGAGGGTGCCCCGCCACCGGAGCTGCTCGGCTCGCTGTACAGCCTCTGCTCTGCCCCGCCCGACGGGGCGGCCGCATGGGCGGCGGTGGCCGAGATCGAGCGCCGCGGCCGCGACCGGCGGCGCGCCGGGCTCGCCATGGTCGGCGTCGGTTCGGTGTCCGCGGCGGTGCTCGGCCTCGCCACCCTGACCGGCAGCACCCTGGGGATCGGTGGCGCCCCCGGTGCCACGCCCGCCTCGTCGCTGAGCCGTTCGGGGGCTGCCACGCCGGCCAGCACGACGACGGCCTTCGTCGCCCCGGTCACCCGGGTGCAGGGCCGGCTGCCCTCGGCGGCGCGCCGGGGCGCCGAGCCCGCCGCTACGGCCACCCACGCGCCGTCGCAGAGCGCCGGGCAGCCCGGCCCCGACGCCGGCCGGTAGCCGTCCCGGACGGTGCGCTTGCGGCCGTAGGACAAAATGTGTCCCGTGAGCGAGAACGAGCCCGACCGTCCCGGCAGTCCGGACGACACCGCGCCCCTGTGGTCCGGCGAGGAGTCCGGCCGGCCGTCGTACGACCCGGACGGGGAGCCGACCGCGCCACAGCAGTGGTCGCAGCCCGCGCCGGCAGCGTGGGAGCACGGGTACGCCGCGCAGCCTGACCCCTATGCCTACGCCGGGGCCGGCTGGTCGCAGCAGGGCTACTACGGATGGCCTGCCCCGCAGCACGCGTCCCGGCTGCCCGGATGGGTATGGCCGGTCGTCGCCGCCACCGCCCTGGTCGTCGGGCTCGTCGGGGGCACCGTGGGCGGCGCACTCGTCTCCGCCTCGGTCGACGGGGTCGCCGGCACCTCGGCCTTCGACGGTCGCGGCGCGGCGCCCGCGCCGCTCGAGCCCGAGAACGGGTCGGTCGCCGCGGTGGCCGAGGCGCTGCTGCCGAGCACGGTGCAGATCCTCACCCGCGGCGGTGCAGGTGTCGCCGGCGAGGCCACCGGGTCCGGCTTCGTGGTCGACCGGGAGGGCCACGTGATCACCAACAACCACGTGGTCTCCGGCGTCGCCGACGGCGGCGAGATCCAGGTCATCGACCACTCCGGGCGGCGACACACCGCCTCCATCGTCGGCCGCAGCCCGGTCTACGACATCGCCGTGCTCGACGTCGACGGCGCCGACGACCTGCAGCCGGCCGCGCTCGGCAGCTCCCGGTCGATGAACGTCGGCGAGACCGTCGTCGCGATCGGCTCGCCGCTCGGGCTCAGCAGCACCGTCACCTCAGGGATCATCAGCGCCCTCGACCGGCCGGTCACCACCGGCGACGAGGACGAGTCGTCGTTCATCAACGCCGTGCAGACCGACGCCGCGATCAACCCGGGCAACTCCGGCGGACCGCTGGTCAACCTCCGCGGCGAGGTCGTCGGGGTGAACTCCGCGATCGCGACCATGGGGGGCTTCGCCAGCGAGGCCGGCAACATCGGGGTGGGCTTCGCGATCCCCATGGAGCAGGTGAAGGTGACCGCCTCCCAGATCGTGCGGACCGGGGAGGCGAAGTACCCGGTCATCGGCGCCAACGTCAACACCGGCAGCCGGCGCAACGGCGCCGAGATCGTCGACGTCCCCGCGGGCACTCCCGCGGCCGAGGCGGGCCTGGAGAAGGGCGACATCGTGGTCGGCGTCGAGGACAAGGCCGTCGCCGACGGCATCGGCCTGATCGTGGCGATCCGCAGCCACCAGCCCGGCGACACCATCGACCTCGTCGTGCAGCGCGACGGGCGCCGGCTGACGGTGCAGATCACCCTCGACGCGAAGGTCGGTTGAGGTCAGGTCGCCTCGGCGTCGTACGGCGCCCGCTCACCGCGCTCCAGCGGACGCAGACCGGGGCGCACCGGGACCGTGGGCCCGTCGTCGGGCTCCTCGTCCATCGCCTCGAGGATGTGCTTGCGCACCAGCTGGCGGGGGTCGAGGTCGGAGAGCTCCAGGTCGGCGAACTCCGGACCCAGCTCGGTGCGCAGGTCGTCGCGCGCGGCCTGGGTGAACTGGCGGACCTGCCGCACGAAGCGGCCGGCCTGGCGGGCGAACTCAGGGAGCCGGTCGGGGCCGAAGACCAGGATCGCGACCACGAAGATGACCAGGAACTCTGGCAGCCCGACTCCGAACACGCGTCAGAATCTACCGGTCGGGGTGAGCCCGAGCTGCATCCCGGCCAGACCGCGTCCGCGGCCCGAGAGGGTCGCCGCCACGTCGGAGAGCACGCGGGCGGCGGGGGAGTCCGGCTTGGCCTCCACGATCGGCCGGCCGGCGTCGCCGCCCTCGCGCAGCTCGAGGTCGAGAGGGACCTCTCCGAGCACCGGGACGTCGTACCCGAACCGGCTCGAGAGGGTTGCCGCGACCCGCGCGCCGCCGCCGGAGCCGAACACCTCGAGGCGGTGCTCGGGACCGCAGTGCGGGCAGGGCAGGAAGGACATGTTCTCCACCACGCCGACGACCCGCTGGTGCATCATCGAGGCCATCGTGCCGGCGCGCTCGGCGACCTCCGCAGCCGCCTCCTGCGGGGTGGTCACCACGACCACCTCCGCGTTGGGCAGGTGCTGGCCGAGCGAGATCGCGATGTCACCGGTGCCGGGCGGAAGGTCGAGGAAGAGCGCGTCGAGGTCGCCCCAGTAGACGTCGCTGAGCATCTGGACCAGGGCGCGGTCGAGCATCGGGCCGCGCCAGGCGACGACCTGGTCACGCCGCGGCTTGAGCATGCCGATCGAGATCACCGAGATGCCACCGGCCGTGGGCACCGGCATGATCATGTCCTCGACCTGGGTCGGCCGCACGTCGCCCACGCCCAGCATCGCCGGGATCGAGTGGCCGTAGATGTCGGCGTCGACGATGCCGACCTTCAGCCCCTGCTCGGCCATGGCGACCGCGAGGTTCACCGTCACCGAGGACTTGCCGACGCCGCCCTTGCCGCTGGCGATCGCGTAGACCTTGGTCAGCGAGTCCGGCTTGGCGAACGGGATCTCCCGCTGCGCCTGCCCACCACGGAGCACCTCCTGCAGGCCGGCGCGCTGCTCGGCGCTCATCACGCCGAGGGTCAGGTCCACGCCGGTCACGCCGGGCACCTTCTCCAGGGCAGCGGTGACGTCGCGGTTGATGGTGTCCTTCAGCGGACAGCCGGCGACGGTCAGCAGCACGGTGACCGCGACCTTGCCGGTGTCGTCGATCTCGACAGAGTCGACCATGTTGAGCTCGGTGATGGGGCGCCGGATCTCCGGGTCGTTGACGGTGGCCAGGGCCGCGTTGATCTGGTCGAGCAGCGGGGAGGTCATGACCTTCAGGGTACGCGGGGGACGAGGCCGGCTCAGGCCCGGTCCGCGTTGCCTTCGTCACCGACCGGCCCGGCACTCGGGGCCTCCCCCTCGGACTCCTCCTCGCGGCGACGCTCCTCGAGCTCGTTGAGCAGCGAGCGCAGCTCGGAGCGGACGTAGTCCCGGGTGGCCACCTCGCCGATCGCCATCCGCAGCGAAGCCATCTCGCGGGCGAGGAACTCCATGTCGGCGTGCGCGCGTGCGTTGGCCTGGCGGTCCTGCTCGGTGACCACCCGGTCGCGGTCCTCCTGCCGGTTCTGGGCGAGCAGGATCAGCGGGGCGGCGTACGACGCCTGCAGACTGAGCATCAGGGTCAGGAAGATGAACGGGTAGGCGTCCCACTGCCATGCAGCCGGCGCCACGTAGTTCCAGGCCAGCCAGACCGCCACGAAGCCGGTCATGTACAGCAGGAACTTCGCGGTGCCCATGAACCGGGCGAAGTTCTCCGCGAAGCTGCCGAACGCCTCGGGGTCGTAGGTCGGTCGGCGCAGCAGGGTGCGCCGCGTCTCCTTCGGCTGGTCGAGGCGGGCGCGCGGCTCGGAGCGCTCGCGGCGCGGCTCGTCACGCACGGAGCACACCTCCTCGGGCGGGCCGGTCACGCCAGTTCTCCGGCAGCAGGTGGTCGAGCAGGTCGTCGACGGTCACCGCGCCGAGCAGCCGGCCGTCGTCGTCGGTCACCGGTGCGGCGACGAGGTTGTAGGTCGCCAGGTGCCGGGCCACGTCCTCCAGGGTGGCGTCGGCGGGCAGCGTCTCCAGGTCGGTGTCGAGCATCCCGCCGACCAGCGTCGAGGGGGGTTCCCGCAGCAGCCGCTGGATGTGCGCGACGCCGATCAGCCGGCCGGTCGGCGGCTCCAGCGGCGCGCGGCAGACGTAGACCATCGCCGCCAGGGCCGGGGTGAGCTCGGCGTTGCGGACGTGGGCGAGCGCGTCGGCCACCGTCGCATCGGGCGGCAGGATCACCGGCTCGGTGGTCATCATCGCGCCGGCGGTGCGCTCCTCGTAGGACATCAGCCGGCGCACGTGCTGGGCCTCGTCGGGCTCCATCAGCGCGAGCAGCGCCTCCGCGGTCTCCGGCGGCAGCTCCGCGATCAGGTCCGCGGCGTCGTCGGGAGACATCTCCTCCAGCACGTCCGCCGCACGCTCGCTGTCGAGGTTGCCGAGGATCTCGACCTGGTCCTCCTCGGGGAGCTCCTCGAGCACGTCGGCGAGGCGTTCGTCGTTCAGCGCGGCGGCGACCTCGCGACGGCGCTTGGCGGGGAGGTCGTGGATCACGTTGGCCAGGTCGGCCGGCCGCATCTCCTCGAGCGCCGCGAGCAGGTGGGTCGCGCCCTGGCCCTCCTCCGGCAAGGCCAGCCCGTCGACCTCGTTCCACTCCACGACGTGGGTCTGCCCGCGCCGGCCGAACCGCTTCGAGCCCTCCTGCAGGGCGACCCGGGAGAGGAACCAGTCCCGGTTGCGGGCCTGCTCCATCGCCACGTCGTACACCGTGCCGACCACCCCGGTCTCGCGGATGGTCACCTTCCGGTCGAGCATCTGGCCGAACACGAGCGTCTCGGTCGAGCGCTGCTCGAAGCGGCGCATGTTGACCACCCCGGTGGTGATCACCTGCCCGCTGTCGACGTGGGTCACGCGGGTCATCGGCACGAACACCGACCGGCGGCCGAACACCTCGACCACCAGGCCGAGCACCCGGGGCTGCTGCTGACCCGACCGCAGCGCCACGACGATGTCCCGGACCTTGCCGACCTGGTCGCCCGCCGGGTCGAAGACAGGCAGGCCGGCCAGCCTGGCTGCGAAAACTCGGTTCGGGGTTGTGCTCACGTGTCGATACGTTAGCGGGCAGGTGGTGCCGTCCGGGGCCGCCACAACAGGAAGGACGACCGGCTTGCTGTCCTACGACGTCGTCGACGTGTTCACCGACCGCGCCTTCGCCGGCAACCAGCTCGCCGTGGTGCACGGCGCGGACGACCTCAGCACCGAGCAGTGCCTGGCGATCGCCCAGGAGTTCAACTACTCCGAGACCACCTTCCCGATGCGCGCGTCCGGCGACGCCTACACGACCCGGATCTTCACCCCCGGCGGCGAGATCCCCTTCGCCGGACACCCGACGCTCGGCACCGCCTGGGTGCTGCGCGATGCCGGGCTGCTCACCGCCGAGGAGGTGGTGCAGCACTGTGGTGCCGGGGAGATCGGGGTGCGGTTCCTGGCCGACGGAGCCGTCGAGCTCTGCGCCACCCCGCGCGACCTCGCCGGACCGGTGGACGACACGCTCGTCGCCGCGCTGCTCGAGGACGTCGGGCTCTCCCTGTCCGACGCAGCCGGCCAGGCGTGGATCGCCGGCACCGGGCTGTCCTTCGTGCACCTGCCCGTCACCGACGACGCCGTCGCGCGGGCCCGTCCGTCCTTCCGGTCGCTCGCGGAGTACGCCGACCGGCTGGCTGCCGTGGGCCCGACCACCGACCCGGTCGACGGCATCAACCTGCACCACGTCTCCGGCTCGGCCCCCGAGGTCACCGTGCACTCGCGGGTGTTCGTGCCGGGGCTCGACGTGGCCGAGGACCCCGCCACCGGCTCGGCGGCCGCCGGACTGGGGATGGCCCTGGTGGCGACCGGGCGGTTGCCCGAGGGCGGCCGCTACACGATCAGCCAGGGCCTCGAGATGGGACGCCCCTCGTCGTTGTTCGGACGCGTGGACGTGGCCGACGGCTCACCGGTGCGGTGCCACGTCGCCGGCCGGGTCCAGCGCATCGCGGCCGGGCGGATCGTCGTACCGGAGGCCTGAGCAGCCCCGTCAGCGCAGGTTGGGGCGGTCCCGGCGACGGCGGTGGAGCACGCGCGGCAACGGGCCGCGGGTCGTCGCACGGCTGGGCACGGGGGGCGCCTCGTGCGCCTCGTCGCTCAGGGAGTCCGGGTCCTCGAGCACCTCACCGGTGGGCTCGACGCGCACGACGACGCTTCGTTCGGCCCAGGTCTGGCGCGCGGTGCCCAGGTCCTCGAGGTTGAGCCGGTCGGCGATCAACGCGGAGGTCGCGTCCTCCCACTGCTCCTCACCCGGGCGCACCGGGGAGACGGAGCCGACCCAGGTGACCAGCCGGCCACCGTTGTCCTTGCTGCGCATGGTGACCTCGACCCGGTCGGCCTCGGCGATCCCCGGCAGCTCCTGCTCCGGGCCACCGGCGACGAGGAGCAGCGCCTCGTCGTGCCAGACGTGCCAGGCGGCACGTGGCCGTGGGCCGCCGTCGTCGTAGCGCAGCCAGCACACGCCGGTCTTCTTCCCCAGCTCCGCGATCAACGCGGTGGTGAACACCTCGGTCACGTTCAGCAGGGTGCCACACCTCGGCCCGCACGGCGCATGACTCGCGCCACAGGGGCCGGCACGCTGAGCGTGCAGGGGTGAGGAATGCCACGGGTTCGGGCCCTCCCCGGGGGTATGTACCAACCAGTAGGCTCCCGTCCAATCTCCCCCCGTGTCGAAGAGAGGGTCATCCATGTCCGACGCGACCACCGCTCGCGAGCTGCGCGCCCGCCGTTCGTGCCACGCCGTACCGGGATCGAACCCGCGCTTCCTTGAGAAGGCCCAGGGTCTCGACAGCGACCAGGTCTTCCTCGACATCGAGGACTCCGTCGCCCCGATCGCCAAGCCCGAGGCCCGCAAGAACATCGTCGAGGTGCTCAACACCGGCGACTGGGGCAACCGCGTGCGGACCGTCCGGGTCAACGACTGGACGACCCAGTGGACCTACAAGGACGTGATCGAGGTCGTCGAGGGTGCCGGTGCGAACCTCGACTGCATCATGCTGCCGAAGGTGCAGACCGCCGACCAGGTCAAGGCGCTCGACACGCTGCTCACCCAGATCGAGACGACGATGGGCTACGAGGTCGGCCGGATCGGCATCGAGGCGCAGATCGAGAACGCACTCGGCCTGATCAACGTCGACGACATCGCCACCGCCTCGCCGCGGGTGGAGACGATCATCTTCGGCCCCGCCGACTTCATGGCCTCGATCAACATGAAGAGCCTGGTCGTCGGCGAGCAGCCCCCGGGGTACGACGTCGGCGACGCCTACCACTACATCCTGATGCGGATCCTGATGGCGGCGCGCGCGCACAACAAGCAGGCCATCGACGGGCCCTACCTGCAGATCAAGGACATCGACGGGTTCAAGCGGGTCGCCGGTCGTTCGGCCGCGCTCGGCTTCGACGGCAAGTGGACCCTGCACCCGGACCAGATCGCCGCGGCCAACGAGGTGTTCTCGCCCAAGCAGGAGGACTACGACCACGCCGAGAACATCCTCGACGCCTACGAGTACTTCACCTCCGAGAAGGGCGGCGCGAAGGGCGCGGTCATGCTCGGCGACGAGATGATCGACGAGGCCTCGCGCAAGATGGCCCTGGTGATCTCGGCCAAGGGCCGCGCCGCCGGCATGCAGCGCACCGACGTGTGGACCGCTCCGGAAGGGGACAACTGACATGGGTCGGCTGGCGCAGACCGAGGGCCTGACCGACATCCAGGAGGAGATCCTCAAGGCCGTCCGCACGTTCGTGGACGAGAAGATCATCCCCGTCGCGCAGGAGCTCGAGCACAAGGACGAGTACCCCACCGAGATCGTCGAGGGCCTCAAGGAGCTCGGCATCTTCGGGCTGATGATCCCCGAGGAGTACGGCGGTCTCGGCGAGTCGCTGCTGACCTACGCCCTGTGCGTGGAGGAGATCGCCCGCGGCTGGATGAGCGTCTCCGGCGTGATCAACACCCACTTCATCGTGGCCTACATGCTGATGAAGCACGGGACCGAGGAGCAGAAGCAGAAGTACCTGCCGAAGATGGCCACCGGCGAGGTGCGCGGCGCGTTCTCGATGTCGGAGCCGTCGCTGGGCTCGGACGTCTCGGCGATCACGACGAAGGCCGTCCGCGACGACGACGGGTCGTACGCGATCACCGGCCAGAAGATGTGGCTCACCAACGGTGGCTCCTCGACGCTGGTCGCGGTGCTGTGCAAGACCGACGAGGGTGCCGACTCGGTCTACCGCAACATGACCACCTTCCTGGTCGAGAAGGAGCCCGGCTTCGGCGAGGTCGCGCAGGGCGTCACGGTGCCCGGCAAGATCGACAAGATGGGCTACAAGGGCATCGACACCACGGAGATGATCTTCGAGGGCCACCAGATCTCCGCGGACCGGATCCTCGGCGGCGAGCCCGGCAAGGGCTTCTACCAGATGATGGACGGCGTCGAGGTCGGCCGGGTGAACGTCGCCGCCCGGGCGTGCGGGCTGGCGGTGCGCGGGTTCGAGCTCGGCGTCGCCTACGCCCAGCAGCGCGAGACCTTCGGCAAGCCGATCGCCCAGCACCAGGCGATCCTGTTCCGGCTCGCGGAGATGGCCACCAAGGTGGAGACCGCGCACACGATGATGGTCAAGGCCGCCCGGCTGAAGGACTCCGGCAAGCGGATGGACGTCGAGGCCGGGATGGCGAAGATGCTCGCCAGCGAGTACGCCAACGAGGTGGTCGAGGACTCCTTCCGGATCCACGGCGGCTACGGCTACTCCAAGGAGTACGAGATCGAGCGGCTCATGCGCGAGGTCAAGTTCATGCTGATCGGCGAGGGCACCTCCGACATCCAGAAGATGATCATCGGGCGTCGGGTCCTGGAGGACTACAAGCTGAAGTGAGGGCGGTGGCCGGATCGTTACGTCCGCACGCGTGATCTACGATTCGGCCAAGCCCGCACCACCACCAGCGACCGCGGGGGTCTCGGAGGAACCATGACGTCGTCGACACCCACGGTGTACCTCCACATCGGCACACCGAAGTCCGGTACGACGTACCTCCAGTCGCGCTTCTCGGCCAACCACGAGCTCGCTGCGCAGCAGGGCTTGCTGTGGCCCGGGCCGTCCTGGGGCCGCCACGTCTCGGCGGTCCGGGAGCTGAAGAAGCTGCCGGACGGTGCCGCGCTCGCCGAGGACGGGGCCTGGTCGAGGCTGGCCGCCGAGGCGCGCGCCTGGGACGGCCGAGCGGTGCTGATCTCGATGGAGTGGATGGCCAGCCTCACCCCGCACCAGATCGCCGTGGCCGTGGAGAGCCTCGCCCCCGCCCGGGTGGAGGTGATCGCCACCGCCCGCGACCTGCTGCGCTCGTTCGTCGCCCAGGCGCAGGAGATGTCGAAGAACTACCGGGTGTGGCCCTGGGCGCAGATCGTCGACGAGGTCCGCAACGACACCGGCGGCCCGGCGCACCGCACCTTCTGGCGGCAGCAGGACCTGCCGCGGATCCTCGAGCGCTGGTCCGCCGCCGTCCCCGCCGACCGGATCCACCTGGTCACCGTGCCGCCGGCCGGCAGCGACCCCGGCATCCTGTGGGACCGGTTCTGCTCGGTGCTCGGCATCGACGGCACCGGCTTCGCCGCACCGACGACTGCCAACGAGTCGCTCGGGGTGGTCTCCACGGTGCTCATGCAGCGGCTCAACACGGTGGCCGCGGCCCGCGACCTTCCGCACCCGGTCTACAAGCGTGTGCTCCACAGCGGCGTCGGCGTCGACATCCTGAGCCCGCGGCGCAAGGAGGAGGCCGCGATCGCGTTGAGCGACGACATGGACGCCTTCCTGCGCGAGCGTGCCGAGGGGCTGGTCGCCGACCTGCGGGGCCTCGGCGTGGACCTCGTGGGGGAGTGGGAGGACCTGATCCCGACCCGGAGGCTGGAGGGTCGCCGCCCCGAGGACGTCACCGACAGCGAGCTGCTGCAGCTGGCCCTGGAGACCCTGGTGGCCCTCGGCGTCGCCCGCGACGAGCAGGCGGTCGAGCGCGGGCCCAAGCAGGTCACCGTCGAGACCGCGAAGCGGCTGCAGGACAAGGTCTCCGACCGGCTGCGCAAGGTGGTCCGCCGCGGCTGATCGGCCCAGGCGGCCGCCGTACGGCGGTCAGCGGCGCTTGGCCGCCTGCAGCTCCTCGAGCAGCGACTCCCAGCGCGCGGTGATCACCGGCTGGGTGCGCCCGGCCGCGTTGCGCCGGCCGGCCTCACCGAGCTGCTGTCGGCCGGGGACGCCGATCCGGATCACCTCGGAGATCCGGGCGGCCAGGCCGGTGATGTCGCCGTTGGGCACCACGAACCCGTCCACGCCGTGCTGCACGATGCTCGCCGGGCCGGAGGCGTCGAAGGTGACGACCGGGACACCGCACGACATCGCCTCGACCACGACCATGCCGTAGGCCTCCTTGTGGCTGGTCATCACGAACACCGAGGAGCTCGCCAGCTCCTCGCGCAGCCGGGTGCTGTAGCCCATCAGCCGGACCTGCCCGTCGAGGCCGAGCCGGGAGATCTGCGCGCGCAGCTCCTCCTCCATCGGGCCGCTGCCGAAGATCCTCAGCTCCCAGTCGGGGAACTCCTTCGCGACGGTCGTCCAGGCGTCGATGAGCCGGTCGAACCCCTTGTTGGGACGCAGGTGGCCCGCGGCGGTGACCACCTTGTGGTCCAGCGTGGACGGCTCGCCCTCGTAGGCCGGGGTCGCGTTGGGCATCACCTCGATCCGCAGGCCCTTGCCGAGCTTCTTGCGGTAGAGGTCCGCGTCGGAGCTGGTCAGCGTCAAGAACGCGTCGAGCTTGGGGATCTCGCGCTCCATCGCCTTGATCAGCTGCTTGCGACGCGGCTCGAACGGGCGGTGCATCTGGCCGACGCGGACCACCTCGGGGTTGGCGAGCCGGGCGACGGCGAGGTTCAGGCCGGGCTGCATGCCGACCAGGGCGCCGTCGCGCACCGACGGCAGGAACTCCTCGAGCGCACGGTCGGTCGCCTCGCTGTAGGACTTGTAGTGCGGCTCGTCCTCGGGCATCAGCCGGCTCGGCCGGTCCAGGCCCGGAGCGGTCGCCCGCGGTCCGGTGTCGACCAGGGAGCGCACCTTCACCGACTCGGGCAGCGGGTGCACCGGAGTCTTCCGCGGCCGGGTGACACTGACGATCTCGACGTCGTGGCGCCGGCCGAGGTCCTCGGCCAGCTGGCGTACGACGGTCAGCACACCGCCGCCGGGCCCGTACACGGTGTGCATCAGGAAGTAGATCTTCACGAACCCGCCTCTGCGCGTGTCTCGTACAACGTCGCGGCCCCGTTCCGTGACCGTCCGGGGCATCCTAACCAGGCGGACTCACCGGTCAGAGGTTCGCCGCCGGTCGGCTAGTGTGACGCGCGTGGCGCGAAGAGTCTTCCTGCACGTGGGTCTGCCGAAGAGCGGGACGACCTACCTGCAAGCCGTCGTCGGCAAGAACAAGTCCGAGCTGAGGGAGCGGGCCGGGCTGCTGTATCCCGGCGCGACCTGGGCTCGCCAGGTCGACGCGGTCCGCGACGTGCGCCGGATGAAGCTGCCGCCCGCCCAGCAGAAGACGGTGCCCGGGGCCTGGGACCGGCTGGTGGCGGAGATGCGGGCCTGGCCCTCGGACGCGCTGATGTCCATGGAGTGGCTGTGCATGGCCACCGCCGCGCAGGTGGTGCGGATCGCCGACGACCTCGCCGACACCGAGACGCACGTCGTGTTCACCGTCCGCGACGTCGGCCGGACCGTGCCGGCGGCGTGGCAGGAGTTCGCGCAGAACCGGTCGACGTGGCGCTGGCCGGAGTTCCTCGAGCAGGTCAGCTCCGAGCAGGCGATGGAGACCGAGGCCGGGCTGGCCTTCTGGCAGCAGCAGGACATGGAGCTGCTGCTGGAGCGCTGGTCGGCGCTGGCGCCGCCGGAGCGTCTCCACGTGATCACCCTCCCGCAGAGCGGCGCCGACCCGGCCGAGCTGTGGCGGCGGATGGCCGCGGTCCTGGGGATCGACGCCGAGGGCTACGACCTCAGCGACCTGGGCTCGAACGCCTCGCTCGGCATGGAGTCCGCGGAGCTGATGCGCCGGATCAACGAGCGGCTGCGGGGGCGCGGGATCGGCATGCCCGCCTACAACAACCTGTTCAAGCACCGGCTCGCCAAGCAGGTCCTCGCGGCACGGAAGGCCGAGGAGTCCAAGGTCGTGCTGCCCGCGGAGTACCACGACTGGGCCCGGGCCCGCGCCGACCAGCAGATCCGCGCGATCCAGGCCTCCGGCGCACAGGTGGTCGGCGACCTCGAGGACCTGCGGCCCCGGCTGGACGCCGCGAAGGCCCCGGCCCGCGCCGTCGAGCCGGACCCGGCGGCGGTCCTGGACGCCGCGGTCGAGGCACTGATCCCGTTCGTCCTGGACTCGCGGCGCCGACGTGGGGCGCCGAGGCGCCTGGCCCCCGCCCCGGCGGTGCCTGCCGCCGAGCCCACCACGCCCGGCGGGCCGATCGCCCGGGCCCGGCACGCGGTGGCCGAGCGGGTCCGCGGCCGTTCCGCCAAGGAGCTCCTCCTGGCCGCCGGCCGGCGCGTGCGCCCGACCACGGGTGCCCGCTGATGGCACGCCGGGTCTTCCTGCACGTCGGCAGCCCGAAGACGGGTACGACGTTCCTGCAGGAGGTGCTCTGGTCGCAGAAGGACCTCGCCGCACAGCAGGGCCTGCTCCTGCCGTTGGACGCGTTCTTCGACCACTACCTCGCCACGCTCGAGGTGCGTGACATCGAGCCGCAACCGCAGGACCTCGAGCGAGCGGCCGGGGTGTGGGGCCGCATCGTCGAGGCCGCCCACGACTGGGACGGCGACGTGCTCGTCTCGCACGAGCTGTTCGCGCCCGCCACCGCCGAGCAGGCGCAGCGGGCGATCGCGTCGTTCGGACCGGGCACCGAGATCCACCTCGTGCTGACGGTGCGGGACCTGGTCCGCCAGATCCCCGCCGAGTGGCAGGAGCACGTCAAGCACCGCTCGACGTCGACCTTCGACGAGTTCGTCGCCGACCTGCGCCGGGAGGACCCCCGGACCTGGTTCTGGCAGGTCCAGGACTTCGTCGACGTCCTGCGGCGGTGGGGCTCCACCCTCCAGCCCGAGCACGTCCACGTCGTCACGGTCCCGGCGCCGGGGCAGCCGCCGCCACTGCTGTGGGAGCGGTTCGCCGGCCTCCTCGGGCTGGACCCCTCGACGTTCACGACGACCGGGCTGCGCGCGAACACCTCGCTCGGCTACGAGCAGGCCGAGCTGCTGCGCCGGGTCAACTCCGCGCTCGGCGACCGGCTGCCGCTGCCCGGCCCCTACGCCCCCGACGTGAAGTCGATGTTCGCCGAGCGGGTGCTGGCCGCCCAGCCGGGCTCGAAGCTCGCGCTCGCCGGGGAGGGCCACGGCTATGCCGTCGAGCGCTCCGAACGGCTGGCCCGGGACATCGCCGCTCTCGGCGTCGACGTGGTCGGCGACCTCGGCGAGCTGGTGCCCGAGGCCGCGGCGGCCAGCGCCCCGGTGCCTCCGCCGGACGACGCCGCGGTGCTCGGCGAGGCGGTGGCCGCGCTGACCGGCCTGCTCGAGGAGTACTCCGCGCTGCGACGACGCGCCCAGCGCGAGCGGGTCGAGCTGCAGGAGCTGCGCCTGCACGAGCACGAGATGCGCGAGCACACCACCAAGCAGGTCCTGCGCGTGCTCAGCGAGCGCTGGGAGTGGGCCGGGAAGGCGCGAGGGGTTGCCCGTCGTACCCGGGACCGGGTGCGCGAGGTCCGCGGCGACGGGGGCTGAACCGCTCGGTCCCGGCCTTGCGGCCACGACCGGCCGGCTCGTCACAACAGCTCAGCTGAGCGGTTGTGACGGTGTCTTCTCGGCTTCGGCCCGTCACAACGGCTCAGCTGACCCGTTCTGACCACCGCACGCGCCACCGGGGTAAACCGCTCGACCCGGGCATCGGCCCATGGGAGGCTGGCAGCCGAACCGCACCGAGGAGGTTGGCAATGGCCGCGAAGAGCAACGGCTCGGGCAACAACGAGGACCTGAAGGCCAAGATGCGGGAGGCCCTGGCGCGCAAGCAGGGCAACGACCGCGGCGTCGACCACCCCGCCGGCAACCGCGAGAAGGCACACGGTCCGGAGGTGCTCGGGGGAGCCCCGAAGCTGCACCGGCGCAAGGCCGGAGGCTGAGCCGCGGGCTACGCGTGAGTAACACCACCCGGTCCGGCACTCCCGCGCGGCGCCGCGTTTCGGCACGATAGGGCGCACCGCCGACGTCGAGACAACAGGAGTGTGTGGGATGCAGTTCGGTCGCAGCTACGAGGAGTTCGAGGTCGGGGCCACCTACAAGCACTGGCCCGGCAAGACGGTCACCGAGTACGACGACCACCTGTTCTGCCTGCTCACGATGAACCACCACCCGCTCCACATGGACGTCAACTACGCCGAGAACACCACCCAGTTCGGCAAGAACGTCGTGGTCGGCAACTACGTCTACTCGCTGCTGCTCGGGATGAGCGTGCCCGACATCTCCGGCAAGGCGATCGCCAACCTCGAGATCGAGTCGCTGCGCCACGTCGCGCCGACCTTCCACGGCGACACCATCTACGGCGAGACCACCGTGCTCGACAAGTGGGAGAGCAAGTCCAAGGACGACCGCGGCGTCGTCCACGTCGAGACCATCGGCTACAACCAGGACGGCAAGGTGGTCTGCATCTTCCGCCGCAAGGTGATGGTGCCCAAGGAGAACTACCTCGCCGAGCGCGGCGGCGAGCAGCCGGGTCGCCCGGTGCCGCAGCCGGACAAGAACTGGCCGGGCGAGAAGACCGACTGAGCGACTCCCGTCCGGGCAGACCGTGAGGAGAACCACGCCCTCACGGTTTGTTCGGTCGCGCGTGCCGTGGCAACGTCGAGACAGTGAGTGTCCAGACAGCCCCTGACAAGGCACAGCAGAAGACGTTCTTCGGACAGCCCCCGGTCCTGGCCAACCTGTTCGGCGTCGAGCTGTGGGAGCGGTTCTCCTTCTACGGCATGCAGGGGATCCTGCTGATCTACCTGTACTACGCCGCAGCCGACGGCGGTCTGGGGATGGACAAGGCGACCGCGGCCGGGATCGTCGGCGCCTACGGCGGTCTGGTGTACCTGTCGACGATCCTCGGTGCCTGGGTCGCCGACCGGCTTCTCGGCTCCGAGCGCACGCTCTTCTACAGCGCCTCCGTGATCATGCTCGGGCACATCGCGCTGGCGCTGCTGCCCGGCTACCTCGGGGTCGGCGCGGGCCTGATCCTGGTCGGCGTCGGCTCGGGTGGGCTCAAGGCCAACGCCACGTCGCTCGTCGGCAGTCTGTACGACGAGCAGGACCCCCGCCGTGACGCCGGCTTCTCGCTGTTCTACCTCGGCATCAACCTCGGTGCGCTCGCCGGGCCGCTGCTCACCGGTCTGGCGCAGAAGAACTGGGGCTTCCACTTCGGGTTCGGCCTCGCCGCGATCGGCATGGCCGCCGGCCTGGTGCAGTACACCCTGGGACGGAGCCGGCTGCCGGAGCAGTCGCACCACGTCAGCAACCCGCTGCCGCCGGAGCGTCGTCGGGTGGCCGGTGCCGTCGCGGTCGCGGCGGTCGCCCTGATCGTCGTACTCGTGCTCTCGGGGCTGCTCACGGCGACCAACCTCGAGAACGTCGTGATCGGCGCGATCATCGCGGCATCCGTGGCGTACTTCGTGGTGATCCTGACCAGCTCGCGGGTCACCAGCGTCGAGCGCAGCAGGGTGGTGGCGTTCATCCCGATGTTCATCGCCAGCGCGGCCTTCTGGTCGCTGTTCCAGCAGCAGTTCACCGTGGTCACGATCTACTTCGACGAGCGTGTCGACCGGACGATCCTCGGCTGGGAGATGCCGGTGTCGTGGGCGCAGTCGATCAACCCGGTGTTCATCATCCTCATGGCCGGCGCGTTCGCCGGCCTGTGGACCCGCCTCGGCACGCGCCAGCCGTCGACGCCGGTGAAGTTCGCGCTGGGCACCGCACTGATGGGTGTCGCGTTCCTCGCCTTCATCCCGATGGCCGGCGGCGGCGCCAACAGCGCGCCGTTCCTCGGCCTGGTCGGGGTGCTGTTCCTGTTCACCGTCGCCGAGCTGCTGCTCTCCCCGGTCGGTCTGTCGCTGGCGACCAAGCTGGCGCCGGCGATCTTCCGGACCCAGATGGTCGCGCTGTTCTTCCTGTCGGTGGCGCTGGGCTCGGCGATGTCGGGCTGGCTGGCCGGCTTCTACAGCGCCGAGAACGAGACTGCCTACTTCGGGGTGCTCGGTGGGGTGGCGATCGGGCTCGGTGTCCTGCTCGCCGCGGCCAGCCGGCCGATCCGCAAGCTGATGGCCGGAGTGCACTGAGCCTGCGACCTCAGCCGGACCCGCGGTCGTCCAGCACGCCCCAGCCGTCGAGGGCCTCCACGAGCCGGGGCGCGCAGTCGAGCGCACGCACCTCGTCGGGCGTGAACCAGCCCACCTCGGCGGCGTCGTCGCCGGCGGCCGCAGATGCGGGGTCGGCGTCGGGGGAGAGCCGGCAGCGGTAGTCGCTGATCGCGTACACCGACCCGTCGGGCGCGTCGCGCTCCACGATCCCGACCAGCTCGTGCACGCTGACGGCAAGGCCGGTCTCCTCCAGCACCTCCCGGGCGGTGGCCGCGGCGTCGGTTTCACCGGCCTCGACACGGCCCCCGGGGACCGACCAGCGGCCCTGCGCCGGCTCCTGGCCGCGTCGGACGAGCAGGATCCGGCCGTCCGCGTCGTGCACCACGGCGCCGACACACGGCACCCGCCTGCGCTCCATGCCACACAGGGTATGCCTCGCCTTCCTTGACGCGGACCGGCCAGGGCAGGACGGTTAGCCCATGAGTCTCGCCGCCGGCTGCCCTCGCTGCACGTCGCCCGTGTCCGAGGACGACGACGGCTGGCACTGCGACACCCACGGTCGGATCAGCCCGTTGTGGCGGCCTGGGGTCGCCGCCTACGAAGGGATCGCCGAGCACCTGCGACGCGCCGGTGCGACCCCGACCCTGGTGCCGTGGCCGCTGGCCCCCGGCTGGATGATCACCGACTTCGGGTGCGTGGCCGACGGTGGCCAGGACGCGCACGCAACCCTGGTCTCGTGCAGCGGGGTCACCGACGCCGACGGCGTGGTGGAGCTCACCATCGTCTCGGAGGAGCCCGGCGTCGGGCTCGGCGCGCGTTGCGCCCGTCTCGACCGCACCGACCCCGGCGCCGAGATCGGCGACGGTCCGCCGCACGCGAGAGTGCGGATCGACGGCGTGACCCTCCCGCTCTGGTCGGTCTCGACCGCGGACGCCACGACCGACCTGGACCGTTCGGTGTTCGCGGGGGAGGCGCACGGGCGCTGGCTGTGGCTGGTGCTGCGTCCGGCGTCGGCCGCGCTGCTGCTGTGCGACGAGTGGCTCCTCGCCGACGTGGCCGGGCTCGGTCCGGAGCTGCTCGAGATGCCCTTCGGCGGAAACCCGCCTCCCTGGTGAGGGGTGTCGCCGGGCCCCACTAGGCTGCCCGGGTGCGCATCGACCTCCACACCCACTCCGACCGGTCCGACGGCACCGACACGCCGCGTGACCTGGTGCGGCGGGCCAAGGAGTGCGGGATCGACGTGCTGGGGCTGACCGACCACGACACCACCGAGGGCTGGGCCGAGGCGGCCGAGGCGGCCCTGGAGGCGGGCATCACGCTGGTCCGCGGCCTGGAGATCAGCTGCAAGCTCGCCGGCCATGGCGTGCACCTGGCGGCGTACCTGCCCGATCCGACCTACGAGCCGCTCGCGGCCGAGCTGCGCCGGATCCTCGACGGCCGCGACGCCCGCCTGCCGGCCACGCTGCAGAAGCTCCGCGACGTGGGGATCGACATCCACGAGCACGACGTACGCCGGCTCGCCTCCGGCGCCGCGGCGGTCGGCCGACCCCACGTGGCCGACGCCCTGGTGGAGAAGGGGGTGGTCACCCACCGCGGCGAGGCCTTCGACAAGCTGCTCGGCTCGCACGGGCCCGCCTACGTCCCGCGCTACGCCGCCCCGCTGGACGCGATGGTGCGCACGGTCCGCGAGGCCGGCGGCGTCAGCGTCATCGCCCATCCCTGGGCCAAGCGGCACAACTTCGAGGCGCTCGACGAGGAGCGGTTCGCCGCGCTGAAGGAGCTCGGCCTGGCCGGCCTGGAGGTCGACCACGAGGACCACGACCCGCAGACCCGGGACCGGCTGCGCGCGGTCGCCCGCAACCTCGGGCTGGTCGTGACCGGCTCCAGCGACTACCACGGTGAGGGCAAGCTCGACCACGAGCTCGGCTGCAACACCACCGCCCCCGACGAGTACGCCCGGCTGATCGAGCTGGCCCATGCCTCGGCCGCATCCTCCGGCCGCAGCACACCCGAGGTGCTCAACCCGTGAGCTGGCTCGACTACGTGCTGATGACCGAGGTCTTCGTGACGCTGTTCGTGATCATGGACCCGATCGGCACCATCCCGATCTTCCTGTCCCTGACCAGTGGCCGCTCCTTCGACGCGATGCGCCGCGCCGCGTGGCAGGCCGTCGCGGTGTCGTTCGGCGTGATCGTGGCGTTCGCGTTCTTCGGCCAGCAGATCCTCGACTACCTCAACATCTCGCTGCCCGCGCTTCAGATGGCCGGTGGCCTGCTCCTGCTGCTGATCGCCCTCGAGCTGCTGACCGGCAAGCAGTCCTCGGTCAGTGCCGGTCCCGAGGGCAACGTCAACGTCGCCCTCGTGCCGCTCGGCACGCCGATGATGGCCGGACCGGGTGCCATCGTCGCCACGATGGTGTTCTCCGACCGCGTCGACGGGGTGGCGACGTTCGGCGGGGTCGCGCTCGGCGTGGTGCTGGTGCACGTCGCGCTGTGGGGGTCGATGCGTTTCTCGGTGCCGATCCTGAAGGTGATCCGCCAGAGCGGAGTGCTGCTGGTCTCCCGGATCGCCGGTCTGCTGCTCTCGGCGATCGCGGTGCAGCTGATGGCGAACGCGATCCGGGCGTTCCTGGCGGGCGAGGGCTGATCTGTCCGGTTTCTCCTATACTGCAGCGGCGCCGCGACCGCGGTGCGTCTTCCAAACTCGGGGGTTCCGATCCATGTTCACCAGACTCATCTCCGTGCTCGCCTCGGCAGCGCTGACCGTCCTCGCGGTGGTCACGCCGGCCGCGGTGGGTGGGGCTCCGGCGCAGGCCCGCTGCCAGGACCCGTACGTCACGTACAAGACCAGGCTGGTCAAGACCGTGCACCGCAAGTTCCCCGACTACCCGATCTGGGTCATGGGTCCCGGCGGGGAGATCACCGTGACGACGCGCAAGAGTGACTCCACGACGGGCACCTTCGGCGTCGCGACCGAGGCGGAGATCAAGGGCATCATCGCCAGCGCCAAGGTGCAGGTCAGCGCCTCGGTGGCCCGGACCGTCACGGCCGAGATCGGCGTGACCTACCACCACAAGATCTCCAAGGGCATGTACGGCCACATGGCCTACGGCACCTTCGCGAAGAAGGTGGCCTGGAAGAAGCTCCTCCACACCGCGACCTGCGACATCGAGGTGGTCAAGTCCGGCAAGGCGGTCATCCCGACCCGCAAGCTCGGGGTGCGCTACTGGGAGACCAAGTAGCAGCAACCCGCGTCTCCAGGGGCTGGGCCGTCGCCGGCTACCGGCGGCCCAGCCCCTGGAACCGGGCATGCAGCGAGGACGGCGTGTAGCGCGCGACCGCGGCGAGCACCTTGTAGCGCTTGCTCGGGATGGACACCGACTTCCCGTGGTCGAGGTCGTCGAGGGCGTCGCGGACCAGCCGGTCGGCGTCGAGCCACATCCACCGCGGTGCGGAGTCGCGGCCCACTCCCATCCGCTGGTGGAACTCCGTGCGGACGAAGCCCGGACACACCGCCATCGCGCGGACCCCACGGTCACGGTAGGTCAGTTCCAGCCACTCGCTGAACGACACGACGTAGGCCTTCGCGGCGCTGTAGGTGCCGCGCGGCAGGAACGCCGCGACGCTGGCGACGTTCACGATCCACCCCTCGCCCCGCTCGAGCATCGGCCCGATCGCGGCGTGGCTGAGCCGCAGCACCGAGGTCACCAGTACGTCGAGCATCTCCTGCTCCGCCTCGATCGGGTTCTCGTTGAACGGGTGCTTGTGGCCGAACCCGGCGTTGTTGACCAGCACCGAGACCGGGCGGGCCGGGTCGGCCAGACGCGCCTCCACGACTGCCAGGTCGTCGCGGTCGGCGAGGTCGGCGGCGATCACCTCGACCTCGACCGCGTGCTCGGAGCGGAGCTGCTCGGCCAGCTGGTCCAGTCGGGTCCGGTCACGGGCCACCAGGACCAGATCGTGCCCTCGGGAGGCGAGCGCCTCGGCGAAGGACCGGCCGATCCCGGCGGTGGGGCCTGTGACGAGGGCGGTTCCACGGGGCATGGCGCACAGCATTCCACGAGACGGCAGCGCCCCCGCCATGGGTCTCGGGCACAATGAACGCGATGAAGACTCAGATCCTCGCCGTCGCGAACCAGAAGGGCGGCGTCGCCAAGACGACCACGGTGGCCTCCCTCGGCGCGGCGCTGGCCGAACAGGGCAAGCGGGTCCTGATCGTGGACCTCGACCCCCAGGCCTGCCTGACCTTCTCGCTGGGTGTGGACCCCGAGGACCTCGACCTGTCGGTCCACCACGTGCTGACCAAGGGCGTCGACGCCGCGGACGTGATCCTCGAGACCGACGACGGCGTCGACCTGCTGCCCGCGACGATCGAGCTCGCCCGAGCCGAGGCCGACCTGCTCACCCGCACCGGGCGGGAGTACGTGCTGCGCGCCGCGCTCGAGGACCTCGAGGGCTACGACTGGGTGCTGCTGGACTGCCCGCCGTCGCTGGGGGTGCTCACCGTGGCGGCGCTCACCGCAGCCGGCGGCGTGCTGATCCCGCTGCAGTGCGAGACCCTCTCGCACCGCGGTGTGGGGCAGCTCCTCGACACCGTCCACGACGTGCGCCGGTTCACCAACAAGAAGCTCTCGGTGTGGGGCGTGCTGCCCACGTTGTACGACGGGCGCACCAACCATGCGCGCACCGTGCTGGAGACCATCTCCGACACCTACGACCTCGACGTGATCGAGCCGCCGATCCCGAAGTCGATCCGGTTCGCCGAGGCTCCGGCGGCCGGCCGGTCGATCCTGGCCACCGCCCGGAAGACCCGCGGCGCCGACGCGTACCGCGACGTGGCCGTCAACCTCATCGAGAAAGCGACGTCGGGCTCCTAGACTCAGGCGGCATGAGGCAGCGTTCCGGGGCGCACGTGTCTGCCCGCCGGGTCCGCCCGCGTTATGGGCGGATCGCCTCGATGCTGTGCTCGGTGGCGGTGACCTCCGTGGCGGTGCTCGGCGCCGCCGGGGTGCTCCCCACGACGACGGGGCGGCCCTCGCCCCTCGAGGTGACCGCCGCGAGCGTCGTACCCGTCGAGGAGGCGATGCGGCTCACTGGCTTCACCGCACCGGTCCGGAGCACGGCCGCGGTCGCGGCCGTCACCGCCGAGTCCGACGAGCTGCCGACCTCGTCCGGCCACGGCAGGCGGGTGGTGTTCGACATCAGTGCGCAGCGGGTCTGGCTCGTCGACGACGGGGACCGGGTGCGGCGCACCTACCTCGTCTCGGGCAGCCTGACCGACAACCTGCAGCCGGGACGCTACGAGGTGTACTCCACCTCCCGGCACGCCGTGGGCGTCGACGACTCCGGCACCATGCAGTACATGGTCCGGTTCGCCCACGGCGAGCAGGCGCCGATCGGCTTCCATGACATCCCCGTCGACCGTGGCGAGCTCGTGCAGACACGTGCCGAGCTCGGCACCCCCCAGTCGCACGGCTGCATCCGGCAGTGGCGTCCGGACGCCCGCGCGCTGTGGTACTTCGCGACCGTCGGCACGAAGGTGGTCGTGACCGCCTAGGTCAGTCGTTCGAGGTCTTGGCCGCCTCGTTGCTGCGCGTCCGGCGACGCCTGCGGTTGCGGCTGCGCGCCGGCTTCTCCTCACCGTCGGCGGGTGCCTGCGTCGCGGTGGCCTCGGACGCGCCACCCTGGTCGCGATGGGCAAACTCGGGCGCGCCTCCAGCCTCATCAACAAGAACCAGATCCTGATCGGCGAATCGGTCGTGGGCCAGCTCTCGGCCTTCCCCGAGGACGTGGCGGCGGTCGACAAGCGGGTGGCAGAGATCCGTGCGTCGAT
>JBMOMG010000089.1:15657-30180 GCA_049323155.1 Actinomycetota bacterium | reverse complement strand
CGACGTCTTCGCGGAGCGCTCGATCGCCTGCCCCCGCGACGTGAGCGTGGTGGGCTTCAACGACATGCCGTTCCTCGACAAGCTCCGCCCGCCGCTGACGACCGTGGCGATCCCGCACCACCAGATCGGCATCGAGGCCGGGCGGATGCTGCTGGAGTCCTTCGACGAGGAGCGCCCGGCCCGCTCGGTGCTGCTCCCGGTGTCCCTCGTGGTGCGCGCCTCGACCGCCCGCCCTCCCCGGTGACGCCGATGGGCTTCCCCACGTTCACTCCTGTGGAGATGGCGCGCCGAACGGCCGCGCTCGACGAGGTCATGCGCGAGGCGGAGGTCGACCACGTCGTGGTGTACGGCGCCAACCGCTCGGGCAGCGGCGTGCAGTGGCTGACCGGCTGGCCGGTGACGCGTGAGGCCGTGGTGGTGCACACCGCCGGAGCGAGCGACGTACTCCTGGTGCACTTCTTCAACCACGTGCCGCAGGCGCGCAGCATCGCCGAGCGCGCGACCGTGCGCTGGGCCGGCCCACGCACCGGAGCCGGCGTGACCGACGAGCTCCGCGCACGTGGTGCCGGCGCCGACAGCCGGGTGGGCGTGATCGGCGCGCTCCCCTTCGGCATGTACGACGGGCTCCGGGACGTCATGGGCACCGTGGTCGACCTCAACCCGCACTACACGCGGCTGCGGCTGACCAAGTCGGCCGAGGAGCTGGCGTGGCTGCGCCGCGCGGCCGAGCTGACCGACCTCTCCTGCGCCGCACTGCGCGACGGCGCTGCGCCGGGCATGACCGAGCACGAGCTGGTCGCATTGGTCGAGGGCGCCTACCTGGCGCAGGGCGGCAGCAACTACATCCACTACTTCTCGATCACCTCGATGGCGTCGCCGACCCAGTGCGTGCCGGCGCAGTGGCCCTCCGACCGGCGCTTGGAGCCCGGAGACGCGCTGTCCTGCGAGCTGAGCACGAGCTTCGGCGTGGACTACCCCGGCCAGCTGCTGCGCACGTTCACCGTCGACGAGGACCCGACGCCGTTGTACGCCGAGCTGCACGCCGTCGCGGACGAGGCGCTCGCCCGGATCGAGGCGGTGCTGAGGCCCGGCGTCACGGCCGCCGAGGTGGTCGCAGCGGCCGACGTGATCGAGGAGGCGGGGTTCACCACCGTCGACGACCTCGTGCACGGGCTCGGCGGCGGCTACCTCCCGCCCGTGTTCGGCTCTCGCAGCCGCACCCTCGAGCCGCTGCCGGAGCTGGCCTTCGCCGAGGGGATGACCGTCGTCGTTCAGCCCAACGTCACCACGCCCGACCACACCGCCGGCGTGCAGACCGGCGAGCTGCTGCACGTCACCGCCACCGGCTGCGAGCGGCTGCACTCCTTCCCGCGCGGGATGGGTCGGATCGGGTAAGACAGGTCGTTGGTCCCTGACCGACACGGCGGGCCGGAACCTACCGTCGAATCCATGAACCTGATCCGAAGCATCGCCACCCTGGCCCGCCCACCGCAGCAGACCCGGCTCGTGACCGACGGCAGGGTCTCCTGCCCGATGATGACCGACGGTGACATGGACGTCGACAGCTGTTACAGCTGCGGCGCCCTCCAGGAGACCTTCACCGACACCGCCGACAACCGCTGGATCCGCTGCCGCTGACCAGCCCGCGCGCCGACCGAGCTCAGCGTGCACCCACCAGGTCGAGCCACGCTCCGAGCTGCGCCACGTCGGCGGTCCCGCAGCGGAAGCCGACATGCCCGTCCGGGCGCACGGCGACCAGGCCGCTCCCCTGCCTGCTGGTGATCCGATGCACCGTGACGTGCTCGCCCAGCAGCGCCGTGTCGAGCGGCTCGGCATCCTGCTCGAGCACCACGTGCACCCCGGGTCCGGCGGTCAGGTCGTGCAGCCGGCCGGCGCGACCGTCGTACTCGATGTCCTCGTCGGGTAGCCGGTCCCCCGGGTGCGTCCCGCCGCCCGCCGGTGTGCCGTCCATCGAGATCGGGCTGCGCCGGTAGCGGACCCACCGCTGCGAGAGCACCTTCACCACCTCTGCCATCAGGGTGGGCTGGTTGACGAGCAGGGGCAATGCCGGGGCGAGCAGCGGCACCACGGTGCCACGCAGGAACGACGGCAGCGGGTGGTTCGACGCCTCCGCGAAGAACACCGCGTGCGTCAACGCCAGCACCTCGCGCGCCACCGGCCGGCGCTCGGCCTCGTAGGAGCCCAGCAGCGCCTCCTTGCCGTCGGCACCGGCGAACGCGAGCTTCCAGCCCAGGTTCGCGGCGTCCAGGATGCCGGTGTTCATCCCCTGGGCCGCCGCCGGCGAGTGGGCGTGCGCGGCGTCGCCGGCGAGGAAGAGCCGCCCCTGCCGGAAGGAGTCGGCGAGCCGGTGCTGCAGCCGCACCCGCGCCGACCACGGCATCTCGGTAACGCGGGCGTCCAGGCCGGCCACGTCGAGGAGCACCTGTACGTCGGTCACGGGTACCTCCTGGCCCGGCTGGCCGAAGGGCTGGTCGGCGGGGCCGGCCGGACGCGTCGCGAGCACTCGCCAGGTCGCGCCCTCGCCGAGCGCGAACACGAACACCAGCCCTTCACGCCCGGCGACCACGTGCACCACCCCCGGCGTCAGACTGCCGTCGAGCTCGACGTCGGCGAGCACCACCTCCACGCCGTACGCGTCACCGTGCCAGCCGATCCCGGCGAAGCCGCGCACCGTGCTGGCCGGGCCGTCACAACCGGCCACCCAGGAGGCGTTCGTCTCCTCGATCCCGTCCTCGGTGCGCAGCGTGGCCACCACGTCGTCCTCACGCTCGACCAGGTCGACCAGCTCGGTGCCACGCTCGACCTGCACGCCGCGCTCGACCTGCACGCCGCGCTCGGCCAGCGCGCCCGCGAGCACCTCCTCGACGTCCATCTGTCGCAGCATCGTCAGGTGCGGGAACGCCGTGTCGGGGATCGGCAGCTCGCCGGGGGCCGCCTTCACCACGCGGCTGCCAAGGTGCAGCTCGGCACGCGGGGAGCGGTCTCCCCGGTCCAGCAGCGCGTCGGTGACCCCGAGCGGGCGCAGACACTCCATCGTCCGCGGGTGCACGATCATCGCCCGCGAAGGCCGGAACGGCTCCGGTCGGCGC
Source organism: Actinomycetota bacterium (assembly GCA_049323155.1). Taxonomy (GTDB): domain Bacteria; phylum Actinomycetota; class Actinomycetes; order Propionibacteriales; family Nocardioidaceae; genus Nocardioides_C. Next base: position 27,070 of record JBMOMG010000089.1, on the reverse strand, counting down.
TCCACCACCCGGACCCGTGCCCCGTGCGCGTGTGCCTGGAGCGCCAGGGTGAGCCCCGTCGGCCCGGCGCCGACCACGAGTACGTCGGTCAGCGGACCGCCGCCGTGTGCACCACTCGCCACCATGAGTCCTCCTCGGTCTGCACGTGCTCGTCGGCGAGGCCGGGCCGGGCCAGCAGCTCGTCGCGGGCCGGGCCAGCAGCTCGTCGCGGGTCAGGCCCGGCAGCACGCGGTAGTCGATCGACTCCTCGACGCTGACCAGCTCCAGCACCCGCCACAGCGAGCGGGCGTACTGCTCCGCAGCCACCAGGCCGTCCCAGTCGTAGAGACCGCGGTAGAAGTCCTGCCCGTCATGGGCCAGCCACAGCTTCGTGGTGAAGCCGGGGAAGCCGACGAACAGCGGCGTGTTGAGCAGGCTCTCCTTCTCGAACGCCGTGTGCCAGGGACCACGCACCCGACGAAGACGGAACCGGACCACCAGCACGCACGGCTCCACGGCGTTCCTGGCGACTCGTGTCTCGCGGTACACCCGCGCGGCGCTCCCGTCGGCGAACGCGATCGTCCGTCCGAGGTGGTCCGGAGGCATGTGGACCTCCCCACGCGCGAGCATCACCCAGCTGCGCGCAAAGCACCTCGCCACACCCCTCATGGCATCCGGCTTGGGCAGTGGGCCGGTCTGGTTCATCACGCCTCCCCGGTGGGGCCCTCGCCTACCAGCCTGCGCGCGGCCCTCCCGGACTCCCAGTGGCGAAGGTCCCGGCCTCGGGCCTCGACGAGCTCGACCACCGTTCGCTCGCCTCCGGGTCTCGGCGCGTTGACCACCGGCCCGCTCACCGGGTCTCGGCAAGCTCGAACTCCGGAGGCCGGGGCTCGGGGTGCTGGATTGACCAAGCAACTGCTAGGCTTACCAAGCAAGTGCTAGGTTAGGAACGCGACATGGGCATCAGCTCGACCCTGCAAGAGGACGGCATCCGCGTCGTCACGATGGACTTCCCGCCTGTCAACGCCCTGCCGGTGGCCGGCTGGTTCGACCTGGCCACCGCGCTCGACGAGGCCGGCCGTGACCTCGCTACCCGGGTCGTCGTGCTTCGTGCTGAGGGCCGCGGGTTCAACGCCGGGGTGGACATCAAGGAGATGCAGAACACCAGTGGCTTCGACGCCCTGATCGGCGCCAACCGCGGCTGCTACGCGGCGTTCAAGTCGGTCTACGAGTGCTCGGTGCCCGTCGTGGCCGCCGTACACGGCTTCTGCCTCGGCGGCGGCGTCGGCCTCGTCGGCAATGCCGACACGATCGTGGCCAGCGACGACGCGTTCTTCGGCGTCCCCGAGGTCGACCGCGGCGCGCTCGGAGCTGCCACCCACCTGGCGCGGATGGTGCCGCCGCACCTGATGCGCACGCTGTACTTCACCGGCCGCAACATCACCGCCCAGCAGCTGCACCACCACGGCTCGGTGCTCGAGGTCGTCCCGCGCGGAGAGCTCGACGAGGCCGCGATGAAGGTGGCCGGCGAGATCGCCGCCAAGGACACCCGCGTCATCCGAGCCGCCAAGGAGGCGATCAACGGGATCGACCCCGTGGACGTCAACCGCAGCTACCGGTTCGAGCAGGGCTTCACGATGGAGCTGAACCTGGCCGGGGTCTCCGACGAGCACCGCGACGAGTTCGCGGGCACGGCCAAGGCAGGAGCACGCGGATGATCGAGTCGCGGATGAAGCAGAAGGTGATCGGCATCGACGACGTCGTCGCCGAGCTCAAGGACGGGATGACGATCGGGATCGGTGGCTGGGGCTCCCGGCGCAAGCCAATGGCGCTGGTCCGCGCGATCGCCCGATCGGGACTCAAGGACCTGACGGTCGTGTCCTACGGCGGGCCGGACGTCGGGCTGCTCTGCGCGGCCGGCAAGGTGAAGAAGCTGGTCTACGCGTTCGTGTCGCTCGACTCGATCCCGCTCGAGCCGCTGTTCCGCGCCGCGCGCGAGAGCGCCACGATCGAGGTCGAGGAGTGGGACGAGGGGATGTTCCAGACCGGGCTTCGCGCCGCGGCGCAGCGGCTGCCGTTCCTGCCGATGCGCGCCGGGCTCGGCTCGGACGTGATGACCTACAACCCGCACCTGCGCACGGTGACCTCGCCGTACGACGACGGCGAGGAGCTTGTCGCGGTGCCGGCCCTCCACCTCGACGTGGCGCTGGTTCACATGAACCGGGCGGATGCGCACGGCAACGCGCAGTACCTCGGTCCGGACCCGTACTTCGACGACCTGTTCTGCCTCGCCGCCGACCGGCGCTTCGTCTCGACCGAGAAGATCATCGACACCGCCGGCCTCACCGTCGACGCCCCCGTGCAGACCCTGCTGCTCAACCGGCTGATGGTCGACGGGGTCGTGGAGACACCGAACGGCGCCCACTTCACCACCTGCGCGCCCGACTACGGCCGCGACGAGAAGTTCCAGAAGGCCTACGCCACCGCTGCCGGGGACCCGGCGACCTGGGCTGCATTCCAGGAGCGTTTCCTCGCCGGTGACGAGCAGGCCTACCAGGAGGCGGTCGCCGCCTTCCACGCCGAGCAGAGCGGGAGCAACTGATGGATGCGACCAGGGCCGAGGTCTGCGCGGCCGCGCTGGCCGACCTGTTCGAGGGCGACGGCGAGATCATGGCCAGCCCGATGGGGCTGCTGCCCACCCTCGGCGCCCGCCTGGCCAAGCTGACCCACTCCCCCGACCTGCTGCTCACGGACGGCGAGTCGCTGATCCTGGGCGGGGTGCCGCCGCTGGGCGCCGCGGCCGACGTAGTCGAGGGGTGGATCCCGTTCCGCCGGGTGTTCGACGTCGTGGCCTACGGCAAGCGGCACGTGATCATGGGCGCGACCCAGGTCGACCGGCACGGCAACCAGAACATCTCCTGCATCGGCGACTTCGCGCGACCCAAGCGTCAGCTGCTCGGTGTCCGCGGCGCCCCCGGCAACACCGTGAACAACAAGACCAGCTACTGGGTGCCCAAGCAGAGCGCCCGGGTGCTGGTCGAGCAGGTCGACATGGTCTCCGGGGTCGGCCGGCAGCGCGCCGAGCAGGCCGGTCCCGCGGCCACCCGGTTCCACGACGTGCACCGGGTGGTCACGAACCTGGCCGTCCTCGACTTCGCCGGCCCCGGGCACACCATGCGGCTGGTGTCGGTGCACCCCGGCGTCACCGTCGACGAGGTCCGCGAGGCCAGCGGCTGCGATATCCACGTCGACGGCGAGGTCCCCGAGACCCGACTGCCCTCGATGGAGGAGCTGATCCTGATCCGTGAGGTGCTCGACCCCAAGGCGCTGCGCGACCGGGAGGTGCCGTCGGCATGATCGAGCAGCTCCTGCGCACCCCGTTGACCGAGCTCGTCGGCGTCCGGCACCCCGTCGTACAGACCGGCATGGGCTGGGTCGCCGGACCGCGCCTGGTCTCCGGCACCGCCAACGCCGGCGGCCTGGGCATCCTGGCCTCGGCGACGATGACGTACGACGAGCTCGCTGCCGCGATCCGCGAGGTGAAGTCGCGGACCGACGCGCCGTTCGGGGTCAACCTCCGCGCGGATGCAGGCGACGCCGACGAGCGGGTCAAGCTCTTGATCAACGAGGGCGTCAAGGTGGCGTCGTTCGCGCTCGCCCCGAAGCGGGAGATGATCGCAGCGCTCAAGGACGCCGGCGTGGTAGTGATCCCGTCGGTCGGCGCGCCGCGGCACGCGGAGAAGGTCGCGTCCTGGGGCGCCGACGCCGTGATGATCCAAGGCGGCGAGGGCGGCGGGCACACCGGCTCGGTCCCGACGACCCTGCTCCTGCCGACCGTGCTCGACGCGGTCGACATCCCGGTCATCGCCGCCGGCGGCTTCTTCGACGGCCGCGGCCTCGCCGCGGCGCTGGCGTACGGCGCCGCCGGGATCGGCATGGGGACGAGGTTCCTGCTCACCAAGGACAGCACCGTGCCCGACCAGGTCAAGGCGGAGTACCTGCACCGCGGCCTCGACGGCACCGTGGTCACCACCAAGGTCGACGGGATGCCGCACCGGATGCTGCGCACCGAGCTGGTGGAGGAGCTCGAGGAGACCAGCTCGCTCAAACGGCTCGGGCCCACGCTGCGGCGGACTCTCGCGTTCAAGAAGATGAGCGGCCTGACCTGGCGGCAGCTCGCCGCCGACGGCCGGGCGATGAAGCACGGCGCCGAGCGGTCCTGGTCGCAGATGGTGCTCGCGGCCAACACGCCGATGATGCTCAAGGCCGGCCTCGTCGAGGGCCGCACCGACGCCGGCGTACTCGCCTCCGGTCAGGTGGTCGGCGTCATCGACGACCTGCCGACCTGCGAGCAGCTGATCGACCGGGTCGTGTCCGAGGCGGCCGACCAACTCCGGCGTACCAGCGCCCTCCTCGCCTGACCGCCCGCTCACCACAACCGCTCATCTGACCGGTTGTGACAGCCCGAACACCGCAGAACCACGTCACAACCGTTCATCTGAACGATCGTGACGGGCCTCGGGCCTCGGCACCCGCGAGCGTCTCCGGTCAGGCGGTCGGCGTCATCGACGACCTGCCGACCTGCGAACAGCTGATCGACCGGGTCGTGTCCGAGGCGGCCGACCAGCTCCGGCGCACCAGCGCCCTCCTCGCCTTACCGCCCGCTCACCACAATCGCTCATCTGACCGGTTGTGACAGCCCGAACACCGCAGAACCACGTCACAACCGTTCATCTGAACGATCGCGACGGGCCTCGGGCCTCGCGACCCAGCGGCCGGACTACCCGCCGGCGCCGTAGACCGGCTCGGGCCGACGCGCCTTCGCGAGCAGGTCGCGCAGCGCGGGACCGACGGCGGCGGCCTCCCAGCGGGCGCCGATGTCCTGCGCGGGGCCGTGGTTCCAGCCTTCTTCGACGCAGATCTTGCCGCCCTCGACCTCGATCACGCGGCCGGTGACGTCGCCGGCGTCCTCGCTGGCCAGCCACGCGACGACGGGTGAGACGTTGGCGGGGTCCATCGCGTCGAACCCGTCCTCGGGACGCGCCATCGTCTCGGCGAACGCAGCCTCGGTCATCCGGGTGCGGGCGGCCGGAGCGAGGGCGTTGACGGTGACGCCGTACCGGCCCAGCTCCTGCGCCGCGACCAGAGTCAGTCCGGCGATCCCGGCCTTCGCGGCGGAGTACGTCGCCTGGCCGACGCTGCCCTGCAGCCCGGCGCCGGAGGAGGTGTTGATCACGCGTGCCGCGCGCTGTCGGCCCTCCTTGGCCTCGGTGCGCCAGTACGCCGCGGCGTGCCGCAGCGGCGCGAAGTGCCCCTTGAGGTGCACCCGGATGACCGCGTCCCACTCCTCCTCGGCGGTGTTCACCAGCATCCGGTCCCGGAGGAAGCCGGCGTTGTTGACCAGGATGTCGAGCCCACCGAAGGTGTCGATGGCCTGCTGCACCATCTGCTCGGCCTGGGCGAAGTCGGCGACGTCGGAGGCGTTCGCGACCGCCTCGCCGCCCATCTCCTTGATGAGCGCGACGACCTCCTCCGCCGGCCCGGACGACGCGCCGTCGCCGGACCCGGAGGTGCCGAGGTCGTTGACGACTACCTTGGCGCCCTGGCGGGCCAGCTCGAGCGCGTGCTCGCGGCCGATCCCCCGGCCGGCTCCGGTCACGATCGCGACGCGTCCTTCACAGATCCTCCTCATGCTCACTCCTCGTGGCTGGTGGCGGTCAGAGCCGCTCGATGATGGTCACGTTGGCCTGGCCGCCGCCCTCGCACATCGTCTGCAGGCCGTAGCGGCCGCCGCGACGCTCCAGCTCGTTGAGCAGCGTGGTCATCAGCCGGGTGCCGGTCGCGCCGATCGGGTGGCCCAGCGCGATCCCGCCGCCGTTGACGTTGACGCGGTCGAGGTCGGCTCCGGTCTCCTTCGCCCAGGCGAGTACGACGGACGCGAAGGCCTCGTTGACCTCGAACAGGTCGATGTCGTCCACCGAGAGGCCGGTGCGCTCGAGGGCGTGACGGGTCGCCGGGATCGGGCCGGTCAGCATCCACACCGGGTCGTCGCCGCGCACCGACAGGTGGTGGATCCGCGCCCGCGGGGTCAGCCCGTGCTCGGCGACGGCGCGCTCGGAGGCGATCAGCATCGCCGAAGACGCGTCGCTGATCTGCGAGGCGACGGCGGCGGTGATCCGGCCATCCTCGGCGAGCGGCTTCAGGCCGGCCATCTTCTCCAGGGACGTGTCGCGGCGCGGCCCCTCGTCGGTGTCGAAGCCGCCGACCGGTTCGATCTCGTTCTTGAACCGGCCCTCGTCGATCGCGGCGAGCGCACGGCGGTGGCTCTCGAGGGCGAACCGCTCCATGTCCTCGCGCGTGATGTCCCACCGCTCGGCGATCATCTCCGCGGAGCGGAACTGCGACACCTCCTGGTCGCCGTACCTCTTCACCCAGCCGGGCGACTCGGCGAACGGCGTCGAGAAGCCGAACTGCTGCCCCACGATCATCGCGGAGGAGATCGGGATCGCGGACATGTTCTGCACGCCACCGGCGACGACGAGGTCCTGGGTCCCGGACATCACCCCCTGCGCGGCGAAGTGCACCGCCTGCTGGCTGGACCCGCACTGCCGGTCGATGGTCACCCCAGGGACGTGGTCAGGCAGCCCTGCGACCAGCCAGGCGGTGCGGGCGACGTCGCCGGCCTGCGAGCCGAGGGTGTCGGTGCAGCCCAGGATCACGTCGTCCACCGCGGCCGGGTCGACACCCGACCGGCTCATCAACGCGGCGAGCGCGTGCGCGCCGAGGTCGGCGGAGTGCATCTGGGCGAGTGCGCCGCCGCGTCGCCCGACGGGGGTGCGGACGGCATCGACGATGTAGGCCTCGGCCATGGGAGCTCCTTGTGGTTCGGATGCGGGTGTCGTGCGGGTGGTGCGCTGCGGTCAGGCGTGCTGGCTGCTCACGGACACGACCTCACCGGTCATGTAGGAGGAGTAGTCGCTGGCGAGGAACACCATCACGTTGGCCACCTCCCACGGCTCCGCCGCGCGGCCGAACGCCTCGCGGCCCTTGAGCTCGGCCAGCAGCTCGTCGCTGGTGACCTTGGCGAGGAAGGGGTGCATCGCCAGGCTCGGCGAGACCGCGTTGACCCGGATCCCGTGTTCGGCCAGGTCCATCGCCGCCGAGCGGGTGAGGGCCATGACCCCCGCCTTCGCCGCGGCGTAGTGCGCCTGCCCCTCCTGTGCCCGCCAGCCGATCACCGAGGCGTTGTTGACGATCACGCCCTTCTTGCCCGCGGCGATCATCCGGCGGCCAGCGGCCCGGATGCAGCGGAACGTGCCCGTGAGGGTGATGTCGATGACCTTGCTCCACTGCTCGTCGGTCATCTCGGTGATCGAAGCCGTGCCGCCGAGGCCGGCGTTGTTGATCATCACGTCGGCCCCGCCGAACGGCTCGGCGGCGTCGAGCAGCGCGGTGACGTGCTCCTCGACGGTGACGTCGCAGAGCACACTGGCCACCCGGTCGGCGCCGAACTCCTTGGCCAGGGCTTCCTCGGCCTCGGCGAGTCGGCGCTCGTGGGTGTCGCCGAGGACGACGGCCCTGGCGCCCTCGTCCAGGCAGCGGCGTACGGCGGCCGCCCCGATGCCGGCCCCGGCCGCTGCGGTGACGACGACCGTCCTGCCGGCGAGAAGGTCGTGCCCCGCGACGTACTCGGGCGCGGGCTGCTCGGTCCTGGGGGAGGTCATCCTCGTGGCTCCTTGGGAAGGCCGAGCACCCGCTCGGCGATGATGTTGCGCTGGATCTCGTTCGAGCCGCCGTAGATGGTGTCGGCCCGGCTGAACAGGAACAGGGTCTGGAACTCGTCGAGCTCGTAGGGCGCCGCCTGGGCGGTGAGCCCCTCGGGGCCGAGCACCTCCATCGCCAGCTCGCCGAGCTCGCGATGCCAGGTGCCCCAGAACAGCTTGGCGATCGAGGCCTCCGGGCCCTGCTCGCCGCTGAGAGTGCGCAGCGCGTTGAGCCGCATCACCTCCAGACCTATGTGTGCGCGAGCGATCCGGTCCAGGACCACCGGGTCCTCGATCGTGCCGTTGCGCCGGGCCGCCTCGATGATCGCCTCGAGCTCGCGGGCGAAGCCGACCTGCTGGCCGATCGTGGACACGCCGCGCTCGAACCCGAGGGTTGCCATCGCCACCCGCCAGCCGTCGCCCGGCTCGCCGACCACCAGCGAGGCATCGGTGCGCGCGCTGTCGAAGAAGACCTCGTTGAACTCCGAGGTCCCGGTCAGCTGGTCGATCGGCCGGACGTCGACACCGTCCTGGTCCATCGGCACCAGCAGGTAGGAGAGGCCGGCGTGCCGCTGTGAGCCCGGCTCGGTGCGGGCGACCACGAAGCACCAGTCGGCGTGGTGGGCCAGCGAGGTCCAGACCTTCTGCCCGTCGACGACCCAGCTGTCGCCCTCGAGTCGGGCGCGCGTGGAGACCGCGGCGAGGTCGGAGCCGGCTCCCGGCTCGGAGTACCCCTGGCACCACAGCTCCTCGACCGCGACGATCGGCGGCAGGAAACGAGCCTTCTGCTCGTCGGTGCCGAACGCGATCAGCGTGGGGCCGAGCAGCTCCTCCCCCAGGTGGTTCACCCGTGCCGGCGCGTCGGCCCTGGCGTACTCCTCGTGGAAGATCACCTGCTGGAGGAGGCTGAGCCCGCGGCCGCCGTACTCCTCGGGCCAGCCGAGGCAGGTCCAGCCCGACTTGGCCAGGTGGCGGTTCCACTCCAGCCGCTCGTCGTAGAGCTCGTGCTCGCGGCCTGAGCCGCCCCGCCCGCGCAGGTCCGCGAAGTCACCGACGAGGTTGGTCGCAAGCCAGTCGCGTACCTCGGCGCGGAAGGCTTCGTCCTCGGCTGAGTAGGTGAGGTCCACGGTTGCCCTTCGACGGCGTCTTGTCAGGCCCCGGTCCTGGTCACCGGCCGAGGCATGGCCTAGAGTAGCCCACCAAGCACTTGTTTGGTAGCCGCCATCGATGACGCTGAGGAGCTGGCATGTCAGCGGAGCAGACTTCCCCCGCCGCGACCGAGGAGGAGGTCGTCACCTACGAACGTCGCGGCAGCGTGGCGATGGTGACGCTCAACCGACCGGAGTACCGCAACGCGCAGAACTCCAAGATGACCTACGCACTCGACGCCGCCTTCAGTCGCGCGGTCGACGACGACGAGGTCAAGGTGATCGTGCTGTCGGGCAACGGCAAGCACTTCTGTGCCGGGCACGACATCGGCACACCGGGCCGCGACGTGGCCCAGACGTATCCCCGCAAGGCGGTGATCTGGTGGGACCACACCGACAAGGAGGGTGGTGACCAGCGCTTCGCCCGCGAGTCCGAGGTCTACCTCGGCATGTGCCGTCGGTGGCGCGAGCTGCCCAAGCCGATGATCGCGATGGTGCACGGCGCCTGCATCGCCGGCGGCCTGATGCTCGCCTGGTCGGCCGACTTCATCATCGCCTCCGACGACGCGTTCTTCTCCGACCCGGTCGTGAAGATGGGCATCCCGGGGGTGGAGTACTTCGCCCACCCCTGGGTGATGAACCCGCGTGCCGCCAAGGAGTTCCTCTTCACCGGCGACCGGTTCACCGCGCAGCGCGCCCGCGAGCTCGGCATGGTCAACCACGTCGTGCCGCGCGAGGAGCTGGAGGCCACGACGCTGGCGATGGCCGAGCGGATCAGCGCGATGCCGCGGTTCGGGCTGGCTCTGACCAAGAAGGCGGTCAACCAGGCCGAGGACCTGCAGGGCATGCGCGCCGGCATGGACTCGGTGTTCGGGCTGCACCACTTCGCGCACGCCCACAACGCCGAGGTCGGCAAGGACTCGCTCGCAGGGATGGACGCACGCAGCATGCGCGACTCGGGGCGCGCCCAGTGAACCTCGACCTGACACCGGAGGAGATCGCCTTCCGCGACGAGGCCCGGGCCTGGCTGCGCGACCACGTGCCCGCCGAACCGCTGCCGTCGATGGACACCGAGGATGGTGCCGCGGCACACCGGGCGTGGGAGGCCAAGCTCGCCGAGGGACGCTGGTCGGTGGTGGCCTGGCCGGAGGAGTACGGCGGTCGCGACGCCTCGCTCGTGGAGTGGGTGCTGTTCGAGGAGGAGTACTACCGCGCCGGCGCGCCGACCCGGATCTCCCAGAACGGCATCTCCCTGCTCGCGCCGATCATCTTCGAGCACGGCACCCGCGACCAGCAGCAGCGCTTCCTGCCGACGATGGCCGACGGCACCGAGGTGTGGGCCCAGGCCTGGTCCGAGCCCGAGGCAGGCTCCGACCTCGCCGGGATCCGCAGCACGGCACGCCGCGACGACACCCGCGGCGGGTGGGTGCTCAACGGCCAGAAGACGTGGAGCTCCCGGGCGCCGTACGCCGACCGCGGGTTCGGGCTGTTCCGGTCCGACCCGGACGCCGAACGCCACCGCGGGCTGACCTACTTCCTGTTCCCGCTCGACGCGCCGGGCGTCACCGTCCGTCCGATCCCGCAGCTCGACGGGGACCCCGGCTTCGCCGAGATCTTCTTCGAGGACGTCTTCGTCCCCGACGCCGACGTGCTGGGTGCGCCCGGCGACGGCTGGCGGGTCGCGATGAGCACGGCCGGCAACGAGCGGGGCCTGTCGCTGCGCTCGCCGGGCAGGTTCTGCGCGGCCGCCGACCGGCTGGTGGACCTTTGGCAGGAGCGCGGGGCCGAGCAGCCACAGCTGCGCGACGCCGTCGTCGACGCCTGGATCGGGGCGGAGGCCTACCGGCTCTACACCTGGGGTACGGTCACCCGGCTCGCCGACGGCGGCGACATGGGCGCACACGGCAGCGTGAACAAGCTGTTCTGGTCCGAGCTCGACATCGCGCTGCACGAGGCGTCGCTCGACCTGCTCGGCCCGGAGGCGGAGCTGCGCGGCGACGGGGCGCCGGGCGCCGGCGCCTGGATGGAGGGCTACCTGTTCTCGCTGGCAGGCCCCATCTACGCCGGCACCAACGAGATCCAGCGCAACATCGTGGCCGAGCGCCTGCTCGGCCTGCCGCGCGGCGACAACAAGAGGGGCTCCTGATGAGGTTCCTACCGACCGAGGAGCAGCGCGCGTTCGCCGCCGCCCTCGACGGCCTGCTCGAGGGCGCCGGGGTCCCGAACGTGGTCCGCGCCTGGGCCGCCGGCGACCACGAGCCCGGCCTGGACCTGTGGCGACGGCTCGGTGACGTCGGCCTGCACGCGTTGCTCGTGCCCGAGGAGCACGGTGGCCTCGAGGCCGACCCGGTGGACCTGGTGGTCGCCTTCGAGCGCCTGGGTTTCCACGCCGTCCCGGGCCCTCTCGTCGAGTCCGTCGCGCTCGCTCCCACACTGCTCTCCGCCGGGGACGACCCGGACGGCCTGCTGCCCGCGCTGGCCGAGGGCAAGGCGCTGGTGTCGGTCGCGGGGGCCCCGCGGGGG
>JBMOMG010000089.1:0-15647 GCA_049323155.1 Actinomycetota bacterium | reverse complement strand
CACGTCCTCGACGGCGACGTCGCCGGGCACGCCCTCCTGCTCGTCGGTGACACCGTTGCCCGGGCCCGGCTCGGGTCAGCGCTCCGCTCGGTCGACGCCTCGCGCCGACTGTTCCGGGTGACGGCCGGCGAACAGGTCACCACCCTGCCGGAGGGCACCGCCGGGGACGCGGTCGACATGGCCACCCTGGCCTGCTCCGCGCAGCTGCTGGGAGCCGGCGAGCGGCTGCTCACCGCGGCCGTGGACTACGCGAAGAGCCGGCGCCAGTTCGGCCGGGTAATCGGCGAGTACCAGGCGGTCAAGCACGCCCTCGCCGACGTCAAGGTCGGCCTCGACTTCGCCCGCCCCCTGGTCTATGGCGCTGCCGTCGCGATGACCGGCGGCACCACCGCGGCCCGGGAGGTCTCCGCAGCGAAGGTCGCCTGCTCCGTCGCCGCCGACCGCGCGGCGCGCACGGCACTCCAGGTGCACGGTGCGATCGGCTACACCGCCGAGTACGACCTCGGCCTGTGGATCACCAAGGTGCGTGCCCTGGTGGGTGCCTGGGGCGACCCGTCCCACCACCGCGGCCGGGTGCTCGCCTCGCTGACCGCCGAGAGGGCTTCCTGATGGAGTTCGCGCTGAGCCCCGAGCAGGCGGAGCTGGCCGCGACCGTCCGCGCGCTGCTCGAGCGACGCAGTGACAGCGCTGCGGTCCGGGCCGCCGCGGCCTCCGAGCGCGGGTACGACGAGGCGCTGTGGCAGACCCTGTGCGAGCAGATCGGCGCTGCCGCGCTCGCCATCCCCGAGGAGTACGGCGGAGCCGGGTTCTCGCTGTTCGAGACCCACATCGTGCTCGAGCAGCTGGGTCACGCGCTCACCCCCTCGCCCCTGCTCGGGTCGGCCGTCCTGGCGGCTCAGGCGGTGCTCCACTCCGGCGACGAGGCCGCGTGCGAGCGGCTGCTGCCCGACATCGCCTCGGGACGCGTTGCGGCACTCGCCTGGGCCGACGAACACGGCCGGTGGCGCGTCGACGGCTCGTCGGTGACCGCCAGCGACGAGGACGGCTGGCGGCTGTCCGGCACCTCGACGCTGGTGCTCGACGGCGCCGCGGCCGACATGCTGCTCGTGGTGGCCTCGACCCCGCACGGCGTGGGTCTCTTCGAGGTCGACCCCGACGGCTCCGGTGTGCGTCGTACCCGCACCCCGGCGCTGGACCCGACGCTGTCGCTCGCGACCGTCACGCTCGACACAGCACGGGCGACGCCGCTGTCGACCGACGCCAGCGGGATGCTCGCAGGCCTGCGGGACGTCGCGGCCGTCGCCGTCACCGCGCTGCAGGTCGGCGCGGCGCAGCGGGGGCTGGACATGACCGTCGGCTACGCCAAGCAGCGGGTGCAGTTCGGCCGGCCGATCGGCTCCTTCCAGGCCCTGAAGCACCGGATGGCCGACATGCTCCTCCAGGTCGAGACCTCCCGGTCCGCCTCCTGGGCGGCCGCCTGGTCGGCAGCCACCAGCGGGGCCGACCTGCCCGGGCTCGCCGCGGTGGCGAAGGCCTGGTGCTCGGAGGCCGCATCGGCGGTGGCGGCCGAGACCGTGCAGCTGCACGGCGGCGTGGCAATCACCTGGGAGCACGACGCGCACCTGGTGTTCAAGCGGGCGCACGCCACGGCCGAGCTGTTCGGCCCGGCGCGTGTGCACCGGCGGCGGCTGGCCGAGCTCGAGGGCTGGCGCAGCGCGGGCTGACCTCCACGCGCGGCGGCGCCTGTCACGCCGCGCGGAAGCGTCTCTCAGCGGGTGAGGAGCCCGCCGTGCAGGATGCCGAGGTACTGCTGCGCCAGGGAGTCCGCCTTGAGCTTCCCGCCGGGGCGGTACCACCGGACCGCTGACCAGACGGCGTCGCGGATGAACCGGTAGGTCGTGGTCGCGTCGACGTCGGAGCGGAACGCTCCGGACTTCTGGCCGGCCTTGATCACCCGGATCCAGACGTTCTCGTTCTTGCGGCTCAGCTCGTCGACGTAGCCGAAGTCCGGCAGCCGGGAGAGCAGGCTCGCCTCGTTCTGGTAGAGCGCGACGGCGTGCGGGTTGGCGTGGATGGTGGCGAACGCATGCCTGATCAGCGCGTCGAGCACCTGCTGCGGGTTGTCGCCCTCCCGCTCGATCTCGACGAACCGTTCCTGGAGGGTGCCGAGGAAGCCGCGCAGGATCTCGTCGAGCATCGCCTCCTTCGACGAGAAGTGGTGGTAGAGGCTGCCGGACAGGATGCCCGCCTCGTCGGCGATGTCGCGCACCGTGGTCTGGGTGAACCCGCGGGTGGCGAACAGTCGCGCCGCGATGGCGAGCAGCTCCGCCCGCCGGTCCGAACCACTTGCACTCGCACTCTTCCGGGCGGCACCGGGCGTCGTCGTGGCCATCGTGGCTGTCCCTTCGGGCTCTCTGAGTGGAACGGGCCCGTGGCAGCAAGGACCCCCTTCGACTAGGGTACCTAACAAGCACTTGGTAGTTCGAGGAGGCGCGGCAGTGGCAGCACCCGAGACCCTTCCCCAGCTCGTCCGGACTGCCGGTCGGGAGCACGGCGACCACCCTGCCGTGGTCGAGGCAGGCACCACGACGTCGTACGAGCGCCTGGCGGAGCTGGTCGGACAGGCGGCGCGCGCCTTCCTGGCCGCGGGCGTGCGGCCCGGCGACCGCGTGGCGATCTGGGCGCCGAACCGCCTGGAGTTCATCGTCGCACTGCTCGGGGCCCAGAGCGCCGGCGCGTCGGTCGTGCCGATGAACACGCGCTACCGCGGCCAGGAGGCGCTCGTCATCCTGCAGCGGTCCCGCGCCTCGGTGCTGGTGCTCGCCAACGGGTTCCTCGACACCGACTTCGGGCGGATGCTGCGCGAGGCGGCCGCGGGCGGTGACGGTGGTTCGGCCGGCCCCGTGCCGGGGCTGCCGTCACTGCACACCGTGGTCGACCTCAACGCCACGACGTCCTCGCCGGCCGGCCTCTCCTGGGCGGACTTCCTGGCCCACGGCGAGGAGGTGCCCGTCGACCAGGCCGAGGCCGTTGCCGCCGCGGTGGGCCCGGAGGATGTCGCCGACATCCTGTTCACCTCCGGCACCACGGGTGTGCCGAAGGGCGTGATGAGCGCGCACCGGCAGACCCTCGGGGTGGCTCGGGTGTGGGCGGCGGGCGCATCCCTCACACCGGCCGACCGCTACGCGATCGTGAACCCGTTCTTCCACAGCTTCGGCTACAAGGCCGGGGTGGTCGCCGCCCTCACCGCAGGTACGACGATCTACCCACTCGCCACCTTCGACGTCGACACCCTGTTGCGGCTGATCGAGGCCGAGCGGATCTCCGTGCTCCCGGGCGCTCCCACGATCTTCACCTCCCTCATGGACCACCCGCGGCTCGCCGAGCACGACCTGAGCTCGCTGCGGTTCTCCATCGCCGGCGCGGCGTCGGTGCCGGAGTCGCTGTTCCAGCGGATGCGCGACGTGCTCGGCTTCGAGACCGTCCGCCAGGCCTACGGGCTCACCGAGTGCGTGGTCGCGACCCAGTCCCGGCCGGACGAGGACCCCGCCCACATCGCGGAGACCACCGGGCCGCCGGTGCCGGGGATCGAGGTGCGGATCGTCGACTCCTCCGGCCAGGACCTCCCCGTGGGCGAGGACGGCGAGATCCTGCTGCGCGGCGACAACGTGATGCTCGGCTACTTCGAGGACGAGGAGGCCACCCGCGCCGCGATCGACGCCGACGGCTGGCTGCACACCGGCGACGTGGGCCGTCGGGACGAGCACGGGTGCGTGAAGATCACCGACCGGATCAAGGACATGTACATCGTCGGCGGCTTCAACGTGTACCCCGCCGAGGTGGAGAACGTGATCAGCTCCCACCCCGACGTGCTCGAGGCGGCGGTGGTCGGGGTGCCGGACGACCGGCTCGGCTCCGTGGGGCGGGCGTACGTCGTACCCCGACAGGGGGCGTCGGTCTCCGCCGACGCGGTCGTCGCCCACTGCCGGGACCGGCTGGCGAACTTCAAGGTGCCGCGGTCGGTCGTGGTGGTCGACGCGATGCCGCGCAACGCCAGCGGCAAGGTGCTCAAGACCGAGCTGCGGGCCGAGCAGCCGGCCTAGGCGTTCGGCGTGTGTGCCAGGAACGCCGGCACCTCGCCGCCGCCGTCGACGTTCAGCACCGCCCCGGTGATGTGCGAGGCGAGCGGGGAGGCGAGCAGCACGCAGGCCTCGCCGATGTCGGTCGGGGTGGCGAAGACGCCGCGCGGGATGGTCGCCGCCACCCGAGCCACCTGCTCCTCGTCGCCGTAGTGGGCCGCGGAGCCCGGCGTCGCGACGAGGCCGCAGCTGATCGCGTTGACCCGGACCTTCGGCGCCCACTCGACCGCGAGGCTGGTGGTCAGGCTCTCCAGGGCTGCCTTGGACGCGCCGTACACCGCGGTCCCGGGACTCGGCCGGCGGGCGCTGATCGAGGTGATGTTGAGGATCACCCCGCCCTGCTCCTGCCCGGCCATCACCGGCTGGACCGCCTGTGACACGAAGGCCGCCGCGAGGAAGTTCAGCTCGTTGATCTTGCGGTGGAAGCGCGGTGAGGCGGTGGCAAAGTCGGCGTACGGCGCTCCGCCGGCGTTGTTCACCGCGACGTCGATCCGGCCCCGGCGCTCGGCGACCTCGCCGACCCAGCGCGCCACCTGCTCCTCGTCACGGACGTCGACGGCGCTGAACACCGGGGAGCGGCCGTCGACCTCGCGCAGCTGCTCCGGTGCGGTACGGCCGCAGATCTCCACCTGGGCACCGGCTCGCAGGAACGTCTCGACGATTCCGTCGCCGACCCCCTTGGCGCCTCCGGTGACGAGCACGACGTGGTCTACGAGGTCGATCGAGAGGGCCACGCGTTCTCCTGGTGCGGCGAGGTCGGCTGGGGTGCCTGCTAGGCTACCAAACAAGTGCTTGGTTTGGTGATCGGATCGGGAGCTGCCTTGAAGGACTTCGCAGACAGGCCCGGAGTGGCTTTGGTGACCGGCGGCTCCGGCGGGCTCGGCTCGGCGGTGTGCCGGCTGCTCGCCGAACGGGGCTCCGACGTCGCGCTGACCTATCGCACCCACCGGCCCGAGGAGCTGCTCGTGGAGCTCGCCGGTCTCGGGGTCCGGGGCGAGGCCGCGCCGCTCGACCTCACCGACGCCGATGCGACCGCCCGGCACGTGGCGAGCCTCGTCGAGCGGCACGGCGGCGTGCACACCGTCGTACACGCGGCCGGACCGCACGTGCCGATGGTCCACCTGTCGCGCGTGCCGCCGGCGCAGTTCGCCGAGCAGCTGGCCGAGGACGCGGCGGCCTTCTTCAACCTGATGCACGCCGTCCTCCCAGCACTTCGCGCGACGCGGGGCTCGGTGGTCGTGGTGACGACCGCCGCGACCGCGCGCTACCCGGTGCGCGACGGGCTCTCCGCCGGCCCGAAGGGAGCGGTCGAAGCACTCGCGCGAGGTTTCGCCGCGGAGGAGGGCCGGTACGGCGTCCGGGTCAACTGCGTGGGCCCGGGGATGCTCACCGACGGGATGGCCGCGCGCCTGATCGGCTCCGGCGACCTCGACGAACGCGCACTGGCGATCACCCGCGGCAACATCCCGCTGGGCAGGTTCGGCTCGGCCGAGGACATCGCGGAGGCGGTGTGCTTCCTGGCCTCCGACCGCGCCGGCTTCGTCACCGGCCAGAAGCTCGACGTCGACGGCGGCTACGGCGTCTGAGCGTTCACGCGCAGCGCCGCTGCCCGGTCGAGCAGGGTGTGTCGTTGGCGCTCGTTGGAGGTGAGCCCGGCGGCGGCGAGCTCGGCTGCCGCCTCCTCGACCCGTCCCAGCCGGGCGAGCAGCTCGCCGCGAACGCTGCGGGGCAGGTGGGAGCCGGCCAGCGCGCCCGCGTCGACGAGCTGGTCGACCAAGGGCAGTGCCGACTCGGGGCCCTCGGCCATCGAGATCGCGACGGCCCGGTTGAGCTCGACGACGGGGCTCGGTGCGAGGCGGGCGAGAGCGTCGTACAGGAGCACGATGCGGGGCCAGTCGGTCTCGTCGTAGGTGCGCGCGGTGGCATGCACCTCGGCGATCGCGGCCTGCAGGGCGTAGGCGCCGCGGCCGCGGCCCAGCTCGTCGACCCGGCGCAGCGCCTCACGACCGCGATGGATCGCGGACCGGTCCCAGCGGCGCCGGTCCTGGTCCGGCAGCAGCACCGGCGAGCCGTCGGGGGCCACGCGGGCGGCGAACCGGGAGGACTGGAGCTCCATGAGCGCCAGCAGGCCGTGCACCTCGGGCTCGCGCGGGACCAGCCGGGCGAGCACGCGGCCGAGCCTCAACGCCTCCCGCGCCAGGTCGGGGCGAATCCAGGTCTCGCCGGACGTTGCGGCGTACCCCTCGGTGAACACGGAGTAGATCACCGCCAGCACGCCGGCCAGCCGGTCGGCCCACTCCTGCGGCTCCGGCACCTCGAACGGCACCCGCGCGGCGGACAGGGTCTTCTTCGCGCGGGTGATCCGCGCCTGCATCGTGGGCACGGGCACGAAGAACGCCCGCGCGACCTCCTCCGAGCTCAGGCCGCCGACGACACGCAGGGTCAGCGCGATCTGGGCCTCGCGGCCGAGCACCGGGTGGCAGGCGACGAACACCAGCCTCAGCACGTCGTCGGGGATCGGCTCCCAGGCGAGCTCCGTGGACGGTTCGTCGACGCCGGCGAGCCGGGCGTAGCCCGCGTCCTGACGCTCGCGTCGGCGCCAGGCGTCCACGGCCCGCCGCTTCGCGACCGTGGTCAGCCACGCTCCGGGGTTCTCCGGTACGCCGGTGACCGGCCAGCTCTCCAGCGCCTCGGCCAGCGCCACCTGGGCGAGGTCCTCGGCCTGCTCGAAGTCCCCGACGACGCGGGCGAGGGTCGAGACGATGCGGGCGGACTCGACGCGCCACACCGCCTCGACACTCGCTCGCGGGTCCATCACTTCTCGGCGAGCTGTTCGCGCCAGCCCTGCTCCTTCTGGATCCACTCGTTGTCCTGCGGGAACTCCTCGATGCCGGGGATCCGCCGGACCTCCATCTTCGTGCCCGGCCCGAGCGGCGCCCGGCGCGCCCACTCGGCGGCTTCCTCCTTGGTGGCGACCTCGATGATCCAGAAGCCGTTGAACAGCTCGTGAGTCTCGCCGTACGGCCCGTCGGTGACCACCGGCGGGGTCTGGGAGTAGTCCACGACGAACCCCTCGTCGGCCGGCGCCAGCCCGTCGCCGCCGACGAGCACGCCGGCGTCCATCATCGACTCGTTGAAGCGGCCCATCGCCGCGATGATCTCCTCGAAGGGCACGTTCTTAGCCGCCTCGATCGCCGCGTCGCTGTCGCGCATGATCAGCATGTACTTCGCCATGGTGTCTCCTCGTGTCGCCGGGGCACCTCCTGCGCCCCTCTTACTCACACGTCGAACGAGGTTGGCGCAGATCGACAGCCCTGGGAAGGTTTTTTTCCCAGGGCCGTCGATCACGGCGAGCCGGCGCGGCTCAGTAGCTGAACTTGGACACGAGCTGCTGCATCTGCGTCGCCATCCGGGCCAGCTCCTCGGCGGCCTGGCTGGTCGACCCGGCCGCCGCGGTGGTGTCCGCAGCGCTCCTGGCGACACCGGTGACGTTCTGAGCGATGTCACTGGAGCCGGTGGCGGCCTCGGCGACGTTGCGGCTCATCTCGTTCGTGGTGGCCGTCTGCTCCTCCACCGCTGAGGCGATGGTGTTCTGGGCGTCGCTGATCCGGGCGATGATCGAGGAGATCTCCCCGATCGCGACGACTGCCGCCTGGGTGTCGGTCTGGATCGCCTCGATCCGACGGGAGATGTCCTCGGTCGCCTTGGACGTCTCCTGGGCCAGCTCCTTGACCTCGTTCGCGACCACCGCGAACCCCTTGCCCGCCTCGCCGGCCCGCGCCGCCTCGATCGTGGCGTTGAGGGCGAGCAGGTTGGTCTGCTCCGCGATCGAGTTGATCACCTTCACGACGTTGCCGACCTCGGTGGAGGACTCACCCAGCTTCGCGACGATGTGCGTGGTGGTCTCCGCGGTCTCGACCGCCCGAGCGGCCACGCCGGCGGCGCTTGCGGCGTTCTGCGCGATCTCCCGGATCGAGGCCGACATCTCCTCGGTCCCCGTGGCGACGGTCTGCACGTTGCGGGAGACCTGCTCGGCGGCGGTGGACACCAGGTCCGCCTGGGCCGCCGACTCCTGTGCCGAACCCGCCATCTGGCCCGACACGCTCGACATCTCCTCGGAGGCCGACGCCAGGGCCTGGGCGTTGCCGTCCAGCTGCGCCATGGCCTCGCGAAGCGTGACGCTGGCCGTGTTCAGGGCGGTCGACATCTGGCCGATCTCGTCCTTGCTGTCCAGGTCCAGGTGCTGGTCGAGCCGCCCGTCGGCCAGCCCACGCAGGGCGTCCGCGGTGCGACCGATGGGACCCGCGATCCGACCTGCGATCCACAAGGCCACAACCAGCAGGAGGAGCGCACCGAGGGCGAGGAACAGGTACGTCGTGAGACGCGCCGACGCGTACGCGTCCTGCGCGTGCTGGACCGCGACCGCGGCCTCGCCGTCGATCATCTCCTCCAGAGCCGTCAGGACCTTGTCGATGTCGGCCGCGAGCGGTTTCACCTCCGCGTCACGCAGCTCGAAGTAGGCCGGCCACCGCTGCGCCCGCGCCAGCTCGAGCAGCGGGCCGCCCACGATCTCCTGGTAGGAGGCCCAGCTGACCCGGAAGTCCGCGATCAGCTCCTGGTCGGCGGCGTCGAGGTAGGTGTCCCGTTCGAAGACGGCGAGCGCGTCGTCGACAGCCTGGACATCGGTCAGGAACGCCTCGTGCTCAGGCCCCTCGACGGTCTGCATCTCGTCGGCGAGCGCGTCGATCCGGGTCTGCAGGAACCACTGGCGGACCTCGTTGAGCTGGCCGACCGGCTGCAGCCCCTCCTCCTCGATGGCCGCTGCCTCGTCGGCGATCGCGCCCATCTGGGTCACCGCGACCTGCCCGATCACCGTGGCCAGGAGCAGGCCGATCGCCGCCACGAACAACACCTTCGTGCGCATCCTGCGGTGGTCGAACCAGCGTGCGGCGACATTGGAGTGCCACCAGGAGGTGGGCCGGTGGGAAGTCATCTCGGGTTCCTTCGGTCGGACGGACATCGCCCCGCCGGTGTGCAAGGCGACCTGCCCGCGGCCGTTGACCCCCGTCCGGCCGCGGGGACCCCTCGAAGCCGTGCGTCCCCCGCGACGTCGGAGACCTGAGGGTCCACCCTGTACATCGGCCGGGGCATATGGGAACTCCAGGTGTCGAATGTCCCGAAAAGGCCTGGTCCGGGCCTTTACTCGGCATAGTCACGGCATAGCCCACCTGGCCCACGGGTCATCACCTCACCCGCCGCCCGGGCGCCGCCCTGCAGGGCGGCCAGCACGTACTCGCCGGCGTCGAACGTCGTCAGCACCACCACCCGCGGCCGCGGGTGAGGACCGGCCATGATCCGGCGCGTGGCTTCGCGCCCGTCCGTGCGGGGCATCCGGACGCGCCCACTGACGATCCAACGGTTGCGGGCTCCGGGCCGCCTGCATGGCAAGACAAAAGCCCAGGTCACGGGGGATGGACCTGGGCTTCTGTCTGTGCGCGCTCGGAGGGATTCGAACCCCCAACCTTTTGATCCGTAGTCAAATGCTCTATCCGTTGAGCTACGAGCGCGTGCCGTTGGGCGTGTGAACTCTAGCGTGCTCACGGCGCGGACGAAAATCGAGGCGGGCTGATGTGACCGCACTCGCACGGCGACCCCGACCCCGCGAGCCGGCCCGTTGATCGATCCAATAGCCGCCCTCAGAGCATGTGAGTACATTCACTAGCACCCTGTTACGGCGCGCAGAGGCGCGCGGCGTACGCGGGCTCCTCCAAGAAGGATCGCTGCAACGAAGCGGCGATCACAGGAAAAACAACTCCACGACACTCCATCGATACGCTCGATGGCCGGATGCGCCTTTCCGCATACCGGACGCGCGAGAGGGAACGGTAGGCCATGACCGCCGAGACTGCGATCGACAGCAGCGAGAAGAACCAGAGTGCGCCCACGACCCACCAGGGGATCCTGAACTGGGTCAACGAGGTCGCCGAGCTCACTCAGCCCGACAGCATCCACTGGTGCACCGGCTCCGAGGAGGAGTGGGTCCAGCTCACCGACGCGCTCGTCGAGAGCGGCACCTTCGTCCGGCTCAACGAGGAGAAGAAGCCCAACTCCTTCTGGGCTGCCTCCGACCCGACCGACGTGGCGCGCGTCGAGGACCGCACCTTCATCTGCTCCGTCGACGAGCGCGACGCCGGGCCCACCAACAACTGGATGGACCCGAACGAGATGAAGGCGATCATGACCGACCTGTACCGCGGGTCGATGCGTGGCCGCACGATGTACGTCATCCCGTTCGTGATGGGTCACCTCGAGGCCGAGAGCCCGATGTTCGGCGTCGAGATCACCGACTCCGCCTACGTCGTCGCCTCCATGCGCGTCATGGCCCGCATGGGCAGCAACGTCCTCCGCCGGATGGAGGAGCTGAACGCCGACTTCGTGCCCGCCCTCCACTCCGTCGGCATGCCGCTCGAGCCCGGCCAGCAGGACGTCGCCTGGCCGTGCAACGAGACCAAGTACATCGTGCAGTTCCCCGAGGAGCGCGCGATCTGGTCCTACGGCTCCGGCTACGGCGGCAACGCCCTGCTCGGCAAGAAGTGCTACGCGCTCCGCATCGCGTCGGTCATGGCACGCGACGAGGGCTGGCTCGCCGAGCACATGCTGATCCTCAAGCTGACCAGCCCGCAGGGCGTCACCAAGTACGTCGCAGCGGCGTTCCCGAGCGCCTGCGGCAAGACCAACCTCGCGATGCTCGCCCCGACCATCCCGGGGTGGAAGGTCGAGACCCTCGGCGACGACATCGCCTGGATGCGGGTCGGCGACGACGGGCGCCTCTACGCGGTCAACCCGGAGTTCGGCTTCTTCGGTGTCGCGCCGGGCACCAACGAGAAGACCAACCCCAACGCCATGCGCACGATCGACATCGGCAACTCGGTGTTCACCAACGTCGCGCTCACCGATGACGGCGACGTGTGGTGGGAGGGCATGGAGAACATGCCGGCCCACGCCACCTCGTGGAAGGGCGAGGACTGGACGCCGGAGTCGGGCGAGCTCTCCAGCCACCCCAACAGCCGTTACTGCACGCCGATCAAGCAGTGCCCGATCCTGGCGCCGGAGTACGACGACCCCAACGGCGTGCCGATCGACGCGATCCTGTTCGGCGGCCGTCGCAAGGACACCATCCCGCTGGTCACCGAGGCCCGCGACTGGACGCACGGCACCTTCATGGGCGCCACGCTCTCCAGCGAGACCACGGCTGCCGCGACCGGTGCGGTCGGCGTCGTGCGCCGCGACCCGATGGCGATGCTGCCGTTCATCGGCTACAACGCCGGCGACTACTTCAACCACTGGATCACGGTCGGCAAGGACAACGACGCCGCGAAGCTCCCCCGGATCTTCTACGTCAACTGGTTCCGCCGCGATGCCGACGGCAACTTCGTGTGGCCCGGCTTCGGTGAGAACAGCCGCGTGCTGAAGTGGATCGTCGAGCGGATCGACGGCCAGGCCGAGGGCGTCGAGACGCCGATCGGTTACGTGCCCACGCCGGACGCTCTGGACACCGACGGCCTGGACATGTCTGCGGAGGACCTCGAGGAGGCGCTGCGCGTCGACGTCGAGGAGTGGAAGGCCGAGATCCCGCAGATCACCGAGTGGTTCCAGAAGTTCGGCGACGACCTGCCCGCCGTACTCTGGACCGAGCTCGACAGCCTCAAGGCCCGTCTCGGGATGACCAGCTAGGCGCCCTGTCGGCCACGAAGGGCCCTCGACCGGATCACGGTCGGGGGCCCTTCGCGTTGTCCAGGAGGAGGCGCGGGTCCGGATCGCCTCGCTTACCCGACTAGGGCATACTTTGCTTTCGGGGGAGAGGGAGGAATCGTCGCCTTGGCGAGCAGGTACGGACCTGACGAACGGAAGCTGCTCGAGGCCTCCGCCGGACGCTTGTACAGCAACGCCGCCGCGCACGGAAAGCTCCCCGCGAACGACCCCCGGTTCGCCGACGGCGGCGAGTTCCGCCCAGCCCTCGACCTGCTGCTCGACATCGGCCTGCTGGTGCCGAACACCGCGGAGACCGAGTACCTCCCGGTCGACCCGTCGACCGTCCAGAACCGTGTCGTCGTCCCCCTCAGCAGCGAGGGTGCCGAGCTGCTCCACGAGTCCGCGCAGTGGGCCGAGGCCTTCGCCGAACTGGGGCAGACGTACCGCCGTGCAACGAGGTCGGACATCGCACCGATCACCGAGATTCGCGGCATCACCCAGATCGACAACTTCCTGCAAGCCCTGGTGAGCGACGCCCGCACGGAACTGCTCACCGCCCAGCCGTACGGTCGAAGGCCGGCCAACGCGCTGGCCCAGGCCGAGAACCGGGACCTCCGAGCGCTCGACCGCGGCCTGAAGATGCGGACGCTCTACCAACACTCTGCTCGGCAGAGTCCGGCCACCCGGGAGTACGTCGCCGAGGTCACGGCACATGGCGCCGAGGTGCGGACGCTCGACGAGTTCTTCAAGCGGCTGATCATCATCGACCGCGAGGTGGCGGTGATCCCGGGCTCGGAGGACCACGCCGTGGCCCTGGCACTTCGCGACAAGTCGGTGGTGGACTATCTGGTCGACATCTTCGAACGATCCTGGGAACGCGCCAGGCCCTTCACTGCCCACGAGGCGAAGAACGAGAAGACGATCGCCGAGGACGTCCGCGCGATGACCATCCGGCTCCTGGTCGAGGGGCACAGCGACCCCGCGAGTGCGAAGCGGCTCGGCGTGAGCACCCGCACCTACGCCGGCTACATCGCCGCCCTCAAGGAGGAGTACGGCGTGCAGACCCGCTTCCAGCTCGGGCACGCGATGGGCAAGGCCCAAGGTCTGGCCGAGCTGACCGGGACGGTCGTGGACGACGACACCGGGGCAGACGGGGACGAGTAGGCCCTGGCTGCCCGCCCACGTGGTGGCCCGCCCCCGAAATGTGGCGAGGGCAGATCACGTTGGGGAACGTGTCTGCCCTCGCGGGTTGAGACGGGCCGGGGGGATGGCGCTGGGATCGAACTGCCGGGGGGATGGCTACTTAGTTCGTCCCCGTCTCAAGCCATGTGGCGCCGGGGTCGGCGCATTTGTGACGTTCGTGGTCGACCGATCAGATCGGGTTCCAGCCGGTGTCACGGAGCTGCTTGACGGTGCCGGTGCCGCCGTCCTTCTTGATCGTCTTGATCTGGTTCCAGCCGGTGTCGGCCTGCGCGGGCGCGGCGGCGATACCGGTCAGGAGAAGGGCGGAGGCTGCAGCCCCGGCGATGATCCTGGCGACGATGCGCGTCTTCTTCATCGGTCAACCTCGTGTTCAGTCGTGGTATGGCCACTGGGACGGTGGCCCGGTATCAGTCTCCGGCACGCCGCTGTGCTTGTGCTACCCAAGCGGACCTCATGGCTTTGCAGTGCAACTTTCTGCAGAAACGGCGTTTCGCTGCGACGTCCTCAATGGAGATGCATAATGCGAGCCGCGCTCGAATATCGGACAAATGCCGACTTTTGGGGCCTCGTCGCAATGCTGGGGGCAATCCTTGCCTACTGGCGGCGCCACAGCAAGCATTGATGCGTGCGACATGTCCGGCGCAATGCCGCGATCCGACTCGGGCCGGCTGGCTCGTGAAGGGTTTGCCGCCCTCGCCCGGCGTCGCTGCGACGCGCTCGGCAGACCGAGCCGATGGACGCTAGGAACCTGCACGAACATGCAACGCCTAGGCTTCACCCGATGAGTCGTCCCCGCCTGCGCCTGCTCGGAGCGCTCGCCGCGACCTGGGCCGTGGTGGCGCTCCCGGTCGCTGCGCTGACGTTCGTGGGCAGCAGCGAGGCGACCGCGGTGGCCGGACATGACGCGGTGGTGACGCCCACCTTCGACGGCTACGCCACGCTCGACCTCGGGCCCTACCTGCCGAACCTGCGCTACCCCACCGAGCGCTGGCTGGGTGCGCACATCGACTTCGGCAAGACCACGCTGACGTCGTACGACGAGCTGATCGACCGCTACACGGTGATCGGCGCCCAGCCCGAGGGTGAGGTCGCCAAGGTCGTCGGCGCGATGACCGGGATGGCCCTCGACGCTGCCGTCAGCGGAGCCCTCGCCGGCCTGGCCGGGCCCGCCCTGTGGTTGCTGCTCGGGAGCCGGCGCCGAGCCGAGCTCTTCCAACACGTGACCTTGCGCCGTACCGCATTCAGCGCGCTGGGACTCGCGGTCATCGCCGCAGCCGTCCTCCAGCCCTGGGGCTGGGGCGGCACGACCACCGAGCAGGCTTCCGAGTGGCAGCCGATCGGCGACGAGCTCAGCGGGGTGCCCATCCCCGAGCAGGCCCAGCCACTCGAGGTGGAGGCCGGGCTGTTCACCACCGGCACGAAGCGGATCGCCGAGAGCCTGCTGGCCAGCTACAGCAAGGGGTTCGAGTTCTACACCCGCGTCGCGGACGCGGTCCCGGACATCGCCGACCAGATCCGGCAGCCGGAGGAGGACGAGACCGTCGCCCTCCTGGTGAGCGACCGCCACGACAACGTCGGCATGGACAAGGTGGCCCGCGCGATCGCCGACGCCGGGGGCGCGTCCGTGCTGCTCGACGCCGGCGACGACACCTCCACAGGGTCGGAGTGGGAGGCGTTCAGCCTCGACTCGCTGGCACGGGTGTTCGAGGACTACGACCGGTTCGCGGTGACCGGCAACCATGACTACGGCGAGTTCGTCGCGGAGTACCTCGGCAAGCTCGGCTTCGAGCGGTTCGGCGGTGAGGCCGTCGACGCCCCCGGCGACGTGCGGCTGCTCGGCGCCGACGACCCCCGCAGCAGCGGCCTCGGCTCCTGGCGGGACGAGAAGGGCCTGTCGTTCAGCGAGCACGCGGAAGCCGTCGCCGACCAGCTTTGTGAGTACGACGAGCAGGGTGATCGGGTGGCGACGCTGCTCACCCACGACGCGAACACCGGCCGTTACGCGTTGGAGCGCGGCTGTGTGGACCTCGTCGTCGCCGGTCACGTCCACGAGCAGCTCGGGCCGACCGAGTACATCGGGGTGAACGGCAAGGTGGGCTACAGCTACACCAACGGGACCACCGGCGGCGCGGCGTACGCGATCGCGGTCGGCAGCAAGCTGCGGCGCAACGCCCAAATCACGCTGGTCACCTACCGCGACGGCCGGCCGGTCGGGCTGCAGCCGGTGACCATCCGCACCGTCGGAGACTTCCGGGTCGGCGCCTACATCGAGCTCGACCCGCCGGTCGGCGACACCGAGATCGGCGAGCCCGCCGAGAGCGAGCAGTCGCTCGAGGACGAGCAGTCCGGCGAGGAGTGACCTCCGGACGCGGAACGGCCCCGCGAAGCAGTGCTTCGTGGGGCCGTTCGGGTCTGGCGGAGGTGGCGGTGTGCTGGTTCAGGACATCCCGGACAGGTGTCTCAAGACATGCCGGACGGATGTCTCCGGAGATCCCGGACTCTGAGTTGCCCGGGCGTCAGCGTCCGGGGCATGACACTCAACAGACTGGTCAT
>JBMOMG010000088.1:0-31183 GCA_049323155.1 Actinomycetota bacterium | reverse complement strand
TCGTTCGTCGAGCGGCTGCTCCACCGGCCCTCGGTCGTGAAGGTCGCCCCCGGCATCCCGCACGACCTGGTGCCGCCCGGCGTCGAGGCCGAGTGGGTCAGCGACGACGGCGACCTGAAGGAGGCCTCGCTGTGGTCGCCGCAGCTGGCGACCGTCACCCGTCGCGCGACGGTGGTCCGGCCGACCGGCCTGGCGAGCATCACCGACGAGGACGACCCCGGTGACCGGTCGGTGCGGGCGGTGGGCAGGTACCTCTACGAGCCCGACGACGCGGTGATCCGGGCCGGGCTGGTCACCGCGGTCGCCGCCGGCGTGCACGGCGGGCTGGTCGACGAGCACATCGCCTACGTCACCAGCGACTCCGGGTTCACCACGCCGTTCGCCCGCAGCTACGAGGTGCTCGAGGAGCTGCCCTACAAGGAGAAGGCGCTCAAGGCCGCGCTGCGGCTGCGCGGCATCGGCCGGCTGACCATCAAGAAGCGCGGTGTGGACGTGGTGCCCGAGGAGCTCCGGCGCCGGCTGGCGCTGAAGGGCGACGCCGAGGCGACCGTCGTACTCACCCGGGTGGCGGGCAAGGGCACCGCACTGCTGGTCCGCCCGGTGCGCTGACCCGTCGGGACGTCCGGGCGGCTCAGGTAGCGGGATCGCGGCGGTAGGTCTCCGGCGGGGAGCCCACCACCTGGCGGAACGCCCGGGTGAGGTGGGCCTGGTCGCTGAAGCCGAGCTCCTGCGCGAGTGCGGACCAGTCGACGGGCCGGTCACCCGTCGCAGCCGCCGCGGCCTCGAGGATGCGGAACCGCTGGATCACCCACTTGGGGCCGATGCCGACGTACTCGGTGAACAGCCGCTGCAGCGAGCGCAGGCTGGTGCCGGCGACTGCTGCCAGGTCCTCGGCCCGGCGGAGGTCGTGGCGGCGTTCGGCCTCCTCAACCAGGCCGCGCACGCGTCGGGCGGTCTCGTCGGGCTCCGGACAGGTCTCCAGCAGGTAGTCCTCGATGGCTCGCACGAGCTCCTCGGCCGGCCCGTCGGCGAGGATCCGCTCCGCCGCCGCCCGGTCGTCCACCCCCAGCACCTCGTGCCCTGGGAGCACCGTCTCGGCGATGCTCCCCACGGACCGTTTCAGCAGCGGCCGGAAGCCGGCGGGGTGGAAGGCGGTCCCGAGGACGAGCCCAGAGCCGGTGAGAACCCGTTCGAACGGCTTTCGGCTGAGGCCGTGCACGAGCAGCCGACCGTGCTCGGCCGCGACGTGCACCCGCGGCTGCGGCACGACCTCCTGACGGTGTCGTCCCGGCACGTCCCAGTGCACCAGCCAGTGGTAGTCGACGTACTCCGCCAGCTCGGGTCGTGGCGCGAACCGCTCGACGCGGAACACCTCCGCGCCCGCGCGCGGCCGCACGATCGCCTCGGGCCTCCCCCGCGGGACGCTCTCGCCGGTGCTCACGAGCCCCGATGCTAGTCGTCGCGTTTGTTCAAGACCGGGTCTCCGGCGGTTCCTAGGTTGGCCGGCATGGACACCATCACCTACACACACCAGGCAGTCACGCGGTTCCAGGTCTCGTCGTGGTCAGAGACCACGCTGGTCGACATCGACGGGACGGGGACCCGGCACGGCGAGGTCTACACCCCCACCCGCGGGATGAGCCGGGTGGAGGCGGGCTACACCTACACCGGCGACCTCGTCGGCTCCTCGACGATGGCCTACCTGCTGGCCTACCACCCGGGCTCGGCCCCGGCGTTCGGCCTCGAGCACGTCACCGGCTCGCTGGAGGGCCGCGAGGGCTCGTTCGTGCTCCGGCACGTGGGCGAGCACGACGCGGAGGCGGTCACGGTGCGCGTCGAGGTCCTCCCCGGCATGGGCACCGGCGAGCTGGCCGGACTCCGGGGCGAGGGGCAGCTGCGCATCGCCGGTCACAGCGAGGACGGGTACGAGCTGGTGCTGGAGTACTCGCTCGGCTGACGGCCCGGCGCAGGCCCGAGGGCCCGGTCAGCAGCCGGTGCGCTGGACGCCCGTGACCGGCACCGGGAGGTGACCCGGCGCCCGCGCCTTGCCGAGCAGGACACGCACCAGTGCCTTCATCGCGCCGGGCGTGTCGCCGTACATCGCGAGTTTCGCCACACGCGCCGAGCTGCGCCCGAGCACGTAGGGCGTGTCCAGGCTGACCACCACGTCGGCGGAACGCGCTCCGCCCCGGTAGCCGATCAGGGCGACCTCGGTGCCTGCACCGGTCCGCAGCCCCGCAGCCCGCGCGGCCGCGTCGAACCGGGCGACGGCGTCGGCCGGGCCGGTCGCGCGCACGGCGCCGCCGACCAGCCTCCCCCGGCACGGTCCGGCGGCGACCGTCGCCGCCCCCGCCGAGAGCAGGTACGACGCTCGCCCGCTCGTCCCGGGCCGGCGCGTCAGCGACGGCTCGGTCGCGCGCTGGTGCAGGAGCACCGCGATCTGGCGAGCGGCCGCCGACTCGACCCGGCCGCGGGAGAGCCGCCCGCTCCGCACCGCGCCGACGATCGCGTCGCGGGCGGCCCGCGGGTCCGGGGGCATCAGCACGACGTCGACACCGGCGGCCAGCGCCCTGACCGCGGCCTCGCCGCTGGAGAACCGGTTCGCGACCGCGGCCATGTTCATCGCGTCGCTGACCACGAGGCCGGAGAACCCGAGGTCGCGGCGCAGCAGCCCGGTGACCACCTTGCGCGACACCGTCGAGGGCGTCCGCGGGTCGACCGCACGCACGTCGATGTGGGCGACCATCACCGACGGCACCCGTTGCTCGACAGCCGAGCGGAACGGCACGAGGTCGCCGGCTCGCAGCTGCCGCAACGTCTTGCGCTGCACGGGGAGCTCGACGTGGCTGTCGGCGGTCACCGAGCCGTGCCCGGGGAAGTGCTTGACCACCGGGACGACGCCGGCACTGAGGTAGCCGTCGACGGCGGCGTTCATCTGGCGGGCGACCACCTTCGGCCGGCTGCTCGCCGAGCGCGATCCGATGGTCGGGTCGTCGGGCCCGGAGGTGACGTCGGCGTCGGGGGCGAACACGACGCTGAACCCGAGGTTGCGCAGCTCGGCGCCGCTGGCCGCCGCGGCCCGGCGGGTGAGGGTGGCGTTGCCGGCGGCGCCGGTGCTCATGAACGTCGGGAACCGGGTCGCGGCGCCCTTGACCCGCTCGACGATGCCGCCCTCCTGGTCGACCCCGATGAACACCGGCCAGCGGCGGCCGGCGTCACGAGCGGCAGCCTGCAGGGCGCGGTTGCTGCGGCGCAGCGCGGCGGTGCCGCCGATGTTGTCGGCCATGACGATCACGCCGCCGAGGTGCAGCCCGTTCACCAGCCCGGTCGGCGCCCGGCGCCCGTCGTACTCGGCCACGATGACCTGGCCTGCGAGCTTCGCCAGCGGCAGCCGGGCCGCGATCCGGCGCGCGCGCCGAAGCTCGGCGACCGTCGGGCCCCAGCCGGTGGTGGCCGGCTCCGGCGCGGTGACCTGTCCGCTCACCCGGGCGCTCATCGGGGCGAGCGTGACCCGGTCCCGGGCGGCGTGCCGGTCGCGGGCCTGGGCGCCGGACAGCTCGGCGGCCGGCGACGAACCGACCCCGTCGTCGCTCGCGCCGCCGAGCGTGCAGGCACTGAGCAGCAGGCCGAGCACGAACGAGGCGACGGAGGCGCGGCGGATGGTCATCGGTCGATCCTTACAGGCGAGCGGGTGCGGGCGCGAGCGACGGGTCACGGACCGACGACCACGGCGCAGTGCGGCGGCACCTCCACGACACCGTCGACCACGGCGACCCCCGGCTCCCAGCTCAGCAGCACCTCGCCGACGGCCTCGGTGCGCACCTCGGCCGCGGAGAGGTTGACCAGCACCCGGTGCCGGCCGCGCTCCATCGTGAACAGGCCGGTGTCGTGGTCGTGCCTGGCGCGGACCCGGCCGAGGTGCGGGTCGTGCAGGTCCCGCTGCTCGCGACGCAGGTGGATCAGGTCGCGGTACCACTGCAGCAGGCGCGCGTGGTCGCCGCTGTCGCGCTCGGACCAGTCCAGCCTCGAGGCGGTGAAGGTGGCCTCGGCCTGTGGGTCGGGTACGTCGTTCTCGTCCCAGCCGTGCGAGGCGAACTCCGCGCGTCGTCCCTGCCGCACCGCCTCGCCGAGCTCGGGGTCGGTGTGGTCGGTGAAGTACTGCCACGGGGTGCTCGCGCCCCACTCCTCGCCCATGAACAGCATCGGCGTCCACGGCGCGGTCAGCAGCAGCGCCGCGCCGCAGGCCAGCAGACCCGGCGGCACGGTGGCCGAGATCCGGTCGCCGGTCGCGCGGTTGCCGACCTGGTCGTGGGTCTGCAGCGAGGCGACGAACCGCCAGCCCGGCACCGAGGCGGCGTCGACCGGCCGGCCGTGCCGCCTGCCCCGGAACGACGACCACGTGCTGTCGTGGAAGAACGGGCTGCGCATCGCCTTCTCCAGCGCGCCCGGATCGGCGAAGTCGCTGTAGTAGCCCTGCGTCTCGCCGGTCAGCGCTACGTGCAGCGCGTGGTGGACGTCGTCGGCCCACTGGGCGTGCAACCCGATCCCGCCCACGGCGTCGGCCCGGCCGCGCGGGGTGACCGTGCGCGGGTCGTTGCGGTCGGACTCGGCGATCAGCCACAGCCGCCTGCCCTCCCGGGCGGCGAGCTCGTCGACCTCCCGCGACATCTCCTCGAGCAGGTGCAGGGCGCGGTCGTCGTGCAGCTCGTGGACCGCGTCCAGCCGGAGTGCGTCGACCCGGAAGTCGTGGAACCACTGGCGGACGTTGTCCAGGACCCAGCGGCGGACCGGCTCGCTGTCGGGGGCGTCGAGGTTGAGCGCGGCACCCCACGGCGTGTGGTGGGTGTCGGTCAGGTACGGCCCGAACTCGCCGAGGTAGTTCCCGTCCGGGCCGAGGTGGTTGTAGACCACGTCGAGGCAGACCCCGAGCCCCCGCCCGTGGGCGGCGTCGACGAACCGCTGCAGCGCGGCCGGCCCGCCGTAGACCTCGTGCACCGCGTAGGGGGCGACCCCGTCGTAGCCCCAGCCACGGCTGCCGGGGAACGGCGCCAGCGGCATCAGCTCGACGAGGGTGACCCCGAGGTCGACGAGGTGGTCGAGCCGGTCGACCGCCGCGTCGAGGGTGCCCTCGGGGGTGAAGGTGCCGACGTGGAGCTCGTAGATCACCGCGCCCTCGAGCGGCACGCCGGTCCAGCGCTGGTCGGTCCAGGCGAAGTCGGCGGGGTCGAACAGCTGCGACATGCCGTGCGGGCCGTCGGGCAGCCGCAGCCCGCGGGGGTCGGGGCGCGGGTCGCCGCCGTCGAGGGAGAAGGCGTACGTCGTACCGGGTGCGGCCTCGACCGCGACGTGCCAGTGACCGCCGTCGCCGGGGGCCATCGGGTGCCGCTGGTCGCCGAGCACCAGGTCGACCGTCTCGGCGCGGGGCGCCCACAGCGTGAACTCGCGCATCGGGTCCTCTCTCACCGCGCCACGAGCAGGGCCACGGGCATCGTCGCGAACAGGTCGGCGCAGCGGACCTCGCCGGCAGCGTGGCTGCGGCCGGTGAGCTCGTCGCGCCAGGTGCCGTCGGCCGGGGGCAGGGTGAGCGTCTGGTCCTGCCAGCCGCCGGCGTCGACCAGGCGTCGCGGGGCACGGGTGACGACGGCCGTCACCTGGCCGGTGCGGACGAAGCCGACCGCGTGCTCGGTCGTCGAGGCGAGCGGCTCGTAGGTCGCGTCGTCGCCGAACGCGCCGCGCAGCTCGCGGCGCACGCGCAGCGCGCGCGAGGTGACCAGCAGCTTCTCGTCGTCCAGCGACTCGGGTCGCTGCTCCTCCAGCCGGCGCAGCCGGGCCTCGAGCGCGTCGTAGTCGACCGGGCGGCGGTTGTCGGGGTCGACCAGGGAGAGGTTCACGACCTCGCAGCCCTGGTAGGTGTCGGCGGTGCCGGGCAGCAGCAGCTGCAGCAGCTTCTGCCCGAGGACGGTGGCCCGGATCCCCTCGGTGTTCTCCAGCACCGCCTCGTCGACGCAGGCGCGCAGCGGGCCCGGCGACATCGCATGGTCGGCGAAGGCGAGCACCCGTGCCTCGTAGTCCGGGTCGCCGTCGACCCAGGCGGTGTGCCGCTTGGCCTCGCGCATGGCCTTGGTGAGGTAGGCGTGCAGCCGGTCCTGCGGCAGCGGGCCGGCGCCGACGATCGTCTGCCACAGCAGGTGCGCGGTCGGCCGGTCGACCCCCGCCTCGTCGGCCGCCTCCCGGTAGAGCTTGGAGCAGTCCTCCCACGCGATGGTGTCCTGGGCGACGGCCAGCAGGCGCGCACGGACGTCCTCGCTGCGCTTGGTGTCGTGGGTGGACAGCGTGGTCATCGACAGCGGCCAGTGCCGCTGCTGGTGCGCGGCCCACTCGTGCATGATCGCGGGCTCGGCCCGCTCGAGGACCGCCGGGTCGCCGCCGACCTCGTTGAGCGCGACGAGCCGGTGCCAGCGGTAGAACGTGGTGTCCTCGATCCCCTTGGCCATCACCGGCCCCCACGTCTGCTGCAGCCGGATCGCGAAGTCCAGCGAGTGCTCGTCGTCGGGCTCCTCGGCC
The DNA here is from genome assembly GCA_049323155.1 of Actinomycetota bacterium. Taxonomy (GTDB): domain Bacteria; phylum Actinomycetota; class Actinomycetes; order Propionibacteriales; family Nocardioidaceae; genus Nocardioides_C. Next base: position 24,619 of record JBMOMG010000088.1, on the reverse strand, counting down.
TTGGCGATGTCGGCGAGGGCGTTCAGCTCGAACTCCAGGTCGGGCCGCGCCGCGACCGCTTCCTGGCGCGCCTGCTCGAGCCGCTTGCGCGCCAACGGGGACAGCCGCTCGTCGGGACGGACGTAGGCGCGGTAGACCTCGCTGGCGACCAGCAGCTCGACGACCGCGTCGGTGACCCGCTCCTCGTCGAGGTCCGGCAGCGCGTCGCAGGCACGGCGGGTGAGCCGCTGCACCTCCGGGCCGAGCAGCTCGTCGACGACCTTGCGCTTGGCGCGCTCGACCGCGTTCTCCAGGTCCAGCCCGCCGCCGGCCTGCACCCAGCACTCGTCGAGCACCGGCAGCGGCTCGGGGTCGACGAGGGCGGTGGTCACCGCCCGCATCGCGTCGTAGCCGGTGGTGCCGTCGCAGGGCCACGACGGGGGCAGCCTCTCCTCCCCCTCGAGGATCTTCTCCACCCAGATGCCGGTGCCGTTGACCGTCGCGTCGCGCAGCTGCTGCAGGTAACCCTCCGGGTCGGCGAGGCCGTCGGGGTGGTCGATGCGGAACCCCTCGATGATCCCGCGGTGGTTCAGGTCGAGCAGCAGCCGGTGGGTCGCCTCGAAGACGTCGGGCAGCTCGACCCGCACCGCGATCAGCTCGGTGACGTCGAAGAACCTGCGGTAGTTGAGCATCGCGTCGCTGTCGCGCCAGTTCGCCAGCACGTAGTGCTGTCTGTCGAGCACCTCGGCGAGGTCGCCGTCGCTCGTGCCCGGTGCGACCGGGAGCACGTGGTCGAAGTAGCGCAGCACCGGCTGACCGTCGTACTCGTCCCGGGTGATCTCGCCGGCGGCGAGCGCCTCCTCGAGCGTCCCACCCAGGATCGGCAGGCCCAGCTTGCCGCCGCCGGCGTCCCAGTCGATGTCGAACCAGTGCGCGGTCGCCGCCTCCCGTCCCTCGCGCAAGGTCTGCCAGAGCGGGGCGTTGGCGTGCTCGGGGGCGACGAAGGCCATGTGGTTGGGCACCACGTCGACGACGATCCCCAGGCCGTGCTCGCGCGCTGTGTCGGCCAGGGAGACGAGCCCGTCCTCGCCGCCGAGCTCGTCGCTGATGCGGGTGTGGTCGAGGACGTCGTACCCGTGCAGGGAGCCGGGGACGGCCTGGAGGACCGGGGAGAGATAGAGGTGCGTGACACCGAGACTGGCGAGGTAGGCGACCCGGGCTTCGGCGTCCGCGAAGGTGAAACCGGCATGCAGCTGAAGACGGTAGGTCGCGATCACGGTGTACTCGTTCCCCCTCGAAGCACGTTCAAGCGTGTGACCCCTGACCATAGACGCGGCCGGTGCCGGGTCACCACCGGCGGGCTAGCGTCGGTGCATGACGACCACCATCGAACGCACCGTCACCGTCGACCGGCCGGTCGCGGCCGTGTTCGCCTACCTCAGCGACTTCACGACGACCAACGAGTGGGACCCCGGGACGGTGCGGACCGAGCGGGTGAGCGGTGACGGCGGGGTCGGTACGGCGTACCGCAACGTCTCCAAGTTCGCCGGCCGCGAGACCGAGCTGACCTACGTGGTCGAGCGGATCGTGCCGGGCGAGGTGTTCGCGCTGCGCGGGGAGAACAAGACCGTGGTGGCGCACGACACGATGACGTTCCGGCCGACAGCGTCGGGCACCGAGGTGCGCTACGTGGCGCGGTTCGACTTCAAGGGCCTGGCGCGGTTCGCCGCGCCGCTGCTCGCCCCGGCGTTCAAGAAGCTCGGCGACGAGGCGGAGCAGGGCATGCGCGAGGCGCTCCTCAGGCTCTGAGCCCCGGAGCTCAGCCCAGGTTGGCCTTCTCCGCGTCGATCGTCGTGTCCTCGCCGTGCCCGGTGTGCACGACCGTGCTGTCGGGCAGTGCGAACAGCCGCTCGCGGATCGACGCGACGATCGTGTCGTGGTCGCTGAACGACCTGCCCGTGGCGCCCGGTCCGCCGTTGAACAGCGTGTCGCCGGTGAAGACGCAGCCGAGCTCCTCGGCGTAGAAGCACACCGCGCCGGGGGCGTGGCCGGGTGTGTGGATCACCTGCAGTCGGATGTCGCCGACCTCGATGATCTGGCCGTCGGCGAGGTCGACGTCCCACAGCTCGTCGGGGTGGGTCAGCTCCCACACCGGCCGGTCGTCGGGGTGCAGGAAGATCGGGGCCTGCGTCTCCTGGCGCAGCCGCGGGGCCACGCGGACGTGGTCGTCGTGGGCGTGCGTGCACAAGATCCCCTTCACCTGCCGCTCCCCCACCGCGGCCAGGATCCGTGTGACGTCGTGCGGCGCGTCGATCACGACGCACTCGTGGTCGTCACCGACCACCCACACGTTGTTGTCGACGTCGAAGGTCTGCCCGTCGAGGCTGAACGTGCCGCTGGTGACGGTGTGGTCGATGCGGGTGCGCGGGCACTCGGTGCCGGTCATGGGTGCTCCTCGGGAGGGTCGGGGAGGTACATCGGTCAGAGGATCACCACGGAGCGGAGGACCTCGCCGTGGTGCATGTGCTCGAAGGCCGCCTCGACGTCGTCGAGCCCGATCCGCTCGGTGACGAACGCGTCGAGGTCGAGCCGGCCCTGCTGGTAGAGGTCGACGAGCATCGGGAAGTCGCGCGACGGGAGGCAGTCGCCGTACCAGCTCGACTTCAGCGAACCGCCGCGCCCGAAGAAGTCCAGCAGCGGCAGGTCGGGGACCTTCATGTCCGGGGTGGGCACGCCGACGAGCACGACGGTGCCGGCGAGGTCACGGGCGTAGAACGCCTGCTTCCAGGTCTCCGGCCGGCCGACCGCGTCGATCACCACGTCGGCGCCGAAGCCGCCGGTGAGCTCCTGGACCGCCTCGACCGGGTCGGTCTGCTTGCTGTTCACGGTGTGGGTGGCGCCCATCCCCTTTGCCCACTCGAGCTTCCTGTCGTCGATGTCGACGGCGATGACCTTCGACGCACCCGCCAGCCGGGCGCCCATCACCGCGGCCGATCCGACGCCACCGCAGCCGATCACCGCGACGGACTGGCCCCGGCGGACCTGGCCGGTGTTGATCGCCGCGCCGATGCCGGCCATCACGCCGCAGCCCAGCAGGCCGACCGCTGCCGGGTCGGCGGACGGGTCCACCTTCGTGCACTGGCCGGAGTGCACCAGCGTCTTGTCGGCGAACGCGCCGATGCCCAGGGCCGGGGTCAGCTCGGTGCCGTCCTCGAGGGTCATCTTCTGGGCGGCGTTGTGGGTGGCGAAGCAGTACCACGGCTCACCGCGGTCACAGGCCCGGCAGTTGCCGCACACCGCGCGCCAGTTGAGGATCACGAAGTCACCGGGGGCGACGTTCTCCACGCCCTCACCGACCGCCTCGACGATGCCCGCGGCCTCGTGGCCGAGCAGGAACGGGAACTCGTCGTTGATGCCGCCCTCCCGGTAGTGCAGGTCGGTGTGGCAGACCCCGCAGGCCTGTACCTTCACCACCGCCTCGCCCGGGCCCGGGTCGGGCACGTTGATCGTGACGACCTCGACCGGCGCGCCCTTGGACCGCGCGATGACTCCTCGGACCTGCTGCACTGCTGCCTCCCGGTGCTCGTACGGCGACTCCCGTCACCCTACTGACCCGGTCGACAGCTCTACTCGGTCGATCTGATTCGCCGGCCCGGCGTCAGCGGGTGAAGAGCCAGCCGGTGGCGACGAGGTAGCCGGCGACGAGCAGGAGACCGAGCGGCCGGGGCAGGGTCCCGGTACGGCGGCCCGCCAGGAGCAGCAACGGCAGGGCGGCTGTCACGAGGCCGATCGTGAGCACCGGCGAGCTCCGGCCCAGCAGGAGCGGGTCGACCCACGCCGCGAGGCCCAGCGTGACCGTCGCGTTGTAGGCCACCGAACCGACCGCGCCGGCGAGCGCGATCTCGGTGACCCCGCGCCGGTGGGCGGCGAGGACCAGGGCGACCATCTCCGCGCTGGTGGCCAGCGCCAGCACGGTCAGCCCGATCACCGACTCCGTGGCGTCGAAGGCGCCCACCAGGCCGCGAGCTCCCCGCACCGCGAGGAAGCCACCGACGACCATCCCGAGCAGGCCGACGAGCACCAGCAGCAGCGCCCTGGCCGGCTCCTCGTCACGCCCCCGGCCCCGGTCCTCCTCCTCGGCGAGCTCGGCCAGCTCGCCGATCACGGGAGGTTCCTGCTCCCGGCGCCACACCCAGACCACTCCCGCGACGTAGGCGAGCACCAGCACGGTGCCCTCCCCCCGTCCGAGCACGCCGTTCCACATCAGCACGACGGCGAGCAGACCCACGGCAGCAGCTGCACCGCCGTACTCCACCACTCGACGGCTCACCGGCAGCGGCGCGAGCAGCGCCGCCAGCCCGACGGTGAGGGTGAGGATCACCAGGTTGGCGCCGATCGCGTCCCCGGCGGCGAGCGCGGGGTGGCCCTGCCCCGCGGCCAGCATCGCGGTCACCGCCTCCTCGGGCTCCGCGCCGGCGAGCAGCACCCCGAGCGCCAGCACGCTGACCCCCAGCCGCGAGGCCGCCTCGCCGATGTGCTCGGCGAACGCCTCGGCTCCCGCGGTCAGCAGGCCGGCTCCGGCCACGAGGAGTACGACGGCGAACAGGATCTCCAGCACGACCCCCATCCTGCCGGGTCGGCCACCGGGGTCTCGACGGTCTCGACCACCGGGGCTCGACGGTCTCGACCACCGGGGCTCGACGGGCTCGGCCACCGGGGCTCGACCACCGGAGGGGCGGCGGATGCAACCTCCGGCGCGGTTTTCGCGTCTTGGGGGCGCGGAAGCCGAGAGGATGTGGGAAAGGTGCAGCTGGTGACCCAGACGGGGGTGCAGATGGGGAGGGAGTCCTCCAGCGCGAGATCCGCGCGCGACGCCGAGTTCGAGCAGTACATGGCGGCCCGCCAGCCTGCCCTGCTGCGCACCGCCTACCTCCTCACCGGCGACCAGCACAGCGCCGAGGACCTGGTGCAGACCTCGCTGGCGAAGCTGTACCTGTCCTGGGACAAGGTGCAGCGCCGCGAGCTCGTCGACGGCTACGTCCGGCGGATCATGGTCAACGAGCACAACTCGCTGTGGCGACGCGCGTGGAAGCGCAAGGAGTTCGCCACCGACACGATCCCCGACCACACCGGGGTCGAGGACCGGCCCGACCACGGCGAGCGGTCCGCGCTGTGGGAGTTCGTGCAAACCCTGCCGCGCAAGCAGCGGGCCGTGGTCGTCCTGCGCTACTACGAGGACCTCAGCGAGGCCGAGGTCGCCGACATCCTCGGGATCTCGGTGGGCACCGTGAAGTCCCAGTCCAGCCGAGCCCTGGCCGCCCTGCGCGAACGCGTGCACACCCAACCGATGCTGACCCGTGACGGGGAGGAGGAGCGATGAACAACCTCGACGAGAAGGACCTGCTGGTCCACGAGCTCCGGGAGCGCTCCAGCGACGTCGGCGGGCACCCGATCGGCTTCGCCGCGGTCCGGCAGAGCGCGAAGCGGATCCAGCGGCGCCGGCACCTGGTCACCGGCGGCGTCGCTGCACTCGTCGCGAGCATCGCGCTGCCGACGGGCGTGGCGGTGAACTCCGCGCTCGACGGTGCCGGGCAGCCGGACCGGCAACCCACCTTCGCGACCAGCCCCACGCAGGCCACGCCGAGCGAGGCCCCCACCGCGCCGTCCGGCCCCGTGACGCTCACGCTCGACGGTCTCGAGCGCGGCGCGGAGCCCGGGATCGACTACCTCCTGGGCACCGAGCTGGTGCGGGCCGACGGCACCCGCGTGCAGCTGGAGCGGGAGTACCAGCAGATCGCTCCGTTCGACGACGGCTGGGTCGCCCTGTGGCAGGAGAACGGCGAGTACACCCGCGACTTCCTCGACGCGGACGGGACGGTCCGGGACTCCACGCCGTCCGCACCCGGGCTGGCGGTGAACCAGGCCGGGACCCAGGTGGCCTACAGCCAGGTGGACGGCGGCAAGCAGCAGATCTTCGACGCGACGGGACTCGACGCCCGCACCGTGGAGGACCCGGACGGCACCAGGCCGCTCACCCCGGTCGGGTACGCCGGCAACGGGGTCCTCGTGTTCAAGACAGAGGGTGGCCCCGGCCAGGTCTACGTGTACGACGAGCGGTCGAAGGTCTACGAGGTGCCGGCCAACCCGAAGCTGATCTCGGCCCGCGGCACCTCGCAGGCGCAGGGTCTGGTCGCCGGCCAGCTGTCCTACAACGACGACGGCACCTCCTGCTGGACGGTGGTGTCCTACAAGACCGGCAACCAGCTGTTCGGGAAGACCTGCGACTGGACGCTGGAGAAGTTCAGCCCGGACGGCCGCTACGTGGTCGGCACCCCGTCGGACGGAGACGGCGTGGGCCCACGCGGCTTCGCGATCCTCTCCGCGCAGACCGGCGACGTGCTCACCGAGTTCGAGCAGGACCGCGACGGCCAGCTCTTCCTCGGCGACCTGGTCTGGGAGGACGAGGCGCACGTGCTCGCCACGGTCGTCGACGGGCTGGAGTCGAGGGTGGTCCGGTTCGGTCTCGACGGCAGCATGGAGGTCGCCTCGGACACGGTCACCGGCGAGGACTACGAGATGCCCTCACCGATCCGGTTCGCCACCCAGCCCTGAAGGTCAGGCGACGACGGTCGTGACCGGCAGGCTGGAGTCCGCGGGCAGGTCCAGGGACGAGGCGGCGCGACCGCGGGCGACCAGCTCGGAGCCGAGTGCCGCGACCATCGCGCCGTTGTCGGTGCACAGGCCCGGCCGCGGCACGCGCACCCGGATCCCCTTGGCCGCGGCGCGTTCCTCGGCGAGCACCCGCAGCCGGGAGTTCGCCGCCACGCCGCCGCCGATCAGGATGTCGTCGATGCCGTGTACGACGGCCGCGTCCACCGCCTTGCGGGTGAGCACGTCGCACACCGCCTCCTGGAACGAGGCCGCGACGTCGTTCACCGGCACCGCCTCGCCGGAGCGCTCGCGCGCCTCCACCCAGCGGGCCACGGCCGTCTTGAGGCCGGAGAAGGAGAAGTCGAAGCGGTGCCGCTCCAGGTCCCGGCCCGAGGTCAGGCCGCGCGGGAAGTCGATCGCCACCGAGCTGCCGGACCGCGCGGCCCTGTCGACGTGGGGCCCACCGGGGAACGGCAGGCCGAGCAGCCGGGCGACCTTGTCGAACGCCTCGCCGGCGGCGTCGTCGATGCTGGCGCCCAGCGGGTCCACCCCGGTGGTGACGTCCTCCACCCGGAGCAGCGAGGAGTGCCCGCCGCTGACCAGCATCGCGATGCACGGCTCGGGCAGAGGCCCGTGCTCGAGCTGGTCGACCGCGACGTGTGCGGCGAGGTGGTTCACGCCGTAGATCGGCTTGCCGAGCCCGACGGCGAGCGCCTTCGCGGCTGCCACCCCGACGAGCAGCGCGCCGGCCAGGCCGGGGCCGCTGGTCACCGCGATGGCGTCGACGTCGTCGAGGGAGACGCCGGCGGTGTCGCAGGCGCGCTCGATCGTCGGCACCATCGCCTCGAGGTGGGCACGCGAGGCGACCTCGGGCACGACCCCGCCGAAGCGGGCGTGCTCCTCGACGCTGGAGGCGACGGCGTCGGCGAGCAGGGTGTGGCCGCGGACGATCCCGACACCGGTCTCGTCGCAGGAGGTCTCGATGCCGAGCACCAGGGGCCCGTCGTTGGTTGGCATGTCCTTCATTCTCCCTCGGGTCGGCGGGCGGCCAACGAGTGCTGCATCACGACCGCGTCACTGCCGTCGCGGTAGTAGCGGCGACGACGGGCGATCTCGGTGAAGCCGGCGTCGGTGTAGAACGCGAGCGCCGGTGCGTTGGTCGCGCTCACCTCGAGCAGCATCCGCTCGGTCCCGACCGCCCGGGCCCGGGCGAGGACCGCATCGAGCAGGGCGCGGGCGATCCCCTGCCGTTGCCGGTCGGTCCGCACCGCGATCCGCTGCAGGTCGGCCACCTCGCCGGCTGTCCAGGTGACGGCGTAGCCGACCAGCTGCTCCGCCTCCGCCGCCACGACCGCGTGCCGGCCGGTGCCCTCGACCTCGCCGGCCACGGCGTCGGCCGACCAGGCGTCGACGCCGAAGAGCTCCACCTCGAGCGCCGCGATCGCCGGCACGTCCGCCGCGGTGGCCGGGCGCAGGGTCACCGACGGCAGGGTCACGAGACCCGCTTGGGCTTGTGGGGCTCGGCGGTGTCGGGGCGTCGCAGGTACATCGGCTCGGGGTCGTGCAGCTCGGCGCGCTCCTCGGCCACCACCCGGGCCAGCATCCCGGCGCTCGGGTTCTCCGGGCCGCGGCCGTCGGGGAACGCGTCGGGGTAGAGCACCGCGCCGCGGCCCACGACCGGGCCGTCCGTGGCGACGGCGGCCGGCTTGACGACGTGCGGCCCGTCGAGGCGGACGCCGTCGGCGTCGTAGGCGGCGAAGTACACCTCCTTGCGACGCGCGTCGGTGGCGACGTGGAACCGTCCGGCGACCGTGCCCGCGTCCACCGCCTCGGCGGCCAGCACGTCGAGCGTGCACACCCCGTAGACCGGGATGTGCAGCACGGCGCCGAGGGTCCGGGCGGTGACGAGGCCGACGCGCAGCCCGGTGAACGGACCCGGGCCGACACCCACGGCGATCGCGGTCAGGTCCTGCCGGACGATCCCGGCCTCCTCGAGCACCGCGCTGATGCTCGGTGCGAGCAGCTCGCCGTGTCGCATCGCGTCGACCGTCGTCCGCTGTCCGACGACGTCCTGACCGTCGTACACGGCGACGGTGACGGCGGGGGTGGCGGTGTCGAAGGCGAGCAGCACGCCAGGAAGGTTACGCGAGGACCTCGTGCAGCCCGGCACCGATCCACCGGCCGCCGACCGGAGTGAACCGCAGGTGCCGCGTGTCGGAGCCGCCGTCGGGATCCTCGCCGCGGGGACGGGTGATCGTCACCTCGAGCCGGGTCTCGGCCAGCCCCTCGGCGACGCCCTCGCCCCACTCCACGACCGTGACCGCGTCGTCGAGGGAGGTGTCGAGGTCGAGGTCGTCGAGCTCCTCGATGCCGCCGAGCCGGTAGGCGTCGACGTGCACCAGCGCCGGCCCGTCGACCAGCGAGGGGTGCACCCGGGAGATCACGAACGTCGGCGAGGTCACCCCGCCGCGCACACCCAGGCCCTCACCGAGGCCCTGGGTGAACGTGGTCTTCCCCGCGCCCAGGTCACCGGTGAGGATCAGCAGGTCGCCGGCCCGGAGCACCTTGGCCAGCTGCTCCCCGAGCCGGCGGGTGTCCTCGGCGTCGGGGGCCTCCCGCTCGACGGGCAGCGCCTTCGCCATGGTCAGCCAGGTCCCTTCGCGGTCGGTCTCGGCGTAGCCGAGGTGCTGCCAGAACTCCACGGTGGCCGGCAGCTCCGCGCGTGCGGCGAGCACCAGACCGTCGTACCCCTCCTCGGCGGCGACCCGCTCGGCCGAGCCGACCAGCGCCCCGGCCACCCCGCTGCTCTGCGCATCGGGGGTGACCGACACCCGGCGCATCCGCAGCAGCGGGCCGTCGGGCTCGAGCAGCATGGCGCCGACGGGCACGCCCTCGCTCACCGCCAGCAGCCCGGGGTGCGCGGCGAGCGCCGCGGCGACGGACTCCACGGTCTCGTCGGTGGCCGTCGACGGCGGGTCGAGAACAGGACGGGCACCGAACGCGGCGTGTACGACGGTCAGCACGTCGCCGGCGCGCTCGGGGCCGACCGGGTGTACCTCCACCGCGCCGGGCAGGACCTGCACGCTCATGCCGCCCCCTCGGCGAGAGCGTCCTCGACCATCCGCTCGAGCGCAGCGTTGACCTGCTCGCTGCTCTCCAGGATCACCATGTGGCCGGCGCCGTTGACCTCCACGAGCTGGGCACCGCGGACCCGCGAGGCCATCTTGCGGCTGTGGCCGATCGAGGTCAGCACGTCCTCGGTGCCGCAGACGATCACGGTGGGGACCTTCTCGAAGGCGTTCAGGACCCGCCACTTGTCGAGGGTGTCGAAGTTCGGGAAGAACTCCGCGATCACCTCGAACGGCGTCTGGGAGAGCATCTCGTCGACGAACTCGATGTACGGCGTGGGCACGTCGTCCGAGCCGAAGGCCATCTTGCTGGTGACCAGGAAGCCGAGGTCGGAGCCGCTGCGCCGTGCGCCGTCGACGAGGCCGGGCGCCCTCGCCAGCAGGGCCATCGCGCGGGGAGTCACCTGCTGCATCACCCGGTCGGGGAGGTAGGGGTTGATCACCCGGTGCGTCTTGAGGCCACCGGCCGTGGTCGACACCAGGCCGACGCCGACGACCCGGTCACCGAACAGCTCGGGGTGGTGGTCGGCCAGCGACATGATCGTCATCCCACCCATCGAGTGGCCCACGAGGATCACCGGACCGTCGGGGGCGAGCTGCTCGATCACCGAGTGCAGGTCGTGGCCGAGCTGGTCGATCGTGGCGTGCTCCAGCTCCGACCGCTCCGACCGGCCGTGCGAGCGCTGGTCGTAGAACACCAGCCGGTGCCGGCCACGGAAGTGCGCGCGTTGGAAGTGCCAGCAGTCGAGGTTCAACGCATAGCCGTGCACGAAGACGATGGTCGGCTCCGCGCTGTGCCTGCCGCGGGTCTCGTCGGGCTCGTCGACCTCGGCGTGCAGCGTGATCCCGTCGGTGGTGACCACCTCGACCGGTGCGGAGCGCAACGTGCCGAACACGTCACGCGAGGTCGACTCGGCGCGACGGCGGCGCACGTCCCGTCGGGTCTTCAACGCGGCGGCCACCCCTCCGGCGACCAGGGTGCCGGCGGCCGCGGCGGCCAGCCCGGCGATCCCGCGACGAGCGTTCATCGGGCGGTCTCCCCGAGGTACCTGCGCGGCATGCGTCCTCCGATGCGCGTGACGATCTCGTAGTTGATGGTGCCGCAGGCGTCGGCCCAGTCCTGAGCGGTCGGCTCGCCGTCGCGGCCGGGGCCGAACAGCACCACGGGGTCGCCCGGTGCGGCGTCGGCGTCGCCGAGGTCCAGCACGAACTGGTCCATGCACACCCGGCCGGCGATCGGACGGACCTGGCCCGCGGCGAGCACCGGCGCCCGCGACGAGCCGTGGCGCGGGATCCCGTCGCCGTACCCGACCGGGACCACGCCGACGGTGGTGTCGTGCGCGGTGACGTAGGTGTGCCCGTAGGACACCCCGGACCCGGCGCGTACGCCCTTGACCACCGCGAGCCGGGCCTGCACGGTCATCGCCGGGACCAGGCCGAGCTCCTCCGAGGTCGCAACGGACGGCGCTGGGGTGAGCCCGTAGGCTGCGATGCCGCAACGGACCAGGTCGAACCACGCACTGGGCCTGGTCAGGGCACCGGCGGAGTTGCACAGGTGCCGCACCTCGGGACGCAGCCCGGACCGCTCGGCGAGCTCGACCGCCCAGCGGAAGACCTCCTCCTGGGCGTCGTTGGCCGGGTGCTCGGGCTCGTCGCTGCAGGCGAAGTGCGACCAGATCCCGGTGACGCGCACCTCGCCGGAGCGCTCAGCGGCGACCGCGGCGGCCACCAGGTCCGACCAGGCCTCCTGGGTCGAGCCGCCGCGGGACAGGCCGGTGTCGATCTTCAGCTGCACCCGCGCGGTGGCGCCGACGTCGCGGGCGGCGGCCCGGATCTCGTCGAGCTCCTCGATCGTGTAGGCGGTGACGTCGATGCCCGCCCCGACCGCAGGTCGGTGGTCCTCCCCCGGCACGGCGAGCCAGGTCAGGATCGGCCCGGTGTCACCGGCCGCCCGGAGCGCGAGCGCCTCCTCGAGCACGGCGACGCCGAGCCACTCGGCGCCGGCCTCGCGTGCCGCACGGGCGGTGGGGACCATGCCGTGGCCGTAGCCGTCGGCCTTGACCACCGCCATCACGGCTCGGCCCTCGACGCGGTCCCTGAGGGTCCTGACGTTGTGCCGGACGGCGTCGAGGTCGACGACGATCTCCGCGCGCACGGACGAGGGGCCTGGGCTGCTCATGACCCCGTCATCTTGGCATCCTCACCCCAACAGCAGCATCCGGGACACGACCGGCAGGGCCGCTGCCACCTCGGGCGCGGTCACCGGCCCGCCGGCTCCGGCGTGGGCCGCGGCCGCGCCGTGCAGCCATGCCCCGGCCGCCCCGGCGTCGAACGGGTCGAGCCCCGCAGCGAGCAGCGCCCCGCACAGACCGGCCAGCACGTCCCCGGACCCGGCGGTCGCCAGCCAGGGCACGCCCGACGTGGAGACCCGCACCCGGCCGTCCGGTGCGGCGACCAGGGTGCGCCGCCCCTTGAGGAGTACGACGGCCGCGAACCGTCGTGCCGCCTCCCGCGCGAAGTGGAGCTGCCGTGCCTCGACCGCCGCCCGCTCCACCCCGAGCATCCGGGCGAGCTCCCCGGCGTGCGGGGTCAACAGTGCGGGCACGTCGAGGGGGCCGTCGAGGTGCGCCAGCGCGTCGGCGTCCACGACGACGGGGACCTCGTCGGCGAGCGACTCGGAAAGAGCCTCCGCGGCTCCCTCGCCGCCGCCGGAGCCGACCACCCACGCCTGGACCTGACCGGCGCCGGCGACGATCTCGGGATGCGCGGCCCGCACCGCATCCGGGGCACCCCCGTCGTAGCGGACCATCCCGACCAGCCCACAGGAGGCGCCGGAGACGCAGAGCACGCCCGCGCCCGGGTACTGCGCGCTGCCCGCACGGACGCCCACGACGCCGCGGGAGTACTTGTGCGCGGCGGCGTCCGGCACCGGCAGCAGCCGTGCGACGTCGTCGGCCTGCAGCGCGGTGACCGCCGCCTCGGGCAGGTCCAGGCCGATGTCGACCAGGTGCACCGCTCCCGCCGCCCGTGCTGCCGGGTCGACGAGGTGAGCCACCTTGTGGGTGCCGAAGGTGACCGTCACGGCCGCCTCGACGTGGGGGCCGTCGACCTCGCCGGTGTCGACGTCGACGCCGGAGGGCACATCCACGGCGACGACGGGGATCCCGCGCAGCTGTTGGACCGCGCGCGCGGCCTCCTCACGCAGCCCGCCCTTGCCGCCGATCCCGACGATCCCGTCGACGACCACGTCCGGGGTGTGCGCGCGGTCGAGGTCGGCCACCACGCGTCCGCCCGCGGCACGCAGCGCAGCCTGGCCCGCGGCATGGGCTCTCTCGGGAGTGAGCAGCAGCGCCTCCACGGCCGTCCCTCGGCGCGCCAGCATCGCCCCGGCGAACAGCGCGTCGCCGCCGTTGTCGCCGGAGCCGACGAGCAGGAGCACCCGCCGGCCGTAGCCGCTGCCGAGCAGGTCGAGGACCGCGTAGGCCAGGCCGGCTGCCGCGCGCTGCATGAGAGCGCCTTCGGGGAGCCGTGCCAGCAGGTCGGCCTCCGCCCGTCGTACCTCGGCCACGGTGTGAGCGCTGCGCATGCCCTCACCCTAGGCCCGCCCCTCGCAAGTAATGCGGGGTTACAGACGGTGCACACGCGGCATACCGCGGAGGATGCGTCCACAGCACCGCGGGAGTACGACGCGCTCAGGACTCGAGGATCACCACGGCGGAGGCGATGCCGGCGTCGTGGGACAGCGAGACGTGCACGCTGCGCGCGCCCAGCGCCTCGGCGCGAGCGAGCACGGTGCCGCGCATCTGCATCTGCGGGTTCCCGGAGTGCTCGCTGACCACCTCGGCGTCGTGCCAGGCCATCCCGACCGGCGCGCCGAGCGCCTTGGCCAGCGCCTCCTTGGCGGCGAACCGCGCGGCGAGCGAGGCCAGCGGCCGGTCCCGCTCCTGCTCGGTGAACAGCCGGTCGCGCAGGGTCGGAGTCCGGTCCAGGGACTCCTCGAACCGGCCGATGTCGACCACGTCGATGCCGACGCCGAGGATCATCGCGGCCTACTCGACGGTGACGGACTTCGCCAGGTTTCGCGGCTGGTCGACGTCGAGGCCGTTGTGGGTCGCCAGCTCGCAGGCGAACAGCTGCAGTGGGATCACCGCCAGCAGCGGCTGCAGCAGGGTCGGCACCTTCGGCAGCCGGATCATCACGTCGGCGTAGGGGGTGACCACCTCGTCGCCCTCCTCGGCCAGCACGATCGTGCGGGCGCCCCGGGCGCGGACCTCCTGGATGCCGCTGACCATCTTGTCGTGCAGCTGGTCGCGGCCCCGGGGAGGTACGACGCAGAAGACCGGCATGCCCTCCTCGACGAGCGCGATCGGGCCGTGCTTGAGCTCGCCGGCGGCGAACCCCTCGGCGTGGATGTAGGCCAGCTCCTTGAGCTTCAGCGCTCCTTCGAGCGCGACCGGGTAGCCGGCGTGACGGCCGAGGAACAGCACCGACCTGGCACCGGCCAGCTCACGAGCGAGCTCGTAGACCTGCTCGGCGTGGTCGAGGACCTGCTGGATCTTGTCCGGGGTCTGCGCGACCTCGTGGACCACCTGAGCGATCTCGTCGCCGTACCTGGTGCCGCGGACCTGCGCGAGGTAGAGCCCGAGCAGGTAGCAGGCGACCAGCTGGGTGGTGTAGCCCTTGGTGGAGGCGACGCCGATCTCGGGCCCGGCGTGGGTGTAGATCACCGCGTCGGACTCGCGCGGGATGGTCGAGCCGTTGGTGTTGCAGATCGCGAGCACCTTGGCGCGCTGCTCGCGGGCGTGCCGGATCGCCATCAGGGTGTCGGCGGTCTCCCCGGACTGGCTGATCGCGACGACGAGGGTGTCGCGGGTCAGGATCGGGTCGCGGTAGCGGAACTCCGAGGCGAGCTCGACCTCGCAGGCGATCCGGGTCCAGTGTTCGATGGCGTACTTCGCGACGAGGCCGGCGTAGAACGAGGTGCCGGTCGCGATGATGATGATCTTGTCGACGTCGCGCAGGTCCTCCTCGCTGATCCGGATCTCGTCGAGCTGCAGCGCCCCGGTCTCGTCGTGCCGTCCCAGCAGGGTGTCGGCGACCGCGCGCGGCTGCTCGAAGATCTCCTTGCGCATGAACCAGTCGTAGCCGCCCTTCTCGGCGGCCGAGAGGTCCCAGTCGACGTGGTACGGCGTGCCCTCGGCCGACGCCCCCTCGAAGTCGGTCACCGAGACCTCGTCGCGGGTGATCGTGACCACCTGGTCCTGACCGAGCTCGAGTGCCTCACGCGTGTGCTCGATGAAGGCCGCGACGTCGGAGGCGAGGAAGTTCTCGCCCTCCCCCAGCCCCACGACGAGCGGGGAGTTGCGCCGGGCGGCGACCACCCGGTCGGGGTCCTGGGCGTCCACCGCGACCAGCGTGAACGCACCCTCGAGCCGGCGGGCGACGCGCTGCATCGCCTCGGTCAGGTCCGCCCCGCCGGCGACCTCGCGCTCGAGCAGGTGGGCGGCCACCTCGGTGTCGGTCTCCGAGCGCAGGTCGTGGCCCTGCGCCTCGATCTCGTCACGCAGGGCGGCGAAGTTCTCGATGATCCCGTTGTGGACCAGCGCGACGCGGCGCTCCTGGCCCAGGTGCGGGTGGGCGTTGCGGTCGTTGGGGGCGCCGTGCGTGGCCCAGCGTGTGTGCCCGATGCCGGTGGTGGCGCCCGGCAGCGGGGTGTCGTCGATCGCCTTCTCGAGGTTGGCGAGCTTGCCGGCGCGCTTGTCGGTGGCGATCTGGCCCTCGTGGACCAGCGCGATGCCGGCGGAGTCGTAGCCGCGGTACTCCATGCGCCGCAAGCCCTCGATCACGATGCCCTGCGCCTGCTGCGGCCCGACGTACCCAACGATTCCACACATGCGCCTCAGCCTACCGGCGAGGACTGGTGCTCCCGCCCATCGCGGGGTGGTGAAGAATGCGCCGCATGGCTTCTGCTCAGGCGCACGGCCGGCCCGGTGCTCCGGTGCCCGGCGACCGCGAGTCCTCGCCGTACGTCGAGCTGGACCGGGCCGCCTGGGCGGCGCTCGGCGCCACGACCGTGCAGCCGCTCAGCGAGGAGGAGATCGCGCGGGTTCGCGGCCTCGGCGACGAGCTGGACCTCGACGAGGTGGTGCAGGTCTACCTGCCGGTCTCGCGCCTGTTGAGCCTCTACGTGAAGGCCGCCGGCGAGCTGCACCGGGCCCAGGAGGAGTTCCTGGAGCGCCCGCACCCGCCGCGGACCCCGTTCGTCATAGGCCTGGCCGGCTCGGTGGCCGTGGGCAAGTCGACCACCGCCCGGCTCCTGCAGCAGATGCTGGCGCACTGGCCCGAGCACCCGTCGGTGGCGCTGGTCACCACCGACGGGTTCCTCTACCCCAACGCCGAGCTCGAGCGGCGCGGCATCCTGGGCCGCAAGGGGTTCCCGGAGTCCTACGACCGCAAGGCCCTGCTGCGGTTCGTCATGGACATCAAGTCCGGCAAGGACGAGGTGGAGGCGCCGACGTACTCCCACCTGGTCTACGACGTGGTGCCCGACGAGAAGGTGGTCATCAAGCGGCCCGACATCGTGATCGTCGAGGGGCTCAACGTGCTGCAGCCCGCCCGGGTGCGCGAGGACGGGCGCACCGGGCTGGCGATCAGCGACTTCTTCGACTTCTCCGTGTACGTCGACGCGGCGATGAACGACATCCGCCGGTGGTACACCGAGCGGTTCCTGCGGCTTCGGGAGACGGCGTTCCGCAACCCGGCGTCGTACTTCGCCAAGTACGCCGAGCTCACCGAGGACGAGGCGGTCGAGGAGGCGCACCGGATCTGGGACACGATCAACGGACCCAACCTCGAGGAGAACGTCCGGCCGACCCGCAGCCGGGCGACGCTGGTGCTGCGCAAGGACAAGGACCACTCGGTGCGCTACGTGCGGCTCCGCAAGCTCTGACTCCACGCGAAAATCCGGTGCGGTGCCGTGCCGCGCCGCCCTACCGTCGGGACATGCAGACCACGACCCTGGACGTCCGGCTCCTCGACACCCGCGACGACGCGGCCCTTCGCCGCTGGCACGAGGTGAGCCAGGCGGCGGAGCGCTTCGAGCGTCCCTGGGCGACCACCTGGACGTTCGAGGAGATGGTGCTCCAGGTCCGCGCCGAGGACGAGGCGATGGGCTGGAAGATGCTCGGCGCCTACGACGGCGAGGACATGGTCGGCGGCGCCGCGCTGATGCTCCCGCGGCTGGACAACCTCGACAAGGTGTACGGCGTGATCGTCGTGCACCCCGACCGTCGTCGCCGCGGCGTGGGCGGCCGGATCGTCGAGGAGGTCGTCGCCCTGATGCGCGCCGAGGACAGGTCCGTGCTGCTCGTCGAGTCGGGCTTCCCCGGGGAGGACCGGGACGAGCACCCCTATGCGCGGTTCGCGCGCAAGCACGGGTTCACGATGGCCAACGTCGAGGTGCACCGCGTGCTCGACCTGCCGCTCGACCCGGAGCTGATCCGCTCGATGCAGGCCGAGGCCGCCACGCACCACACCGGCTACGAGCTCGTCACCTTCCAGGACCGGGTCGACGAGGAGCTCGTTCCCTCCTACGTCAGGCTGCTCAACCAGCTCGCGGTCGGGGCGCCCACCGGCGACATCGACTTCGAGGAGGAGGGGCTGACCCCCGAGGTGCACGAGCGGCAGGTCGACAGGATGCTGCGGCAGGGGCGGCACAAGCTGGTCACCCTCGCCCTGACCCCGGCCGGCGAGGTCGTCGCGCACAGCGACCTGCTCGTGCCGGCCGGTGACCGGCCGAAGGTCTACCAGTGGGGGACGCTCGTCCGGCGGGACCACCGCGGCCACCACCTCGGTGCGGCCGTGAAGCCGCAGAACCTGCTGGCGCTGCAGGAGCGGTTCCCCGACCGCACCGAGATCCACACCACCAATGCCGAGAACAACGCCGCGATGGTCGGGATCAACGAGCGGCTCGGCTTCCGGGTGGTCGAGATCTGCCCGGAGTTCATGCTCGAGCTCTGACCTCTGGGGCCGATCGGACGTGCACTCGCGGCCGCCGGCGGGTGACCCTGCGCCTGTGCGGCGGCGTCTTGCCGTTCGAGTGCACGTCCAACTGGCCCTGCAGACGGGGCCTTGGCGCTCAGAGGTGCTTCTGGAACTCCCCGAGCCGCTCGACGGGACGGAAGCCCATCTTGTCGTTGACGCCGATCATGTGGCTGTTGACCTCGGCGTTGTAGGTGGTGAGCAGCCGCAGGTCGGGCCGCTCGTCCTGCAGCCACAGTAGGTTGCGCGCCTTGAGTGCCTGCCCGAGCCGGTGCCCGCGGTGGTCGCGGCGGACGAGCGTGCCCCACTGGTAGACCCGGCCAGGGTCGTGCGCGGGCACCACGAGCTCGGTGTAGCCGGCGAGGACGCCGTCCGGCGCGACCGCGACGGTGGTGTACTTCATCCGCCCCGACTGCGCGAACATCACCTCGTCGGCGCGGATCCGCTGCACGTCGAGCACCTCGGGCTCCAGGTCGATCTCACCCATCGGGGCCTCGACGACGAGCTGGCCGATCAGCTCGCCGAACGCCTCCACGATGTCCTCGGGCACAGCACCGCGGAACTGCCGGATCCCGTAGCCGGTGTGGAACGGCTCGGCGTCCTTCGCGAGACCGCGCAGGACGGCCGTGTCGGCGGGGAGGTCCAGGACCCGTTGCACGTCACCCAGGCCGAAGGTGAAGCCGTGCTGCCTGAGGAAGACTGCATGCGGGTGGTCGCCACCGTCGGCCGGCGCGTCGAACGGGTAGGCAGCCTCGGCGAGGAGCACCGCTCGCTCGTGCTCGCGCGCGAACTCGGTCAGGTGCTCGAGCATCGCGGCGCCGTACCCCCGGCGCCGGAGCTCCGGCAGCGTGTCGACCTGCAGCCAGGCCTTGGTCAGATTGTCCTTCAGCGGCAGCTCGACCATGCCGGCGGCCGCGACCCGTCCGTCGACGACTCCTGAGAACGCATGCGCCTTCTCACCCGGCCGGTCGCTGGTCAGGTCGGCGCGGACCTCCTCGAGCATCCACGGTGTGGCGTGGGGGCGGTCGTGCGTCGTCGAGGCGAGGTAGGTCGCATGCCAGGCGCGCAGCGCCGTGTCGTCAAGAGGGTCGAGGGGTCGGATGTCCACGGGGCGGAACGCTAGGTGGTACGGCGGTCACGCGCACGTGGTTTAGCGGACGGGGCCTTCAGACGGCGGCGCCGAGGGCGGCGAGCTCGTCGACGATCCGGGCGCGCAGCTCGTCGTGCCGAGGCCCGAGAGCATGGTCGCCCCCGTAGAACTGCTCCGGGTCGTAGAGCCAGACCGGCCGGCCGATGTGCTCCGACGCCTCCCAGTCGTAGCGCGGGAACAGGTGTGCGTGCAGGTAGGCGTCGGTGTTGCCGAGTATCTCGTAGTTCATCCGGCGGAACGCCGGGTCGACTGCACGGCAGGCCGTCTCCACCGCCTGGCCGAGTGTGTCCATGCTGTCGAGGAACTCCAGGCGCTGGCGCTTCGGCAGGTCCGTGAGCCGGTCGATGCTCGGGTCGTCGACCAGCAGGACGCAGTAGCCGGGGAGGAACTGGGCGTCACCGATGACGGCGTAGGAGCGGGGCAGCTTGGCGAGCACCGTGGGGTTGGTGCCGGCACGTGCCGAGCCGATCCGGTCCAGCTTCCAGGCATCGGTCTGCGTCATGCGGGCCAGTCAACACCACCGGGCGGGTCGGGTGCGGTCACTCGAGATGCCGGGCGAACTCGTCGACCACGTTGCCGTCGCGATCCTCGACGACCCAGCGGCCGATGCCGTCGGGATGCTCCCGCGCCTGAGCCTGTAGCCGGACCAGGTCTTCATCGACCGGCAGGTCCTCGCTCCGCGAGGCGACGAGCGTGTAACAGTCATAGACCAGGAAGCGGTGCCCCTGCTCAAGGCCGCGCACGATCTTGGCGAGATGCTGGCTGAACTCCGGACACAGGCCGCCCCACATGACGCTGATCATCTCGTCACACTGCTCCGGCGAGATCAGGACGTCGACGTCCCGCTCGGCACCGTCGGGGCCCGTCACCGTGAACCGGACCCGTCCAGGTCCGGCCTCGACCGCCGTGCCCAGCTCACCGAGCAGAGCCAGGAATCCCTCCCAGAGAAGCTGCCTGTGCCCGCACATGCACCCAGCATGCCTCAGGCATGCCAGGCAAAGTCAGAGAGCGAGCTGCTGGCGCACCACGCCGGCGAGCCGCTCGGCGATGCTGCCGGCCTGCTCGGAGGTCGACGCCTCCACCATCACGCGGACGAGCGCCTCGGTGCCCGAGGGGCGCAGCAGCACCCGGCCGCTGTCCCCGAGCTCAGCCTCGGCCTCGGCGACCGCGGCGGCCAGCAGCGCGTCCTCGTCGGCGCGGGACTTGTCGACGCCGGGGACGTTGACCAGCACCTGCGGGAGCCGGTCCATCACCCCGGCGAGCTCGGCGAGCGAGGCGTCCTTCTCGGCCATCCGGCCCAGCACGTGCAGCGCGGTGAGGATGCCGTCGCCGGTGGTCGCGTGGTCGCTCATGATCACGTGCCCGGACTGCTCACCGCCGAGGGAGTAGCCACCGGCCTTCATCGCCTCGAGCACGTAGCGGTCGCCGACCTTGGTCTGGCGAACCCCCACTCCTTCGCGGCGCATGGCCTGGACGAAGCCGAGGTTGCTCATCACCGTCGCGACGACCGTGTCGGCGTGGAGCCGGCCGGCGTCACGCAGTGACAGCGCGAGGATCGCCAGGATCTGGTCGCCGTCGACGACATTGCCCTGGTGGTCGACGGCGAGGCACCGGTCGGCGTCGCCGTCGAGAGCGAAGCCGACGTCGGCGCCGTGCTCGACGACCGCCTTCTGCAGGACGTCGAGATGCGTGGACCCGCAGCCGTCGTTGATGTTGAGGCCGTCGGGCTCGGCGTTGATCGCGACCACCTCGGCGCCGGCGTCGGCGAGCGCCTTCGGGCCGGCGAGCGAGGCGGCGCCGTGGGCGCAGTCGAGCACGACCTTGATCGGGCGTCCCCCGTCGGCGGAGGTCTCCAGCCGGTGCGGGAGCGTGGCGACGAGGTGCGCGGCGTACCGGTCCACGGCCTCGTCGTACGTGGAGACCCGGCCGACGGCACCGCCGGTGGGCCGGTCCCACGGCTCGCGCAGCCGCTTCTCGATGGCGATCTCGATCGCGTCGTCGAGCTTCACGCCACCACGGGCGAGGAACTTGATGCCGTTGTCGGGCATCGGGTTGTGGCTGGCAGACAGCATGACGCCGAGGTCGGCGCCGAGGACGTCGGTCAGGTAGGCCACGCCCGGAGTCGGCAGCACCCCGAGCAGGAGGACGTCGACGCCGGCGGAGGCGAGGCCGGCCACGACGGCCGCCTCGAGGAACTGGCCCGAGATCCGGGTGTCGCGCCCCACGACGGCGACGGGCCGGCCCCTCCCCCTGACAGAGTCGGAGAAGACACCGGCCTCGCCGAGGACGTGTGCTGCGGCGACCGAGAGGTCCACCGCGAGCTCGGCGGTCAGGAGATCGTTCGCGAGCCCACGGACACCGTCGGTGCCGAAGAGACGTGCCACTACAGGGAGTAGCGGATCAACGCTTGCTGAACTGAGGCGCCTTGCGGGCCTTCTTCAGACCGGCCTTCTTGCGCTCGATGACGCGGGCGTCGCGGGTGAGCAGCCCGGCCTTCTTCAGCGAAGGACGGTTCGCCTCGACGTCGACGGCGTTGAGCGCACGGGCCACACCCAGACGCAGCGCGCCGGCCTGGCCGGTGATGCCGCCGCCGTGGATGCGCGCGATCACGTCGAAGCGGCCCTCCAGGTCGGTGGTCACGAAGGGCTCGTTGACGACCTGCTGGTGCAGCTTGTTGGGGAAGTAGCTCTCGAGGGTGCGGCCGTTGACCGTCCACTGGCCGGTGCCCGGGACGAGGCGCACGCGAGCCACGGCCTCCTTGCGGCGGCCGGTGGCCGACGCCGGGGCGATCGTGGCGGGGCGGGCCGGAGCCTCGTCGGACGGCGCGCTCTCAGAGCTGTAGGCGACGCCCTGCTCGTTGACCTCGTAGGTCTCCTCGACGCCCTCGGTGGTGGTCTCAGCCACGGATGTTCCTCACTTAACGACTGCTGTTCTCGACGGATGCGGTTACTGGGAGATCTGGGTGATCTCGAACGGCTTGGCCTGCTGCGCCTGGTGCGGGTGGTCCGGACCGGCGTACACCTTGAGCTTCTTCAGCATCTGGCGGCCGAGACGGTTCTTGGGGAGCATGCCCCACACCGCCTTCTCGATGGCCTTGCGCGGGTCCTTGTCGAGCAGCTCGCCGATCGGCGTCGCCGACAGACCACCCGGGTAGCCGGAGTGGCGGTAGGCCATCTTGGTGGTGGACTTGGTGCCGGACAGGGCGACCTTCCCGGCGTTGACGATGATGACGAAGTCGCCACCGTCGACGTGCGGGGCAAACGTGGGCTTGTGCTTGCCGCGAAGCAGCGTCGCGGTCTGGACGGCGAGGCGTCCGAGCACCACGTCGGTGGCGTCGATGACGTGCCACTCGCGCTGGATGTCAGCGGGCTTCGGGCTGTACGTACGCACGGTTGTTTGCCTTCTCATCGAGATCGGTTGTGTGTGCGGCCCGATCTCACGGTGTGCGTGTCACGGGCCAGGCGGCCAAGCTGAGGACCGGAGAGGTCCGTGCCAGAACATGCCGCGACCGCCAAGACTACCGGCGCCCCGAACCGGGGTCAAAACGGCCCCGGTTTCGCTGAGGGCAGGGTGGAGGCATAAGTTAGAAGGCGACTCACCTGTGACCTAACAGTACGACGTCCCCCGATGCGCCCTTTGACACACACAGCGGACAAGACGCGCTTACGGACTCAAGGACGGTCCCGACTCAGCGAGGAGCCGACGTGACCGACAGCACGGCCACCGACACCAACTCCACCTCAGGCGCCGCCACGAGCGACAGCCTCACCGTCCGGGACAACCGGACCGGGCAGGAGTACGAAGTCCCGATCCTGGACGGCGCGATCAAGGCCGCCGACATGGGCAAGATCCGGGTCAACGAGGACACCCCCGGCCTGGCGGTCTACGACCCTGGTTTCGTGAACACCGCGTCGTGCAAGAGCGCGGTCACCTTCATCGACGGCGAGAAGGGGATCCTGGAGTACCGCGGCTACCCGATCGAGCAGCTCGCGGAGAAGTCCACCTACCTCGAGGTGGCCTACCTGCTCATCCACGGCGAGCTGCCTACCAAGGAGCAGTACGACAGCTGGGTGCACGAGATCACCTACCACACGTTCGTGCACGAGAACGTCCGCCGCTTCATGGAGGGCTTCCGCTACGACGCCCACCCGATGGGCATGCTGCTGGCCTCGGTCGGCGCACTGTCGACGTTCTACCCGGAGTCGCGCAACATCTCCGACGGCGACAACCGGCACATGCAGATCGTGCGGCTGATCGCGAAGATGCCGACCCTCGGCGCCTGGGCGTTCCGCCACGCGCAGGGCAAGCCCTACATCTACCCCGACAACGACCTCGGCTACGCCGCCAACTTCCTGGCGATGCTGTTCAAGATGAGCGAGCCGAAGTTCGGCGCCGACGAGCGGCTGGTCCGCGCGCTCGAGGTGCTGTTCATCCTGCACGCCGACCACGAGCAGAACGCCTCGACCAACGCGGTGCGCTCGGTCGGCTCGACCCAGGTCGACCCCTACTCCGCGGTGACCGCCGGCATCGGCGCCCTCTACGGTCCGCTGCACGGTGGCGCCAACGAGGCCGTGCTGCGGATGCTGCGCCGGATCGGCTCGGTGGACAAGGTCCCCGAGTTCATCGAGGGCGTGAAGAACGGCAAGGAGCGGCTGATGGGCTTCGGCCACCGGGTCTACAAGAACTACGACCCGCGCGCGAAGATCATCAAGAAGGCCGCCGACGACGTCTTCGAGGTCACCGGCGTCAACCCGCTGCTCCAGATCGCGCTCGAGCTGGAGAAGATCGCGCTCGAGGACGAGTACTTCGTCAGCCGCAAGCTGTACCCGAACGTCGACTTCTACAGCGGCCTGATCTACGAGGCCCTGCAGTTCCCGCCGGAGATGTTCACCGTGCTGTTCGCGATCCCGCGGACCTCGGGCTGGCTCGCGCAGTGGCTCGAGCTGGTCCAGGACCCGGAGCAGAAGATCGCCCGCCCCAAGCAGATCTACACCGGCGCCCGCACGCTCGACTTCGTGCCGGCTAGCGAGCGCTGGAAGTGATGCTCGACGGCTGAGCTGTCACGGCTTAGCACGACAAACCGGAACTCCCCATGGCATGTATGCCATGGGGAGTTCCGCATTACCAGGTGAACATGGTGTTCGTGGGGCCGGCGGTACGGCGGTCAGCCGGGCCGCCCTGCCGCCGAACGACGGGACTCAGGCGGCGCGTCGCACGAACGCCAGCCGCCACGCCTCGGGGCCGCGCTCGACGTAGCTGACCTCGAAGGCACCCGGGGCGCGCTGCTCGATCTGGGCGAGCAGCGGCAGCGGGTCGTGCGGGGCGACGAGGATCATCCCGCCACCGGGGCGCACGGCGTCGAGGGCACCGAAGATCGTCGCGTGCCGGATCGCGTGCGGCACCGCGCGGGCGTCGAGCTCGGGGTAGCCCTCGGCATCCTTCTCGCCGCAGTTGCAGTGGTGGCCCTCCTCGGCGTGGGCACCGGCCTGCTCGGCGTGCCCCTCGTCGTGGGCGCCGGCGCCGAGCAGCTCGTGCATCCCGCCGAGGATGTCGGCGACTGACACGTCGGGGGCGCTGACCAGCAGCGGCAGCACCAGCTCGTTCTCCTTGGCGAGGTGGCTGTCGAAGGCCACCTGCAGGGCCTTGGCGACCGCGGCTGCGCGGACCGGCT
>JBMOMG010000087.1:0-32414 GCA_049323155.1 Actinomycetota bacterium | reverse complement strand
CGCCGGCCGCACCGGTGACGAGCACGGTGCGACCGGAGCCCTCGCGGACGGTCTCGGTCATCGGTCAGTCCAGGATCTCGACGCGACCGCTGTTGCCGTCGACCCGGATCCGCTGACCGCTCCTGATCGTGGTGGAGCCGTTCCCGGTGCCGGTGACAGCGGGCAGGCCGTACTCCCGGCACACGATCGCGGCGTGGCTCATCATCCCGCCGATGTCGGTGACGGTCGCCTTGATCTTGCCGAAGATCGGGCCCCAGGACGGTGCCGTGATCGTCGCCACGAGGATGTCGCCGTCCTGCACGTCATCGAGCTGGTCGGCGTCGTGCACGACCCGGGCCACGCCCTCGACGACACCGGGTGAGGCGGCCATGCCCGTGATCGCGCCGTCGCTGTCCTCGTCGTCCCCGGCGAGCCACTGCTGGACCTGCTCGGTGGTGATGCCGTAGAGCATCATCGTGAACGGTTCGGTGATCTCCGTCGGGGGCGTGTTCAGGGCAGGCTGCGGGCGCTGGCTGGACAACGCGTCGATGATCTTGCGGCGCCGCTCGATCTCGGACGGCCAGTAGTGCGGACCGGATGCCTCGGACCCGACAGCCCACCCCGTGACGAGGTCGAACAGCGCGTCGCGCACCTCACCGCGAGTCAGGTAGAGCATGTCGCTGGGGTCGCTCCAGAACCCTGCGTCGGCGAACACACCGCCGAGCTCGCGGACCTTGCGCCAGAAGACGCCCATGGTCCAGTGCTCGATGTAGAAGTTGTGGTTCTCCACGTAGGGGTAGGCCGTCGCTGCCAGTCCGCGCTTGGCGTCGAACAGCGCGACGTTGTCTCCGTGGAGCAGCTCGCGGTACTCCTCGACGATGCGGTCGCGCTCGGCCACCAGCTCCTCCACGGGGCGCATGATCTGGTGCCCCTCCTCGAGCCGGCGGATGTAGTCCTTGATGTAGCCGAGCGGGATCTCCTGGTGCTCCAGCCAGTACTTGTCGTGCCCGTAGAAGCCGTTGCCGACCGTGAAGTTGAACCAGGGATCCTTGGCGGCGTCGTACTGGGCCAGCCACTCCTGGCCCCCCTCAGCGGCAGCGATCCGCTGGAGCGTCCCCTCGACGTCGTGGGTGTCGGTGAAGGCACTCTGCAGCCCCTTCTCCACGGCGAGGGCCGCCAGCTTCTTCAGCTCGTCGTCCGGGCGGAACAGCTCCATGTCGACGCCCTGGACCATCTTCGCGATGGCCTGGTCGGGGATGCCGGGGAAGACCTCCTTGCAGAACCCGAAGAAGTCGAGGTAGGCGAGGTAGCCGAGGTTGAGGAACTCGAAGTGGTACTGCCAGTTCTGGTAGCAGAGCTGGATCAGCCGGTCGTAGTTCTCCATCAGGACCTCGGAGCCGTCCTTGGCCTTGCCGGTCACGATGTCCTCGAACGGCACGGCGTCGGGCAGCGCTTCGAACCGCAGCGCCTCCATCTCGTCGATGGTCCCGCGAACCTTCGCGCGCCAGGCGTCGAGGAGCGAGTCCCAGTTCTGGAAGTAGTGGCCGGCTCGACGCTCGAACTCCGGCACCCTGGCCGGGATCTCCTCCGGCGGGACACCGACCGGCGACATGTAGAGGTAGCCGAGGTGGATCTTGAACTCGATGCCGTTGGCCGGCGGGATGAGCAGGTGCCGGGTGTTGTACTGCCCCAGGCACTTCACTGCGAACTCTCCGCCGATGGTCTCGAACGGCTTGAACACCGTCGGCCAGTGCTGGCTGTCGCAGAACCAGAACTTGTCGTCGGCGCCCGGGGTCTGGCTGAACCGGAGGTTGTAGGGATAGAGCTCCTCCCAGCCCTCGGCCCCCTCGGGGACGGCGAGCTCCGACGGCTTGGGGAAGGACTTCATGGGGGCGTTCGGAGGGGACGACGTGACGGTCATGAGCTGATCCTGTTCGTGAGGCCGGCGGTGATGCCGGAGAGCAAACCGGAGATGGACGGGGCCGACGGAGACGGCGGGGAGAGCGCGGCGCCGCTGGCGGCAACGGGCGCAGGTGCCTTGGAGCTGTGCACGGTCTCGGGACGGGACTGCAGCAGGAGGAGGTTCGCGCCGTCGGGGAGGTCGGCGTCGAGCGCCCACTCGATGTCCTGGGGGCAGCCGTAGTGCTTCTCGGCGCGCTTGGCCATCTCGGCCAGGGCTTGGAGCTCCTCGTCGGTGAGACACCGTCGCTTGCGCCGGTCGGGCTCGACCTCCCGCTCCACGAGCTCTCCGGCAGAGGTGTCCGGGACCAGCTCGGCGTGCTTGTCGCCGATCGTCTCCGAGACCAGCGTCAACATCACCTTGTCGAGCACGATGTTGTCCGGCGTCACCTGTCCGCTGACCACCATCTCCCCCACGCCGTACGACGCGTCCACCGTGATCTTGGAGCGATCACCGGTGGCGGGGTTCATCGTGATCGCGACACCGGAGACCTTAGAGTTGACCATCTTCTGGACGGCGACGGCCATCGAGAGCCCCTCGTCGGAGATGCCGTTCTTGAGCCGGTAGAGGATCGCCCGGCTGGTGTAGAGGGAGGCCCAGCACTCCCGGATGTGATGGGTGACGGACTCGCACGAGGTGAGCCAGAGGTAGGTGTCCTGCTGCCCGGCGAAGCTGGCGCCCGGGAGGTCCTCCGCGGTTGCCGAGGACCGGACCGCCACGGGCACCGGGGCGTCGAATCGTGACTGCAGCGCCTCGTAGGCCGCGAACAGCGACTCCCGAACGTCCTGAGGGACGGGCCGAGAGGTGATGTGGTCGCGGATCGTCGCGGACACCGAGTCGACAGCCCTGACGTTCTCGGGATCGAGCCGCTCGAGCTTGGAGGTGATCTCGGCGTGGATCCCGGTCTGGTCGATGAACGCGTCGTAGCTGGCGGTGGTCACCGCGAACCCTGGCGGCACCGGCATGCCGGCCGCCGTCATCGAGACCAGGGAGGCGCACTTCCCGCCGAGCAGCTCGTGCTTGGGCTCCGGCCCGGCGTCGAAGAACTGGACGTAGTCGTTGTTGAAGGTCATCTCAACCCTCCCAGGTGACCGGTACCGCCAGGGGCGGGCGGAAGGACAGGTTCTCGCCGTACTGGAGCGGTGCATCGCTCTGCAGCCGGAGGCCCGGACAGATCCGTGCGACCTCCTCGACCGCCACCTTGGCCTGCAGCTTGGCCAGCATGTTGCCCAGGCAGTAGTGGATCCCGAAGCCGAACGAGAGGTGCTCACGAGCGTTGGCGCGGTGGATGTCGAACTGCTCGGCGTCCTCGAAACGGCTCTCGTCACGGTTCGCCGAGCCCATGACCAGCAGGATGTTGGCGCCCTCGGGGACCTCGACACCGCCGATCGTGGCGGCCTTCGTGGCCTTGCGCCGCCAGGCCACGATCGAGGGGCTGAATCGCAGCACCTCTTCGATGGCGCCTGAGATCTTCTTCGGGTCGGCGACCAGCTCGTCCCACTGCTCGCGGTGCCGGAGCAGGACGCCGAGCGCGTTGGAGATCAACGTCGTCGTGGTCTCGTGGCCGGCGAAGAGCAGGCTGTAGCACACCGAGGCGATCTCGTGGTCGGTGATCGGCTCTCCGGACTGCTGGGCCCGCACCAGGTCACCGACCAGGCTGTCCTTCTCGGTCTCGTGCGCCTCGGCGACGAGCCGCAGACACTCCTGCCAGTAGTCCACGAGGTTGTGCGCGTGGGGGATCTGCTCCTCGTCGGTGAGGTCGCCCCACGTCATCGCCGCGCGGGAGTCCGACCACCTCTTGAAGGTGGGCACCATCGAGAGGTCCTCGCCGATCAGGGTCAGGATGGTGTTCGTCGGCACGTCGTAGGCCAGGTCCCGCAGCAGGTCGCCCTTGCGGTCCGGCCGCGCCAGCATGTCTTCGAGCATCCGTACGACGGTCGCGCGGATCTCCGGCTCGAGGACCTTGTAGCGCCGCGGGGTGAACTGCTTCTGCACCACCTTGCGGATCCGGGTGTGGTCCGGGGGCACGCGGGCCGAGAGACCGGAGTAGGCGGTGAACCCGCCCTCCTCCATGATCCGCTTGGCCTCCGCGCCGCGCTCCCGGACAGGCGCCTGGGCGTTCTCGCTGCTGAAGGTCTCCCAGTCGTCGAAGACCGCCTTGACGTCCTCGTACCTGCTGACGACCCAGTAACCGATGCGCTCGTCGTACATGACCGGCTCCTCGGCGCGCAGCCGTGCGTACGCCGGGAACGGGTCGTTGAGATCGAACGGCTCGAAGCCGTGATGCACCGGGCAGCCCTGCGCGGTTCCCGAGTCCGATGTGATCTGGGTGGACGACATCCGACCTCCATCTGAGCGGAGGTGCCGAGCGGTTCGGCACCTGACCAGCGTGGCCCGCGTCACGTCCGCGGGTCTATTGCCGACTTCCGTTGAGCGGAAGTGGATCCGCTCCGGCGCCGCGGCCTGCGCACCAGGGGCGGTTGGGGCCGCGCGGCGGCAGCCTCGATCCTGCGGGCGACGCCGAGGAGTGTGGGTAGGTATCGGGTCATCTGCGACGCCTGGGTGGAGAGCATCACCAGCCCGATCGCCGCGTCACCGATCTCGGTGCGGACGGGCACCGCGATCGAGCAGGAGCCGGCCCGCACCTCTTCGAGCGTGGTCGCGTATCCCTGCTCGCGGACCTGGGTGAGCTCCTGGGCAAGCCGACGGGGGTTCACGTGAGTGCTCCTGGTCGCCGGCTCCAAGGGACGCTCCAGGTAGGCCTCCCGGAACCAGTCCTCCTCATAGGCCAGGAGGACCTTGCCGACGGCCGTGGCGTGCAAAGGCAGGCGGCCACCGACGCGGGAGGCGCGCGGCACTCGCTTCGAGCTGTACACCCTGTCGATGTACAGGGCCTCGTGGCCTTCGCGGACGGCGAGGTGCGCCGTCTCCTGGGTCAGCGAGAACAGGTCCTGGAGGAAGGGCCGGGCGGTGTCCCGCAGCTGGCGGCCGGCGCTCTGGGCGACCTCCCACAGCCGGAGACCCACGACGTACCGCCCGCGCGCATCACGCTCGAGCGCACCCCACGCGACCAGCTCCGCGGCGAGCCGGTGCGCGGTGGGCAGTGGGATCCCGGCGTGGTCGGCGAGGTCGCTGAGGGTGAGCGCGCCGGAACCACCCTCGAAGGCCGACAGCATCGCCAGGACCTTCGAGGTGACGGTGCGGCCATCACCTCGCAGCGTTCCTCCTCGTCGGGTGGGCGCACCCGAACCTCAGACGTGACAGCACGAGGGTACGCGCGCCGGCCAACGCCGCTCCTCCACTCTCCGTCTGGACCCAGGAGGCGGTGTGACGGTCGCCGTTGGAGCGACCGTCAGCCGAGAACGAGGCGTTGCGGTGCGACGTCGATCGAGGCGACCGCCGCGAGGCCACGTGCCATGGTCCGGCCGGCGTCGGTGAGCAGATGGCCGTGCACCCGACTGGCGATCAGCCGATGAGCCTCGTCGCGAGTGAGGCCGAACCAGTCCATGACCGTGTCCACACCGTGTGGCGTGAGCCGCCACAGCTTGTCCGCGTCCTTCATGAGGGCGTCGTCGAGCGAGATCGCCTCTCGCCGGGAGTCGTGGCCGTCGATGATCGCCAGGATCCGTTCGGTGCGTCCCGAGTCCCATCCCACCTCGGCGAGGATGTCCCCGGCGATCCGCGCACCTTCCTTCTCGTGCTGCAGGACCAGGTCCGGACGGCCGCCGCCGGGCGCGATGGCGGACAGGATCTCCTCTTCTGGCACGGTGGACCACCCCGTGTCGTGCAGGATGATCGCCGGGAGCACCACCTCGGGGTCCGCCTCGGGATGCAGCTCGACCAGAGCCTGGGCGAGTCCGTAGGCGTAGATCGTGTGTCCGTCGTTGTCGCGCACTTTCAGATGTGGTTCGGCCAGCCGCCAGATCGCTTCGTGACGCTCCGGCAGCCGGACGACTCCGAGCACGTCCGACGCGGCCGGTATCGACGAACGGACGTCGGCGCCGTACTGGTTCACCTGGGCGTTCTGACGAGGGATCACGCTGCCAGTTCAACCACAGGGTCCGCCTCGGCAGCAAGCGCCTTCTTCCGCCTGACGGAACCGCACCCGAGGGTTCGCGCCTACCGTGCCGACGGCACCTCGAGGCCGCGTGCCCGGCCCCTGGCTTTCTGCCCTGGACCGGCGTAGCGTCGACGCACCGAGAGTTACTCGAGCGTCGTCATCCAGGACGGCACCGTTCCCGGCGTATGAACTATCCGAAGCCCGTGTCGTTGCACGGCTGCTTCGTGGAACCGGTAACACACATGATCAGCCTGACCAACACCGACGGCGTACCCAGGCTCGGCATCGACTTCCGCAGGGGCAACAGCATCACCTGGGTCATCCTCCAGGGCGAGGCCGACATCGCGACCCTCGAAGACCTCGGCACCGCCCTCGACCATGTCGAGCTCGACGGAGCCGAGTCCGTGCACCTCCACGTCACCGCGCTGGACTTCGTCGACGTCGCCACGATGCGCCGACTGACGCTCTTCGCCAGGAGAGCCGGTCGAGCCGGCCACAGCATCATGACGTGTGGCGCCAATCCGACTTTCCGCACACTCGCCCGTCTCCTCGGCGCCCGCGCCGACCTCGGGCTCCTCTGACGGGATCTTCGAGGCCGGCCGGCGAGCGCTGGGGCCATTCGGACGTGCACTCGCGCCCGCGACGCCGGACCGCTGAGCGTGACAGCGGCCCCGGAGCACGCCGATTGCACGTCGTTGTGGCCCCTCCGGGCCGTCAGCGCCAGCCGAGCTCGGGCGCGAGGTGCTGAAGCACCGCCTCGAGGACGTGCGCGTTGTAGTCGACTCCGAGCTGGTTGGGGATCGTCAGGAGCAGCGTGTCGGCCGCGGCGATCGCCTCGTCCTCGGCCAGCTCCTTGACCAGCTGGTCCGGTTCGCCCGCGTAGCTCTTGCCGAAGCGGGCCGGCCCGCCCTCGAGGAAACCGACCTGGTCCTGGCTGCTCCGGTCGTGGCCGAAGTACGCCCGGTCCTCGTCGCTGACCAGCGGGAAGATGCTGCGGCTGACCGACACCCGCGGCTCGAAGTCGTGGCCCGCGGCCTTCCAGGCATCGCGGAACCGCTGGATCTGCTCGGCCTGGAGCTGGTGGAACGGCACCCCGGTGTCCTCGGTGAGCAGCGTCGAGCTCATCAGGTTCATACCCTGCTCGGCTGCCCACTCCGCCGTACGACGGGAGCCGGCGCCCCACCAGATCCGGCGACGGAGGCCGGCCGAGTGCGGCTCGACGCGCAGCAGACCGGGCGGGTTGGGGAACATCGGCCTGGGGTTCGGCTCGGCGAACCCCTCCCCCTTGAGCACCTCCAGGAAGATCCGGGTGTGCTCGCGGGCCATGTCGGCATGGTCGGACCCCTCGGCGGGCACGTGACCGAAGTACCGGAAGCCGTCGACGACCTGCTCCGGTGATCCCCGGCTGATGCCCAGCTGCAGCCGGCCACCGGAGATCAGGTCGGCGGCGCCGGCGTCCTCCGCCATGTAGAGCGGGTTCTCGTAACGCATGTCGATCACGCCGGTGCCGATCTCGATGCGGCTCGTGCGCGCCCCGATCGCGGCCAGCAGCGGGAACGGCGACGCCAGCTGGCGGGCGAAGTGGTGCACGCGGAAGTACGCGCCGTCCACGCCGAGCTCCTCGGCGGCGACCGCGAGCTCGATGGACTGGGTCAGCGCGTCGGCGGCCGACCGGGTCTGCGAGTGCGGCGACGGCGTCCAGTGGCCGAAGGACAGGAATCCGATGTTCTTCACAGTCACTCCAACAAAGTTGAAGCCGCAATGTTCCCGCCCGGCCCTGTCTCAAAGTGGGTCAGACAACGGAGACCGTGCACGTCACGTCGTCATCAAGGGACGAAAGCCCCAGATCACGGCACCTGTGGCGACCTCAGCCACCGCAGGTGCTCCTGGTCGCCCAGCAGCTCGATCCGTTGCCACAGGACGCTGCCGGGCACTGCCTGACTCGGGTGGCAGCCGACCGCCTTGAGCTGCAGCGTGCGGTCGACGGTCACGGTGAGGTCGATCTCGGCCTCGCTGTGGCCGTCGAAAGCGGCACCGTGCTCGGCCCGCAGCTGCGCGGCGACGGTGTCGGGGACGGTCCAGCCGAGCACCGGAAGGTCGAGCATCTCCGCCGCGCTGACGGCGGCGGCGGTGGCATGGGCGTGGTCGGAGTGGCCGGTGACTCCGGTCAGGTCGAACCCGATCACGCCGTCGGCACCGATGTCGCGAGCGACGGTGAGCACCTCCGCGGCGAGCTCGTCGAGCGGCACCTCGGTCAGTCGACCGTCCGGATAGGCCAGCAGCGTGACGTCGTGCAGACCGAGCACCTCGGCGGCCGCGGCGAGCTCGTCGGCCCGGAGCTCGGTGAGGTCTCCCTCGACGCCGTGCAGCGTGGAGGCCTCTCCCCGGGTCAGGCAGAGGACCGACACCCGAGCGCCCGCCTCGGCGAACGCGGCCAGGAGCGCGCCGAGCGCGAACGACTCGTCGTCAGGGTGTGCCACGACCACGAGCACCGAGCGCCACGGCGGCAGCTGGGCGTGCGACATCTTGTTCGTCCTCTCCGTGTCTTCCGGGGCTCAGGCGGCGCCGGTCTCGACAGGCAGTCCGGCCAGGCGCCACTCGAGGACGCCGTCGGTGGCCCGTCGCGCGTTCAGGCCGTGGGCGTTGAGCAGCCGAACCGCGTCGTGGGCCAGGACGCAGTACTGCCCGCGACAGTAGGCGACGATCTCCCGGTCCCGCGGTAGCTCCGCGAGCCGGTCGGGGAGCTCCTCGAGCGGGATGTGGAGCGCTCCGGGGAGGTGCCCGCCGGCGTACTCGGGCTCCGGACGGACATCGAGTACGACGGCCTCCCCGGTGTCGATGCGGCGGAGCAGCTCCTCGCTGTCCACCGCCTCGGTGTCCTCGGGACCGAGGTAGGCGCGCCGGGCGAGCTCGGTGTGCGGACGATGTGCCTGCGCGACCCGTCGCAGGTGCTCCCACAGCCCGGCGACGTCCTCGCCGGCCAGGGAGTAGTAGACGCGCTTGCCCTCACGGCGGGTCTCGACCAGCCCGGCCTCACGCAGCGTCTGCAGGTGCGCGGAGCAGGTGCTCATCCCGACCGCGGCGGACGCGGCGAGGTCCTCGACACTGCGCGCGCCCTGGGCGAGCAGGTCGAGGAGCTCGAGCCGCTTGGGGTTGCCGAGGACCTTGCCGACCGCGGCGAACTCGGCGAACAACGCCTCCTTGCTGGATCGGTCACTCATGCTCTGCTCCTTCGGGAACGGTGCCGGCGGGCCGATGGTGGGTCTCGTACATCCGGAACGCCACGACGAGCGCCGAGACGACGCTGACGGCCGCTGCCACCCATACTGCGGTGCGCAGACTCCACAGGTCGGCCACCACACCGCCCATCAGCGCACCGACGGCGTACCCGAGGTCCCGCCACACCCGGTAGACACCGACAGCCCGACCTCGCCACGCGGGGTGCGCCACGTCCCCGATCGCGGCGAGCAGGGTCGGGTAGACCATCGCGGTCCCGGCGCCGAGCAGCGCGGTGCCGACGGCCCAGAGCCCGAACGAGTCGGCCGAGGCGACCACGGCGAGCGCGGTGGCCTGGGTGAACATGCCGAGGGTGATCAGGTGCTTGCGGCCCCATCGGTCCGAGAGGGCGCCGGTGAAGAGCTGGCCGATCCCCCACACGCCGGGGTAGAGCGCGAAGAGCACTCCGATCTGGCCCACCGCCAGCCCTGAGCTCGCGAACAGCAGGGGGAAGAGCCCCCACGACAGGCCGAAGTTCAGGTTGTTCACCAGGCCCGCCTGGCTGGCCGAGGACAGCGCCGGTTCCCTGATGCTGGCCTGCAGGAACACCTCCCGGTTGCTCAGCTCACCGTGCAGATGGTCGTGCCGACCGTCGGCGCGCGCCACGTGGCCGGCTGCCTCGACCTTCGCATGGTGGTGGGTCTCCCGGACCGCGAGCGTGGAGAGTCCCAGAGCGAGAGCGGTGTAGCTCAGACCGAGCAGGAACGGCGCCGGCCGCAGACCGTACTCAGCGGCCAGGTAGCCGGCTGCCATCGAGGTGAGCGCGACCGCGCCGTAGCCGGCGGCCTCGTTCAGCCCCATCGCTAGGCCGCGCTGCTTCGGGCCGACCAGGTCGATCTTCATGATCACCGTGGTCGACCAGGTCAGGCCCTGGTTGATGCCCAGCAGCACGTTGGCCGCCACCACCCAGCCCCAGCTCGGCGCCCAGATCAGCATCAGCGGCACCGGGATCGCGAACAGCCATCCGGCGACCAGCACCGGCTTGCGGCCGTAGCGGTCCGACCAGGTCCCGGCGAAGTAGTTCGCCGCCGCCTTGGTGATGCCGAAGGCGACGACGTAGGTGAACATGAAGGTGTAGCCGGTCAGCCCGAACTCGTCCTCGGCGAGCAGCGGCAGCACCGTCTGCTGCTGGCCGACCATGCCACCGACCAGCGCGTTGATCGCCACCAGGATCGTGAACTGGGCGGCGTTGGCCCGCAGCCCCAGCCGGACCGGAGGCCGGTCTCTGCCCGCACCGACCGCGCTCATCTGCCCCACCTCTTTCGACGACCAGGAAACAATACATGTTTCCATGGAATGAGTGAGCGATCGAGACACTACGCTGATCACGTCGGCGACCGAACGGAGGATGCGACATGGCGGAGCTGGTCCGCACCAACGACCCCGGGATCATCTCCGTGATCGAGGGTCTCCTGGCCGGAGCAGGCCTCCCCTACCAGGTCGCCGACCGCAACATGAGCGTCCTCGAGGGCTCGATCACCGCGATCCAGGTCAGGATCCTCGTGCCCGACGAGCGTGAGACCGAGGCTCGCGAGCTGCTCACCGACGCCGAGCTCGGTCAGTGGCTGCGGCCCGAACGACGCTAGATCCCCTCGGGCCGTTCGGCTCTGGTCCCGCGCCCCCTGCCGGCTTGTACTGGACACTACACCTGCCGCGCAGAGAGAAGGTGGCGGTCGTGCAGCTCGACCTCATGACCCAGACAGCACAGGCGATGGTGGCACCGGGCAAGGGCATCCTCGCCGCGGACGAGAGCAACCCGACGATGGCGAAACGCCTGGCGGGCATCGGGCTCGACTCGACCGAGGAGCGCCGCCGGGCCTACCGCGAGATCCTGTTCAGCACCAAGCGGCTCGGGGAGTCCATCAGCGGCGTGATCCTCTTCGACGAGACGATCCGCCAGCGTGCCGCCGACGGCATTCCCCTGCCGGAGCTGCTCACCCGGCAGGGCATCATCCCCGGCATCAAGGTCGACGGCGGGACCAAGCCGCTGGCCGGCTTCCCCGACGAGGTCGTGACCGAGGGGCTCGACGGCCTGCGCGTGCGGCTCCAGGAGTACGCCGCGCTCGGTGCTCGTTTCGCCAAGTGGCGCGCGGTGATCCGCATCGGTGACGGACGACCGACCACCACCTGTCTCGAGTCGAACGCCCACGCGCTGGCGCGCTACGCCGCCCTCACCCAGGAGGCCGGCCTGGTTCCGATCGTCGAGCCCGAGGTGCTCATGGACGGCGACCACACCCTCGAGCGGTGCGGTGAGGTCACGGTGGCCGCCTTGCGGACCGTCTACGACCAGCTCGCCCGGCACCGGGTGGTGCTCGAGGCGACCCTGTTGAAGCCGAACATGGTCCTCCCCGGCAAGGACTGCCCGACACAGCAGGCCCACGACGAGATCGCCGCAGCGACGATCAGGGTCCTTCGCGAGGCCGTGCCGGCCGCCGTACCCGGGATCGTCTTCCTCTCCGGCGGAATGTCCGACGAGGACGCGACCGCGCGACTGAACGCGCTCAACCAGCACGGCCCGCAACCGTGGCAGCTCAGCTTCTCGTTCGGCCGCGCGCTGCAGGCACCGGTGCTGCGCGCCTGGGCCGGCGAGGAGAGCAACCGTGCGGCGGCGCAGGCGGCGCTGCTGCATCGGGCGCGGCTCAACTCGGCCGCCCGGTCGGGGTCCTACCGCGCCGAGATGGAGGCCCTGGCCGCGCCTGGCACGGCGACCGCCTGAGCCCCCTGCCGGCATAGCCGCGACGGGAATCGGGCAACCTGGACGTCGTGGAACCTCAGTGGTGGCAGTCAGCGGTCGTGTACCAGATCTACCCGCGCAGCTTCGCGGACTCGGACGGGGACGGGGTCGGTGACCTGCGGGGCGTCCTCCAGCACGTCGACCATCTCGCGCGACTGGGTGTGGACGTGGTGTGGCTCTCGCCGATCTACCGCTCGCCGATGGACGACAACGGCTACGACATCAGCGACTACCAGGACGTCGACCCGCTGTTCGGCACGATCGAGGACCTCGACGAGCTGACCGCAGCGTTGCACGACCGCGGCATCAAGCTCGTCATGGACCTCGTCGTCAACCACACGTCGGACGAGCACCCGTGGTTCGTCGAGTCGCGGTCGGGGCCGGACAGCCCGAAGCGGGACTGGTACTGGTGGCGGCCGCCGCGCGAGGGTGCCGTGCCGGGTGAGCCGGGCGCGGAGCCGAACAACTGGGGCTCGTTCTTCTCCGGTCCCGCCTGGGAGTACGACGAGGCCAGCGGCGAGTACTACCTGCACCTGTTCTCCAAGAAGCAGCCGGACCTGAACTGGGAGAACCCCCAGGTCCGCCACGCGATCTACGACATGATGCGCTGGTGGGTCGCCCGGGGGGTCGACGGCTTCCGCATGGACGTGATCAACCTGATCTCCAAGGACACCAGCCTCCCGGACGGGCCGACGACGCCGGGCAGACCCTGGGCACCGCACGGCTTCGCGACGACCGACGGCCCGCGGGTGCACGAGTTCCTCCAGGAGATGCACCGGGAGGTGTTCCGTGGCGTCGACCGTCCGCTGCTGCTGGTCGGCGAGACGCCCGGGGTCACGATCGCGGAGGCCCGCAGGTACACCGACCCGGCGCACCCCGAGGTCGACATGGTCTTCCAGTTCGAGCACATGGACGTCGACCGGGGCACCACGAAGTGGGACGTGCTGCCCTTCGACGTACGCCGCCTGCGACGCAACCTCGCCGACTGGCAGGAGGGTCTCGCCGACGTCGGCTGGAACTCCCTCTACTGGGACAACCACGACCAGCCGCGGGTGGTGTCGCGGTTCGGTGATGACGGGGAGCATCGGGAGCGCTCGGCGAAGCTCCTGGCCACCGTGCTGCACATGCAGCGGGGGACGCCGTACGTCTACCAGGGCGAGGAGCTCGGGATGACGAACCATCCCTTCGAGCGGATCGAGGACTTCGAGGACATCGAGGCGGTCAACCACTACCGCGAGGCGGTGGGCGCCGGGGCGGACCCGGAGGAGGTGCTGTCGTCGCTGCGGGCGATGGGCCGCGACAACGCCCGCACGCCGATGCAGTGGGACGACTCCCCCAACGCCGGCTTCACCACCGGCGAACCGTGGCTGGCGGTGAACCCGAACCACAAGGAGATCAACGCCGCCGCACAGGTCGGCGACCCGGAGTCGGTGTTCGAGCACTACCGCGCCCTGATCCGGCTGCGCCACGAGCATCCCGTGGTGGTGCACGGCGACTTCACCCTCCACCTCGACGACCACGACCGGCTGTTCGCGTTCACCCGGACCTTGGCGCACGAGGAGCTGCTGGTGGTCGCGAACTTCTCCGGCGCTCCCACCGAGGTGCCCGCGCGGTTCGCCGACCGCTGGCGCGAGGCCACGCTCCTGCTCGGCAACGTCCCCGCCTCGGACGGCGCCACGCTCGAGCCCTGGGAGGCCCGGGTCTACCTCACTGCATGATCGCTGCGATCCGGTCGCGCGCGGCGACCAGCTCGCCCCGCAGCGCCGGGAAGGTGCCTCGACGCAGCGCGCGCTCGATGTCGATCACGCGCGTCGCCGGATCGCTGCTGGAGAACCGCGAGATGTACGTCGGCCGGTAACCGACGTACCTCGCCGCCACCCGGCCCGACGGTCGGCGGACCAGGTCGACCTGCGCGACGATCCCCTCGTAGACGCCGACGATCGCCGGGTCCTGCTGGGCGACGAGGTTGCCGAGCCCGAAGATCACCCACGTGCCGTTGATCCGGCGCACCGGCTGCACCACGTGCGCGTGGTGGCCGTAGACCAGGTCGACGTGGCGGGATCGCGTCACCGCGCGTGCGAGCTCCAGCTGAGCCGCGCTCGGCTCGTGTCGGTACTCGTTGCCCCAGTGCAGGGCGACCAGCACCACGTCGGCTCCCCGCTCCTTCGCCCGCCGGGCATCGGCACGGATCCGCGCCGGATCGGCCAGGTTCACCGACCACTCCGTGCCCGGTGTGGCCACGAGACCGTTGGTGCCGTAGGTGTAGCTCAGGACCGCCACCAGGATCCCCTGCACCTCCACCAGCTCCGGGCGTCGCTGCTCGGTGGGCGTGCGTGCCGTGCCGGTGTGCGCGATCCCCTGCCGGTCGAGGGCCCGCAGAGTACGACGGACGCCGGACTGTCCCTGGTCGAGGCTGTGGTTGGAGGCCGTCGTGCAGACGTCGAAGCCGGCCTGTCGCAGACCACCGGCGATCCGCGGTGGCACCGCGAACAACGGGTAGCCGCTGAACGGTCCGCCAGGCGGCGCGAGCGGCGTCTCGAGATGGCACACCGCAAGGTCGGCGCCGGCGACGAGCCGGTGGACCGGGCCGAACAGAGGCCCGAAGTCGAGCACGCCCGCCGGCCTGCCGTCCTTCCGGGCGTCGTTGGCCGCGGTGGCCCACAAGCCGTTGTGCAGCAGGACGTCGCCGGCGAGGACGACGTGAACCGCCGCGGTGCGTCGCGGCAGGTGCAGCGGCCCGACGCCCGATGCCCGAGCGCAGGACGCGCACACCAACTCCCCGGCGGGCGCGCCAGCAGGGGTGGTCGGGGAGACCGAGGTGCCGCAGGAAGCAAGCGCGACCACTAACAGCAGGGCGACACCCACTCCTCGGATACCGGTCCGGGCAGCCACGGTCCTCGCCCCCTCGACACCAGTCTGCGCAGACGGAGGTGCGCGGGACAGGGCGTACCGGACCGCTCCGGAGGGTCTTCAGTCCCCCGGCGGGCTCGTGCCGGCGGGCATCCGCTACCGGGCGGTGCCGCCGTGATGCGCCTGCAGGGAGGCGACATAGACCGTGCGCTCGTCGGGGAGGGAGACGGCCCGCACGGCGAGCTCCACGGGCACTTCAGCTCCGTCGCGTGTCTGCAGGGGCACGCGCGCCGAATGGTCGAGCAGGGCGCGTCGCCCTGTGTAGAGGTGGAGCGTGAACCCGGCCAGGTGGGCCTGCCGATAGCGGTCGGGGATGATGCTCACCAGCCGCCTGCCGACCAGCTGTGTCGGGTCGTCGTAGCCCAGGAGCGCCGCCGCGGCGCGGCTGACGGCGACGATCGTGTTGCCGTCGTCGCACGCGAGCACGGGCGCCTCCGCCTCCGTCACCGGGTCCTCGTCCCAGCGGTATGGGGCGGGTGCGACCAGTCCGTCGTCGACGATCCGTGGCTCCGGCTCCTGCCCGCGGGCCTGTTGCTCGACCTGACGACACACCCACCGGCGGAAGACCTGAAGCTCCGGCTGGGTGCGAGGGGTGAGGAACCTGCCCTCGACCGCCGCTGCCAGCGCGTCGTCGAGCGCTTGGTCGAGGGCGGCGAAGTGGGGAACGGAGGCGAGCGGCACAGGGACGACGAGGTCCGCCGACGCAGCGTCCGGGTCGTCCGCAACGGCCAACATGTCCTCGGTCCGCTCGCCCAGCTCCGGGCCGGGCAGGTGCTCGGCGAGGAGTGCCAACGCGTCACTCGCCGCCGCGTGGGTCCGGATCGCGGCGTCGCCGCCGCGGTCGAGGTCGGCCAGCAGGTGCTCCCTCAGCAGGGCCTCGACGTGCTGCTGCCAGGCGGCATGGAGGAGCAGCGGCACGCCGAGCAGATGCACCTCGACGTAGCGCCCGGCGGGGTGCTCCACTGCTCGGTCGGACCGCTCACCCACGTCCTCGTGGCCGAGCTCGCACCAGACGACCTTGCCCGGCACCCCGTCGGACCGACGATCGACGCCCCACGCATGCACCAGCTGCTGCACCATGAGCAGGCCCCGACCGGTGCCGGCTGTCGGGCCGTACGCCCGCGGAGCGGGAAGGTGGCTGCTCTCGTCGGCGACCTCGACGCGCAGACCGGCCGGCAGCAGCACGACGGTCACATCGACGGGTCGGCCGGTGTGGACGACGGCGTTCGTGACCAGCTCGCTGACAGCCAGTTCGGCGGCGTCGAGGAGCTCCTCGCGCTCGCCGTCCACGAGTGCCTTCCGGACCAGCCGGCGGGCGTGCGCGGCGGAGGCCGCGTGCGGCTCCAGCCGCGCGCGCAACCGCACGTCTCCTGCGCCCACCCCGACTCCCTCACTCGCCCCGGCCAGAGTGTAACGACGGGAGGTGCGAGGGGAGACCGACGAAGAGTCTCCGGCTCCGGGTCTGGCAGCCCGCTACGCCGGCACGGCGGCCAGATCGTCCTGGACGAAGGTGACCGCCTCGACCCAGCTCCCCCGCTCGGCGATCCGGCGGCGGAGCTTCATGATGTCGCTCGGACGGTCCACGGTGAGCGCGCCGACGACCCGGTCCGCGCGACGGTAGAGCGCCACGAAGCCGTCCTCGGCGGGACGTGCCACGAGCACCTCGTCGGCCTGGGGTGTGCCGACGAACTGGACCCGGCGGGAGTACCAGTCCGACCAGAAGTACGGCACGCTCGCCAGTGGCCGCGCACCGGCGGGATCCAGCAGGTGCTTCACCGCGGCAGCACCCTGCTCGGCCGCGTTCGTCCAGTGCTCCGGGCGCATCAGGTCACCGTCGAACAGCGGGTTCACGACGTGGGCGACATCGCCGGCCGCATAGACGCCCGGCACGCCCGTCCACAGCGTGGCGTCGCACAGCACGCCCCGGTCTCGCGCGTGCAAGGAGAGCCCGCTGCCCTCGAGCCAGCCGGTCGCGGGTGCCACGCCGACGCCCACCACGACCAGCTCGGCCGCGATCAGCTCACCCGAGTCGAGCCTCACCCCGGTCACCCGCCCCTCGACAGACTCGACGCCGGCGACGCCGGTCCCGAGCCGCAGGTCGGTGCCCGCCGCACGGTGCAGGTCGGCGCAGACCGTGCCGACCTCGCTGCCGACCGACCGGGTCAGCGGGAGGGCCATCGCGTCGACCACCGTGACCGGGAGACCCCGTGCGCGGGCGGCCGAGGCGACCTCGGAGCCGATGAACCCCGCGCCCACCACGACGGTCCGGGCCCCGGCATCGAGGGCCTGGCGGACCGCGACGGCGTCGTCGCGCGTGCGGAGCGCGTGGACGCCGGCGAGCTGGCCGAGTCCGGGGAACGCGCGGGGTGCCGCTCCGGTCGCGATCACCAGACCGTCGTACCGGACGGCCCGGCCACCGACGAGCACGGCGCGGTCCACGGTGTCGAGCGCCTCGGCCGGCTCACCGAGCAGCAGCTCGACGCCGAGCTCGGCCAGCTCGTGCTCGCTCCGCAGCGGCGCGACATCGGTGGGACCGTCCGGGGCCAGGAAGCTCTTCGACAACGGAGGCCGGTCGTAGGGCGGGCGTGCCTCGGCACCGACCAGGGCGATCCGACCGGCGTAGCCGAGGCGGCGGGCCGCCTCCACCGCGCGAAGCCCCGCGAGAGAGGCGCCCACCACCACGAGTCGCTCCACGGCTCAGCCCTGCAGGCTCAGCGCCAGCACCGGGCAGGAGTCGACAGCCGCAGCCAGGTCGGCGCGGTGCTCCTCCGCAGGGCTCTCCTCGAGCACCCGCACCGTGCCGTCGCGGCCGACCTCGAAGAAGTCCGGGGCCATCGCCTCGCACATGCCGAGGCCCTCGCAGGTGGCCAGGTCCGCGTGGATCCTCATCGGGTCGCCTGCCGGGTCAGCGGGGCGAAGTCGACCTTCTCCCGGACGCCGCAGTCGGGGCAGCACCAGTCGTCGGGGATCGAGGCCCACGGGGTGCCCGGCGGGAAGCCCTCGCGGTCGTCGCCGACCGCCTCGTCGTAGACGTACTCACAGCCCGGGCACTCGCCGCCGACGATGTCGTGCGCAGCGCTCCGGGCGTCCTCGGCGGTCACCTCGCTCAGCTGCTCACGCCGGCCGCCCGCGCGGGAGCTCGTGCCGTAGCGGGCCAGCACCTCGTCCCGCTTGCGCGGGTGGATGTTCGCGCGGGTGATGTCCCCGTCGAAGTGGGCCAGCACGCGGGCGTCCATCACGCGGCGCCACAGCGGCGGGAACAGCGCGAGGATGATCATCCCGGCGTAGCCGGTCGGCAGCACCGGGGACTCCTCGAAGTCGCGGAGGGTCTGGTAGCGCCGGGTCGGGTTGGCGTGGTGGTCGCTGTGACGCTGCAGGTGGTAGAGCAGCACGTTGGTCGCGATGTTGTTGGAGTTCCAGCTGTGGCTGGGATCGACCCGCTCGTAGCGCATCCGCCCGGGCGTGCCGACCTTCTGGCGCAGCATCCCGTAGTGCTCCATGTAGTTGACGATCTCCAGAAGCGAGAAGCCCACGACCGCCTGGAGGACCAGGAACGGAAGGATGCCGACACCGAGCCAGGCGACCATCGCGGTCCAGAGCACCGCCGACATCAGCCAGGCGTTGAGGACGTCGTTGCCGAGCCGGAACGGGTGCTGGTTGCGACGGGCGTAGCGACGCTTCTCCAGGCCCCACGCGCTC
Source organism: Actinomycetota bacterium (assembly GCA_049323155.1). Classification (GTDB taxonomy): domain Bacteria; phylum Actinomycetota; class Actinomycetes; order Propionibacteriales; family Nocardioidaceae; genus Nocardioides_C. Next base: position 13,796 of record JBMOMG010000087.1, on the reverse strand, counting down.
TTCAGTGAGCCGGACACCGTGCGGGGCCAGAACGCGTAGAAGCTCTCGCCGACCCGGCTGCTCGCCGGGTCCTCGGGCGTCGCGACGCGGACGTGGTGACCACGGTTGTGCTCGATGTAGAAGTGGCCGTAGAAGCTCTGCGCCAGCGCGATCTTGGACAGCCACCGCTCGTGGCTCTCCTTCTTGTGCCCCAGCTCATGGGCAGTGTTGATGCCGATGCCGCCGATGGTGCCGATGGTCGCGGCGAGACCGATCTTGTCGGCCACCGAGAGATCGCCGGTGCCGATCATCCAGAACGCGAAGAGGAACCCGGCGTACTGGATGGGCAGGAACAGGTAGGTGATCCACCGGTAGTACTTGTCGTTCTCCAGCGCCTCGATCACGTCGTCCGGGGGGTTGGAGCGGTCCAGCCCGGCCACCAGGTCGAGCACGGGTACGACGACGAGCACGACGATCGGGCCGAGCCAGAACCACGCGCTCCACCCGGTCACGGCATGCAGCCCGATCGCCGCGAACGCCAGCGAGGGCACCACGAGACCGATCAGCCACAGGTACCGCTTCTTGTCCTTCCAGGTCTCGGTCGATCCGTCGGGAATCGTCCCGGTGCCGTCGATCACGCTCGCCATGGGATTGCTCCTGCCGTCGGGGTTTACAGAAAGGTAGAGCCTGTATTCCTGATTGACAAGACTTGACTTTTTGTAAAACTCCCCGGTTGCTGCACCACTGCCGGGGCCGAAGGTCCCCAGTCGGGCGAGTCCGGCGCCTCTAGACAGGCCCCGGCTCGTCGGTGAGCCTGATGCCATGGGTACGTCTGCAGCGCTGGGCCCGGTCGTCGTCGGCGTGAGCGGGTCGCCGGACAGTGATCGAGCGGTGGACTGGGCGGCCGACTATGCCGCCTCCACGAACCGTCGTCTGCTCGCCGTGCACGGCACCGGCTTCGTGGGCGTGCGACCGAACGCTCAGGACCTCCTGCAAGCGGAGCGGGTCGCGCTCGAGGCAGGCCAGATGATCGTCGACGCAGCGGTCGAGCGTGCGCAGAAGAACCATCCGGGTCTGGAGGCGAGCGGCGTCGTCGACATCGGCGAGCCCACCAGCATCCTGTTCGAGGAGGGCCGTCACGCCGCTCTGCTCGTCGTCGGCTCACGTCGCTCCGAGGCGTTCAAGCGGCTGTTCGGCTCGGTCAGTCTCGGGGTGACCCGGCACGCGACGTGCCCCCTGGTCGTCGTACGCCCGCCGAGCCACCGGACACCGGGAACCCTGATCGAGCACGTCGTGCTCGGTCTCGACGGCGGCGCGGAGTCGCGGGAGGCAGCCAGGTTCGCGTTCGAGTACGCCTCGTTGACCGGTCTGCCGCTGGTCATCGTGCACGGCTCGTGGGAGCGGCTCTCCCGCGGGTCGTCGGTGCTCGGGCTGCTGACAGAGGCGGAGGAACGCGGCGTCACCGCAGAGGAGGAGCTCTCGATCGCCGAGACGATCGCGGGTCTGCCGCAGGAGTTCCCGGACGTCGAGCACCGCGACGTGCACCGGTCCACCGACCCGGCCGAGGCGCTGATCGAGGCGTCGGAAACCGCCAAGCTCGTGGTGGTCGGCACCCGTGAGCTCAGGGGCCCCCGGGCCCTGCTGCTGCGGTCGGTGAGCACGGCGCTCGTCGAGCACGCCCACTGTCCCGTGGCCGTGGTCCGCGCCCGCGGCGTCCACCCCGTGGAGTGACCGGCGCCGGGTCCGCTCCGTCGGGCGACTGGGCCCGCGTCAGTCCGGGTCGTGCCACGAGGCCAGCCGGCCACCCTGGCTCACCTTGCGCAGCCGCTGCTCGACCGCCGCCTGGACCTCGGCGGTGCTCACCACGAGCAGGTGGTCGCCGGCGGCGATCGTGGTGTTCGGGTCGGGCACCATCGTGGTGCCCTCCCGGAGGATCAGGGTCACCGCCGCACCCTCGGGCAGGCGGAGCTCGTCGATCGTGACGTTGGCCAGGCGGGACCTCAGCGGGACACCGAACTGGAGCAGCGTCCCGCCCACGTCCTCCAGCGGCGAGGACTCGATGTGCACCCCTCGAGGGTCGAGCGGTTGGGTGATCCCGAGCCTGCTCGCCAACCACGGCAGCATCGGCGCCTGCACCAGGGTGAACACGACCACGAGCAGGAACACCACGTCGAAGATCTTCGTCGCACCGGGCAGCCCGGCGCTGAGCGGGATCGTGGCGAGCACGATCGGCACCGCCCCGCGCAGGCCGGCCCAGGACATGAACGCCTGCTCGCGCCACGGCACGCGGAAGGGCACCGAGCACACGACGACCGAGAGCGGTCGCGCCACGAGCAGCAGGCCACCACCCACGGCCAGGGCCGGGAGCAGGGCATCGGGAAGACGGCTGGGGCTGGCCAGCAGGCCCAGCAGCACGAACAGGCCGATCTGCGACAGCCAGGCCATCCCCTCGGCGAAGCCCAACGTCACACCACGGTGCGGAAGCGCGGCGTTGCCCAGCCACAGGCCGGCGATGTAGACGGCCAGGAAGCCGGAGCCGCCCGCCATCCCGGCCAGCGCGAAGGCCAGCAGTGCGATCGCCAGCGTCGCCAGCGGATAGAGCCCCGACGCGGGCAGAGCCACCCGGGCCAGCATCGCGGCGCCGACCCAGGCCACGGCCAGACCCACCACGCCTGCGATGACGAACTGCTGGAGCATCATCCCGGCGCCCTCGAGCAGCCCGGCGTTCTCCCAGGCGTCGGAGGCGACGATCGTGACCAGGATGATCACCGGCGGGTCGTTGAACCCTGACTCGGCCTCGAGCTTGGCTCGCAGGGGGCGTGGGATCGGCACCGGGAGGCGCCGGAGCACGGCGAACACTGCGGCCGCGTCGGTCGACGACACCGCCGCGCCCATGAGCAGGGCGGTGCGCGGCTCCACGCCCAGGGTCAGGTGCGCGATCCCCGCGGTGACCACGACACTGACCAACACGCCGACGCTCGCCAGCAGCGCCGCCTGCGGCAGCACCGGCCTCGTGGCTCGCCACGGCGTGGTCAGACCACCTTCGGCCAGGATGATCGCGAGCGCGACGCTGCTCAGCACCATGGTCAGGTCGGCGTCCTCGAACTGCAGGCCGAGACCCGACTCCCCCAGGGCCAGGCCGATCCCGAGGTACAGCAGCAGGGTGGGCAGCCCGAGGCGCGCGGAGAACCGGGCGGCGACGGAGGCTGCCAGGACGACCAGGGTGCCGGCGATGAGCACGACGTACAGGTCGTCGACGCTCACGACACCTCCGGGTCGGGTGGGAAGGGCGAACTGGCCGGTTTGAGGGTTTGTCCCACCCTATCGGGGCCGACCTGAGGGCACCCTCAGTCGACCGTGGCCAGGAACTCCTCCAGCAGCGGACCGGCGGTCCGCGAGCCGGACTCGCCGACCTCGACGAACACCGCGACCGCGAGGTCCCCCTGCGCCGCGATCATCCAGGCGTGCGTCTGAGGCGGCTCGGCCTCGCCGAACTCGGCGGTGCCGGTCTTGGCGAGCACCTGGGGACCGGGCAGGTCGGCCAGCACCGAGCCGCTGCCGTCGGTGACCACGGCGGCCATCAGCTGCTGCAGGGTCCGGGCCTCCTGCTCGGTCAGCGGCTGCTCCGGCGCTGCGGTCGCCTCCTCGCCGACGACCAGACGGGGTACGACGGTCCGCCCCGCCGCGACCGAGCCCGCCACGGACGCCATCGCGATGGGCGAGGCGAGCACGCGGCCCTGTCCGATCAGGGCGGCGGCATGCTCGGTCGTCGAGCCGTCGGCCGGGACCTGCCCGAGGTACACCGGGAAGCCGAGGTCGGCGTCCTGACCCAGCCCGAGCGCCGCGGCCGCCTCGCGAAGCCGGGCGGGCTCGATCCGAGCGTGCTGGGACACGAAGGCGGTGTTGCACGACTGGGCGAACGCCTCGCGCAGCGGGACCTTGCCGAGCGAGGACGCGGGGTAGTCGGAGTAGTTCTTGAACTGCTTGCCGTCGACGGTGGTCGTCCTCGTGCAGGGCACCGGGTCGCCGGGCGAGGTGCCGGCGCGGAGCAGCGCCAGCGCGCTCACCACCTTGAACGTGGAGCCCGGGGGGTACTGCCCGAGCGTCGCCGTAGAGTAGCCCTCCGCGCCCGGGCCGCTGGCCGCTGCCACGAGGTCTCCCGTCGACGGACGCAGCGCGACGACGGCGCTCGCCGGCCCGACCTTCGCCAGGATCCGCTCCGCGGCCGCCTGGGCGTCCACGTCGAGGGTGGTGCGCAGCGGCTTGCCCGGGGTCGCCGCCTCCTCGAACAGCACCCGGGCCTCGGACTCGTCCGTGACCGCCTCGACCTTGACTCCGGGCGTCCCGCGAAGGCGTTCGTCGTACCGCTGCTGGAGCCCGCTCAGTCCGGCGACGTCCCCGGCGGCGTAGTCGCCACCGGACTCCTCGACCATCTCCGCGGTGACCGGACCGACGGTGCCGAGGATCGGCCGGGCGAACTCCCGGGTCGGGGCCAGCGGCATCTCGTCGGGGATCCCCCGGGCGCCCTCGATCGCCTTGTAGCCACTGCCGATCCGAGCGGTGACATCCTCCTGACGCAGCACGAGGGCCTCGACGAAGGCCCGCTCCCCTGACGCCTCGACCCGCTGCACGAGGTCGTCGGCGTCGACGTCGAGCAGCTTCCCGAGGGCGCGCGCGGACGCAGCCTGCCGTGCCGGCGGCACGAGGGTCTTGTCGACGCCGAACCGGACCACGGGACGGTCGGTCACCAGGGCGCGGCCACCGGCGCCGAGGATGTCGGCGCGCTCGGCGGCGATCGAGGTGACCCGGAGCCGCTCCCCCTCCGCCAGGTCGGGAGCGACGGCCGACGGCTGGAGCTCGACCGCCCAGGTGTCGTCGCGGCGGACCAGGTCGACGCTGGTGTCGTAGGACCACGACGTGCCGTCGGCGTCGAGCACCCAGGTGTGGGCCAGCCGCGCGGTCGCCCGGTCCTCGGTCTCCTCGACCGACTCCACCTGCACCCGCAGCTCCGACACGTCCATGCCCTCGCGGACCGTCTCCCACCACGTCTGCGCCTGCTGCCCGCTCCCCTCCACCACGGGTACGGCGGTCAGGTCCCCGCGCGACAGCGCCCTGGCGAACGCCTCCGCGTCGTCGGTCGGATCATCGCTCTCGAACAGGCCGCAGGCGCTGCTGAGCAGGGCCAGCACCAGCAGCAACGCGGTGCGGGTCACAGCTCGCGGCATCGGCATCCCCCTCGCCTCGGCGTCGGACCCGGCCGAGTATGGCAGCCCGCGCCGACAGGATGCGACCGGCGGAGGTCAGGCCTGCAGCCAGTCCCGGTCGGGCCGGGAGAGCAGCCGCGCGTTCTTGATCGCCACGGCGAGCGGGAGCACCGTCTCCCCGACGTACTCGTGCCCCGCGCGGCGCACCACCAGGGCGAGCTGGGCCTGGCCGGAGCCGTCGAGGCTCAGCGGCAGCAGCAGCTGCACCTCGCCGCGGTGGTACTGCGGCACCGCCGTCTTGTAGTTGCGAGCGACCCGCTGCTTGGCGACCTCCACGGCGGCCATCGTCGCCGCCCGCGCCAGCGCCGGCTGGTCGCGGAAGATGTCGGGGTAGCGGTGCAGGTTGTCGGCCACGAAGTGGTCCCAGTCCAGGATCAGCGGGCGCCGGACGTCGTAGAACAGCACCGCGGGGTCGTCCCAGTACCCGGCCAGCTGGGGGCGCTCCGCGAAGGCGCCCGACAGCCGGTTGTCGCTGGCCTTGGTCCAGTCGACGAAGCGCCACTCGCGGCCGTCCTCGGCGCCCTCCGCGGCACAGTAGAAGCCGTAGATCTCCTCCTGGTTCGGCGTGACCAGGCCGGTGTTGAACGCCGCCACCCGCTGCCCCGAGGGCTGGAGGCCGTAGGCGACCCGGTCCTGCTCGGTCAGCCGGGCGAAGGTGTAGCGCAGGTAGTTCTCCAGCAGCGAGAGCCGGCGCGGCTCGGGGCCGGGGGTCAGGTCGTCCTGCAGCGTCCAGTCCTCGGGCTCCGCGAGGGCCGCCAGCCGGTGGTAGCTCTCCTCGGGCACGTACCCGAACCGGTCGTACGGCGGCCGGGCGTCGATCCGCTTGACCAGCAGCGCCTGCAGGCCCCGCTCGGTCTCGCTGAGCGTGTACTCCACCGGTTCCCCGGCGGTCAGCTCCGCCTTGCCGCCGTCGGTGAGGATGTTGCTGTAGTGCACGAAGACCTCGGTGCCGTCCTCACCGCGGATCCGGCCGAAGCCCCGGCCGAACTCGAAGGACGAGACGGTTCCCGAGCGACGCTCCGGGGGCCGCCGCACCGCCATCACCTGCGGACCGCGCTCACCCCGGCCGATGTCGACGAGCAGCGGCTCGCCGGCCACCAGCGTCCGGTACCCGGTGCCCGGAAGGGCCGAGCGGTGCACGAACACGTCGTCGACGCCCGGCGCCTCGACGAAGCCGAAACCCTTGTGGTCATTGAAGAACTTCACGGTCACGGCACGGTCGACGACGTCCACGGCACACTCCCTCACCGGCATGGCCGGCTCTCCCGGGTGTGTCCCTCACACCCTCCGACGGAGGATGCTCACACCTGCCGGTGCGCGGGATGGGCGAAATGCCGAAGATGCGGAGAACGTCACATCTCGGTGCCCCACCGGGCTCATTCGCCGGTGGCCCCGTCGACCCGCTCCCGGATCAGGTCCGCGTGCCCGTTGTGCCGGGCGTACTCCTCGAGCATGTGGACGTAGATCCAGCGCAGCGAGACCTTCCGGCCGTGACTGTCCCCGACGCTCAGGCCGTCCAGGTCGGCGTGCCCGGCAGCGGTCCGGCGGCAGGTGGCGACCTCCTCCTGGAAGCGGTCCAGGTCGCGGGCTGCACCCGCAGCGTCGACGTCGTCGAAGTCGGCGTCGTGGTTGTCCTCGCGCCAGTACTGCGCCGGCGCGTCCTCGGCGTGCAGCACCCGGCGGAACCAGTGCCGCTCCACGTCGGTCAGGTGGCGCACGAGGCCGAGCAGGCTCAGCGAGGACGGCGGCGCGGACCGCTGCACGAGCTGCTCCCCGGTGAGCCCCGCGCACTTCCTCAGCAGCGTGGCCCGGTGGTAGTCGAGGAACGACTCGAGCACCGAGCGTTCGTCGGCGGAGAGCGGCGGGTCCTCGCGGGAGGGAGCGACAGGAAGGACGATCTGGTCCATCCGCCCGAGGCTAGGCCATCTCGGGACCGGCGTCACGCAAGCAACGGCATCGGCTCATCCAGCCAGCCGAGCGTGCAGCCCTGCCTTCACCGTCGGCCACTCCTCGGCCGTCACCGAGAACACGACGGTGTCGCGGACCGACCCGTCCGCTCGGCGCTGGTAACGCCGGAGCGTCCCCTCGTAGCGTGCGCCGAGGCGCGCGATCGCCTGCTGGGACCGGGTGTTGCGCACGTCGGTCTTCAGCTGGACCCGCCCCGCGTGGAGCTCCTCGAAGGCGTGCTCGAGCAGGGCCAGCTTCGCCGACGGGTTCACCGCGCTCCCCCACACGGCGGGCGCGTAGGCGGTCGAGCCGATCTCGAGGCGGGCGTCGGCGACGGACACCTCGAGGTACGACGACGTGCCAACGACGCTCCCCGCCGGCAGGCCGTTCACCGGCTCGCGCAGCCGGACCACCCACGGCAGCCGGCCGAGCGCCAGCGACCGGGCGAGGTGCTCGACGTACTCCTCGACCGCGGCGGGCCGGCTGGTGATGTGCGTCCACACCTGCTCGCGGTCCAGCGCGGCGAACAGCTCGGCACCGTCACGCGCAGGGTCGACGAGCCGGAGCTCGACCGGGCCGACCGCGAGCCGGGCCTCGGGGTCGACCGGCCAAGTCATCGCCGGCCAGGGCTGGTCGGCCGGGCGAGGGTCGGCCACGGGATCGAAGCGGGACGTCACGGTCGCCAAGCCTGGCACCCCGGTCGCCCGCGGCCGCCCTGGGGTCGCCCCCGAGATCCGCAGGCGACTACTCCGCACCCTCGACGAGGAGCGAGCCCACGGTCGCGCCACCGTCGACCACGAACTCCGTGCCGGTGGAGTACGTCGCGTCCGCAGCCACGAACAGCACCATCCGGGCGACCTCCTCGGGTTCGCCGAACCGGGCGATCGGCTGGGCGGCGGTCATCGAGTCGTCGAACTGCGACGTCATCGGCGTGCGGATCGGACCGGGGTGCACCGAGCACACGCGGACCTTGTCCGGGGCCATCTCCAGCGCGGCGGTCTTCGTGAGACCGCGCAGGCCCCACTTGCTGGCGACGTAACCGCCGAGGTTGGAGTAGCCCATCAGGCCCGCGGTCGAGGAGATGTTGACGACCGCGCCGCCGCCGGCCTCGCGCAGCGACGGAGCCGCGACGTGCATGCCCAGCCACGGGCCGACCAGGTTCACGTCCAGGACGTGCTGGAACGCCTTGGGCTCCTGCTGCTCGATCGTGCCGAAGTCGACGATGCCGGCGTTGTTGACCAGGACGCCGACCGGTCCGAACTCACGTTCCGCGACGGCCACCGCCTCCCGCCACTGGGTCTCGTCGGTGACGTCGAGGTGGACGTAGCGCGCGGCCTCGCCGACCTCCGCGGCCAGTGCCTCACCCTCCTGGGTGAGCACGTCGGCGATCACGACCTTCGCGCCCTCCTCGGCGAACAGCCGAGTGACCGCGGCACCGATGCCTCGCGCCCCTCCGGTGACCAGGGCCACCTTGCCGGTGAGCTTGCCCATCTTCCCTCCTCGATGTAGTTCTCCCTCGCCACCTCCATCCGACCGCGCGGAGGAGGTGGCCGCCCAGTGCCCGACGGCGGGCGCGGAGGGGACGAACGGCCCGGATCGGTCAGACCTGGGGCTTGACCTTCTCGGCGACCAGCTCGAGGTGGTCGAGGTCGGACAGGTCGAGCAGCTGCAGGTAGACGCGCTGCGAGCCGGCCTCGGCGTAGCGCCCGATCTTGTCGACGACCTCGTCGGGGGTGCCGGCCAGGCCGTTCTCGCGGAGCTCGTCGACGTCGCGCCCGATCGCCTCGGCGCGACGCGCCACCTCGGCCTCGTCCTTCCCGCAGCACAGCACGAGCGCGTTGGAGTAGGTCACCGTCGCCGGGTCACGGCTCTCCGCCGAGCAGGCCTCACGGACCCGCTCGAAGAGCACGCGGGTCTCCTCGATGCTCTCGAACGGGATGTTGAACTCGTCGGCGTAGCGGGCGGCCAGGGCCGGCGTACGTCGCTTGCCCTTGCCGCCGATGAGCACCGGCGGCCGCGGGGACTGGACCGGCTTGGGCAGCGCCGGCGAGTCGGAGAGCTGGTAGTGCGCACCGTCGTGGGCGAACCGCTCACCCTCCGGGGTGGTCCACAGCCCGGTGATGATCGCCAGCGACTCCTCGAGCCGGTCGAAGCGCTCGCGGGTGTCGGGGAAGGGGATGCCGTAGGCGGTGTGCTCGGCTTCGTACCACCCGGCGCCGATGCCGAGCTCGACCCGCCCGCCGCTCATCTGGTCCACCTGGGCGACCGAGATCGCCAGCGGCCCGGGGTAGCGGAAGGTCGCCGAGGTCATCAGCGTGCCGAGCCGGATGCTGCTGGTGTCGCGGGCGAGACCCGCGAGCGTGATCCAGGCGTCGGTGGGTCCGGGCAGCCCCTCGGTGCCCATGCCGAGGTAGTGGTCGGAGCGGAAGAACGCACCGTAGCCGAGGTCCTCGGCGGTGCGGGCGACCGCGAGGAGGTCGTCGTACGTGGCTCCCTGCTGGGGCTCGGTGAAGACGCGCAGTTCCATGCCCTCAGCCTGCCATGCCGGCTCGAGACCCCACGATCCGTCCGCGCGGATCCTCCGGAGCAACCCGGTCCGCTCGGGACCAAGGTCCCGGTGAGGTCGGGACCTCCGCCCGGAACACCGGTCAGGGTATCGGGGTTGGACAAGGTGGACATCTGCACCGAGGAAGGACCGCCCATGAGCCGCACCCGCACCCTCCCGGAGGCCCAGTGCCCGATCCGGCCCGGCGACGCGTGCAGCCTGTGCCAGCCGGGCGCCACCGGGCCTCAGGACTGCGGCCTGGTGTACCTCGTGATGTCGGACCCCGACCTGCGCGAAGAGCTCAACCGGGTGCGTCGCTACCAGCGTGAGGACGCCGAGCGCGCCCTGACCGCCTGACCGATCGGCGACGCCGGGGCCACTTCGACGTGCAGATGCCGGAACGGCGCTGAGCCGCCGAGCGCGCTCGCCGCGCTGGAGCACCGCGAGTGCACGTCCACCTGGCCCCGACCTCGGGACCAAGGCCCTGCGGCCAGGGGGGCCGGTGGTGTCTGCCACGCGTGGCGCGCGCCGAGTTGACTGCAGGGGGAACCACCGCGACGCCCGACGTCTGCGAAGGGGGATGCCGATGGCTTCCACCGACGAGGCCCGCTGCCCGATCCGGATCGGCGACCCCTGTTCCCTCTGCCATCCCGGCGCGGGCGGACCGGAGACCTGCGGGCTGGTCTACCTGGTCATGTGCGACCCGGAGCTGCGCGACGAGCTGCTTCGCCGGTGGGCCCGCTGGGAGCAGGAGACCACCGGCGAAGCATCGGTTCAGCCGCGACCGGAGACCCGGTAGCTGCGCACCAGGTCGCGCCGGATCTGCGCCGGCGTGAACGCGAAGTCCACCCACTTCTCCTTGCTGAACAGCCGGGTCTGGTCGTGAGAGTTGCGCGAGCGCCGGTTCAGCGACTGCCCGTAGGTCAGGATCGTGTCGGCGTCGACGCCTCTGTCGGTGAAGGCCACCGCCTGGATGTGCGACGACCCGTAGGTGACCGGGTACGCCCGCTTCGCGCCGGGCAAGGGTCCCCTGCTGGACACGGCGTTCGCGTTGCCCGCGAAGCCCTCGCCGCCGCCGATCGGGATGGGCGGCGCGCCGTCATCCCCGGCGACCTGCAGCGAGCCCCACGGCGCGTCGTGGGCGATGCCCTTCTCCTCGAGGAACGCCAACGCGTCGCTCATCGCCTGCACCACCAACGGGTTGGCCTCGTTGAGGTCGCGCGGCGTGCCGACCGGGTCGGCTGCGTCGAAGGGGACCTGCCACAGCCCGGTGACGCTCTGCGCCCGCTTCCAGAACTCCTGGAAGATGTGCGTGCCGACGCTGTCGATGTCGGAACGACCGTCCCAGCGCGCGAGCACCTCACAGGCCTCGCCCCCGCCGGCAGCCGCGCAGACGTCCTGCAGGTCGTCGCCGGCCCGGGCGACCTCGGCACCGAAGACCCGGTTCTCGTGCTCGAACAGCTTCAGCGTGCGGTGCGAGACCTTCCGGTTGCGAGCAAGCTTGTCCTTGCCCGCAAGGCGGTCCAGCACGTAGCGGTACACCATCCGGGTGCGCAGGGTCCGCTCGCACGACTCGCAGCCGATGATCCGCGCGAAGCCCTCGAGCCGCTGCTCGGGGTTGGGCAGCCAGTAGCTGTCGTTGGCGTTGACCACCCAGTCCTTGCGGAAGGTGTGCGGCAGGTTCTTGGGCCCGAAGACCCCCGGCCGGCTCGCGTCCGGGTCGGTGCGCCACGCGCAGTCGCCCGAGGCGCGGGTGCCGTCGAGTCCCGGCAGCCCCGCGACCGTGGACAGGGCCCGGCCGATCGGGGTCATGCAGGCCTCGGCCATGTCGTCGGGCACGTTGGGCACCACCGAGTGGTCGGCGTAGAGCACGTTGCCGGCGCGGTCCGCGGCGATCGTGTTCACCCACGGCATCCCCGCGCCCCGGTCCTGGGCGGCGAGCAGCTGTCGGACGTTCTTCGCCTTGGCCATCTCGTGGAACGTGTCGATCGTGCGCAGGTGCTCGGCGTTGGCGTCGCGCAGGGCGAAGACGCTGACCGGCGTCCAGTTCATCAGCACGTCGGGGGCGTGCAGGACGTAGCCCTCGTCGGTGCGGTAGAGGTCCTCGGTGATCGTGGTCAGCGAGCCGTCCTTGGTGCGCGCCTTGAACGTGACGATCCGCTGCTCGAGCTCCTTGGGGCCCTCGGTCGTGAGGTACGTCGTGCCCGTGCCCGGGACGAGCGGGTACTCGTAGGGGGTGAACCGGTACGCCGTGGACACCGTGTGGCTCCAGGCGACGTTGCGGTTGAAGCCGATGTTGATCACCGGCGCTCCGAGCAGGCTGGCACCGGCGACGTCGTACTCCCCCGGGATCGTCAGGTGCGCCTGGGCGAACCGGTAGCGCCCGCGCCACGGGAAGTGCGGGTTGCCGAGCACCATCCCCCGGCCGGTCGTGGTCGCTGCCGAGCCCGCCGCCGTGGCGTTGGACCCGAACGGCGTGTCCGGGTCCTTGCCGAGCGCGGTGAGCAGCGCCTTGCGCGACGGCAGCCTCTCGGGGACGTCGGCGAAGCCCGCCTCGACCGGCAGCGCCGGGACGTTCGGGTTGTCGAGACTCGGCGGTGCCGCGTCGACGATCTGCGGCACGAACACGCCGGTCGAGGCGAGCAGGTTGGCGGCGTACACGCCGTACCAGAGGTCGAGCGGCGTCGCGGTCGGGCGGATCCACTTCGCGCCGCGGCAGGCCGGGTCGGGAATGCCCTTGGCACCGCCGACGGAGCGGAGGTACTCGTTGATGCCGGCCACGTAGCCGCGGACGATCGCCCGGGCCTCGGCGCCCGGTCCGCGCTTCGGGTCACGCAGCAGCTTCTCGACGACCTTGCGGTTGTGGATGTCGGTGAACAGCGCGTCGGTCTGCCGGTTCGTCGCGTTGAGCGTGACCTGGTCGTTGTAGCGCCCGTCCGGGCCGAGGTAGCGCGACCGCTCACCTCGGGCGGTCAGCAGCGTGTCGGCCAGGGAGCAGATCGAGGTCTCGGCGGTGGCGTAGCCGTGGCCGAAGCCGAGCGAGCCGTAGTCCTTGGCGACCACGTGCGGGATCCCGAAGTTGGTGCGCCTGATCGTCGCCTTGTAGACCCCGCCGGCAGGCCGGAGCAACGACTCCGCGGCCTCGGCCCGCTCCGGCGACGTCACCGCCTCCACGGCGGTCAGGGCAGGCATCAGGGCGAAGACGGCGAGCAGCGCGGTGAGGCGGCGTGGGAATCCCATGGGGTCTCCTGGTCGAGGGACAGACGCCTACCTCAACGCCGTGAGCTGGAACAAGTTATGGCCGCTACCCCTGAGGCCCGCCGGAGATGTTCACCGTCCAGTGGATGCCGAACCTGTCGACCAGCATCCCGAAGTGGTCGCCCCAGGGCGCCTTCTCGAGGGGGACGGTGATCGCCGCGTCGGCCGACAGCTTGTCCCAGTAGCCACGCAGCTCCGCCTCGTCCTCCCCGCTCAACGACACGGCCACGTTGTCGCCCGGGGTGAGGCCCATGCTGTCGGGGGTGTCCGCACCCATCAGCACCAGGCCGTTGGGCGCCTCGAGCATGGCGTGCATGATCTTGTCCTGCTCGGCCGGGTCCTCGCTGGCGTGGAGCTCGGCGAAGGTGTTGAGGGTCAGCTCACCACCGAAGACGGTCCGGTAGAACTCCATCGCGTCGCGGGCGGTGTCGCGGAAGCTGAGGTAGGGGTTGAGCCTCGTCGGCATGGCGGTCTCCTCTGGTCAGGGTCGTCTGTCGACACTCTGACCTCCTGTGCGGGGAGAAGTCATCGGCCGGCCGCCGGTCGACGCGCCGGTTTGGCCGACGGTGTGACGGGTACCACGGCTGCCTGAGGACAGGAGGGAACCCATGGACACCTCGACCATCGTGTGGATCGTGGTCATCGCGATCGCCGTCGTCGCGCTCCTCGCGGCGATCGCGGTCGCGGCGAGCCGGAAGAAGAAGGAGCGCAACCGCGCCCACGCCGCCGAGCTGAGGGAGCAGGCGGCCGAGCAGGTGAGCGACGTACAGCGCCGGGAGGCGCTCGCCAAGGAGACCGAGGCC
>JBMOMG010000086.1:0-33466 GCA_049323155.1 Actinomycetota bacterium | reverse complement strand
CCCGGCCCGCATCCAGAACCTGGGGCTGTGGAACGCCGAGACGAAATCGGCCGACGTCGCCCGCTGGCTCCAGGCCGGCCGCTACCGGCCCGCGCGCGGCGGCCCGCCGGGCGCGCGCCCGCCCCCTCCACTCCTGACCTATCCACCACATGCACGAGGAGAAGAAGTGATGGACAACCCCGACACGGTCCGCAGCCTCGAGCTGCTCGACAACAGCACCGAGACCGGCGGCTGCGGATGTGGCGGCTGCGGCTGCGGCAGCACCGACACGGCCACACCCGACACGGACATCGAGGAGAGCCAGGTCGACAACGACCAGACCACGCAGAGCTTTGCGGTGACCGGAATGACCTGCGGTCACTGCGCCAGCTCGGTGACCAGCGAGCTGAAAGCCCTCAGCGGCGTCACCGACGTACAGGTGGACCTGGTCGCCGGGGGCACCTCCACGGTGACCGTCACCAGTCAGGCCCCACTCGAAGCGTCCCAGGTCGTCGCCGCGCTCGACGAGGCCGGCGACTATCAGCTCGCCTGACGTCGGCAGCCACCCACGGCACACACCCCGGCGAGTCGTGGCCCCGGCCGCACACCCTGTCGGCCAACGAGAGGGAGCCGATGACACAGCACACCACCGCAGCGAGGACCCCCCTGGAACCACGATCAAGCGTCGACCCGAGCCGGCGTCGGCCTGACTTCTTTTGTGATCACCGGCCCCCACCTCAAGGAAGCATCAGATGAGCCGCCACGACGAGCAGTACTTACCCGACGGGCGCGGGGACAGCAGCGCGTCGACCGCGGTGCTCGAGCTGTCGGGGGTCCACTGGGCCAGCAGCAAGAACGTCGCCGAGGCAGTGCTGGGTCGGCGACCCGGCGTCCTGGCGGTGGAGGCCAACCCCGTCTCCCAGACCGCGAACGTGACCTACGACCCGGCGAAGACCGACCTGATCCAGCTGAGCGACTGGGTGCGCGAGTGCGGCTACCACTGCGAAGGGCAGTCGGTGCCGGAACACATCTGCGACCCGATGGCTGAGCCCCCCGCTGGCCACGGGACCGGACAAGCACCCGTAGCCTCACCGCACGAAGCGATGGGGCACGGCGGTCACCCCGCGATGTCGATGGACGACATGGTCCGCGACATGCGCAACCGGTTCCTCCTCGCCGCGCTGCTGTCGATACCCATCCTGCTCTGGTCGCCCATCGGGCGTGAGGTCATCGGGTTCGAGACGCCCGCGCCGTTCGGACTCCGCGACGACGTGTTCAGCCTGCTGCTGTCCCTGCCGGTCATCTTCTACTCGGCCTGGATCTTCTTCGACGGTGCCTGGCGCGCACTGCGCGCCCGGACGCTCGACATGATGGTCCTCGTCGCGGTCGCGGTCAGCGCCGGCTGGCTCTACTCCCTCGGGGTCACCCTCACCGGCGGCGGCGAGGTGTTCTACGAGGCCGCCACCGTGCTCACCGCGTTCGTGCTACTCGGCCACTGGTTCGAGATGCGCGCCCGCGGTGGCGCCAACGACGCCATCCGCACGCTGCTCAACCTGGCGCCACCGCAGGCGCTCGTCATCCGGAACGGCGAGCCCGCCGAGATTGCCACTGCCGAGGTCGTCGTCGGCGACCTGCTCCTGGTCCGCCCCGGCACCAAGATCGCCACCGACGGAGTCGTCGAGGAAGGCGAGTCCGAGGTTGACGAGTCCATGGTCACCGGCGAGAGCCTGCCGGTGCACAAGGCACCCGGTGACCAGGTCACCGGAGCCACCGTCAACATCAACGGCACCTTGCGGGTGCGCGCGAACAAGGTGGGCGCCGACACCGCGCTCGCGCAGATCGTGGCGCTGGTGCAGCAGGCGCAGAACTCCAAGGCCCCCGGGCAGCGCCTGGCCGACCGGGCGGCGTTCTGGCTGGTTTTCGTTGCCCTCATCGGCGGGGTCGGCACCTTCCTGGTGTGGCTGGCGGTCGGCGCCAGCGTGCAGACCGCGCTGCTGTTCGCGATCACCGTCGTCGTCATCACCTGCCCCGACGCCCTCGGCCTCGCCACGCCGACCGCGATCATGGTCGGCTCCGGCCTCGGCGCCAAACGCGGCATCCTGTTCAAGAACGCCACCGCCCTCGAGACCTCGGCGCGCATCTCCACCGCCGTGATGGACAAGACCGGCACCCTCACCAAGGGCGAACCCCAAGTCACCGACATAGTCGTCGACCGGATCGACCAGGACCGGCTGCTCGCCCTAGCAGCCGCGGTCGAACGTGAATCCGAGCACCCCCTGGCCCAGGCAATCGCGCGCTACGCCGAAGACCACGGCGTCCCTGCACTCCGAGCGAGCGGCTTCCGCAACGTCGCCGGCCACGGAGCCATCTCCGACGTCGACGGGCACCGGGTCGCCATCGGCAACCGACGGCTGATGGACGCCGAAGGCATCCAGCTCGGCTCGATCGCCGACCGACGCGAGGACCTCGCCGCCGGTGGACGCACCGCCGTCCTCGTCGCCGTCGACGGGCGGGCTGTCGGCGTCCTCGGCATTGCTGACGCCGTCCGCGAGACCTCCGCCGCAGCCGTCGCCGCCCTGCACGCCGCCGGCGTGGAGGTCGTCATGCTCACCGGCGACAACCAGGCCACCGCCCAGCGGATCGCGGACGAGCTCGGCATTGACACCGTCATCGCCGAGGTGCTGCCCCAGGACAAGTCCTCCAAGGTGACCGAGCTCCAGCAGGGAGGCAAGCGCGTCGCCATGGTCGGTGACGGCGTGAACGACGCACCCGCCCTCGCCGCCGCCGACATCGGGATCGCGATCGGCACCGGCACCGACGTCGCCATCGAGACCGCCGACGTCGTCCTCATGCGCTCTGACCCGCTCGACGTACCGACCGCTCTCACGATCGGCCGCGGCACGCTGCGCAAGATGCGACAGAACCTCGGCTGGGCGGTCGGCTACAACGCCATCGCCCTGCCCATCGCCGCCGGCGTCTTCGAACCGGCCTTCGGTCTCGTCCTCCGCCCCGAGATCGCGGCGCTGTCCATGTCCGGCTCCAGCTTCCTCGTCGCAGTCAACGCCCTGCTGCTCAAACGACTCCACCTGCCTACCCCACCCCCGCACCCCGAGCCCGCTCCGAAGCGGAAGCTGCAGCCAGCCTGAGCACCACGGCTCTCAACACCCATCGTCGGGTCGGGCGCACGACTCCGCGCAGCGCGACGCACTAGCCCCGTCACCACATACCTCGAAGGAGAACCGACATGACCCGCAAGACACTCGCCCTCGCAGCTCTCGTCCTGGCTGCACTGCTCAGCCTCGCCGCCTGCGGCGGCGACGACGGCAACCCCGGAGTATCGAGCGACGACAGCAGCGCCGGAGCTGCGAATGCCGACTTCAATGACGCCGATGTCGCCTTCGCGACCCAGATGATCCCCCACCATCAACAAGCCGTCGAGATGGCCGAGCTCGCCGCGGACAGGGCGGAGAACCCCGAGGTGCGGCAACTCGCCGAGGACATCGCGGGTGCGCAAGAACCCGAGATCCAGACGATGACCCAGTGGCTCGAGGACTGGGGGCAAGAGAGCCCGTCGGGCTCCATGGACCACGGCGACATGGGACACGGTGACTCAGGTGAGATGCCCGGGATGATGGACGAGAGCGAGATGACCCGGCTGGAGGAATCCGGCGGCACAGCCTTCGACCAGATGTTCGTCCAGATGATGACCGAACACCACGAAGGTGCAATCGAGATGGCTCGCGACGAACAAGCGAACGGCAAGAACGCCGAAGCAGTAGCCCTGGCCAAGAAGATCGCGAGCGACCAGCAAGCCGAGATCGCGAAGATGAAAGGCTTCTGACGTCCGCGACGAGAGGGATAGTCAGACTCGATCGGGCGCTGCCCACGGTGCTGGTGGAGCCAGACCATGTCGCCCCTCCGGCAAGCAACGGCGCCAGAGCTCTTGCCCTAGGCCATGGGGTTTACGACCAGTAAACGTCCAACGAAGGCGGGCCGCTCCCCCGCGCTCATCGGCTGCCGTTTGCCCAGGTGAGCGGCCGATTGCGTGGGCAAACCTCATGACGTAACGACGCCGTCACGTACGTCAAATGACAAACCGGCACTGACTTGCGTTTCCGCAGGTCAGAGCCGGTTTTTTGGTCGGGCTGACAGGATTTGAACCTGCGACCCCTTGTTCCAGGGCGGGGGCGGCGAGTGACTTGTCGCCGTTTGCGGAAACGCGCGCTGACCTGCGCAAATGCCTCGGGAGGGCGAGCCGACTCTTGCTCGAAAATGACCTTCAGAGCCGGCATCTGACCGAATACTTGCGGAATAAGTGCGGCACGCTCGCGGATGCGCGGCTTCCTGGGGTCCGATCCCCTCGCTACGGCGTGATCCCGATCTCGGGCCAGGCCCGGTCGGTGCTGTCACGGTGCCGGTAGTGCCGCGAGTTGGTCGGCGAGTTCAGTGATCTCCTCGTGGCGCTCCAGTCGGCGCACCCATCGCTTCGGTATGCCATCTTCTCCCAGACGGGCGCCGGCGAGCGCGCCGACCATCGAAGCGATCGTGTCGGTGTCACCGCCTGGCAGCACCGCGGAGGCCAGCGCCGCCTCCAGGTCGTCGGGAGCCTGCAGGAAGACAGCGATGGCGGTGGGGACCGACCCCAGCGCTGTGGCATCCGTGCCGAGGCACGCGGCGATCTGCGTCGGTGTCGCCGCTGAGCTCAGCAGCTCGCCCAGGATCGCTATGGCATCGAGGAACTCGGGTGTGGCCAGGTGCGTACTGATGGTCGAAAGGAAGACGGCCGCCTCGAGTGGCTTCCGCGCTGATGCCGCGGCATGCGCGATCGCGGCGCATTGGAGTGCCGCCCCATCTTGGGCCAGGTCGTGCGCGTGAGTGACGGCGGCCTGCCGACGCGCCAGAGAGACGCGTTGATCGATCGGGTGAGGTAACAGGGCGACCGGCGCTACTCGCATGGCGCCGCCGTTGCCCCACGAGCCAGTCCCGCCGAACGCGCTGCTCGCGACCGTCGCCCAGTGCACACCGGCCAGGACCGCCCGGAATATCCTCGGCGGGGCGGCACCGTATCCACGTGTCGTATCTGAGTGCCACTCGCGCGCGAATTCCCGGACCAGCTTTGTTTCGTCGACGATGCCGCCGGTGGAGAGCAAATGGTGTGCCAGGACCAGAGTCATCGCGGTGTCATCGGTGTATCGCAGCGGCGCGTCTGATGACGTCCAGCTCATGAGATGCGATGCGGACACGGTGGCGGCGCCCTCGAATGGCGCGCCGACCGCATCGCCGCAGGCTGCGCCGAGCAGCGCGCCGCGCGCCGAGGCTTGCGGTGTCAGTTGGCGTGAGTCCACCGAACCTTCGTTCACCGTTTGGTCCTATCAGTCGTGCTGACGGAGCGCCGAGGCGAGATCCTGGGCCAGCCACTGTTCGCCGCGCCAGTGATCGACCGCCGCGCAGATGGTGACCGCGGCTTGGCGACGGGCTGGGTGCCGTTCGCTCCAGGTGGCGTCGAACCACTGCCGCAACTCCTCGGCGGCTCCGGGACGCTCGAGGGCCGCCAGGCGGGTAGCTGGGCCGAGGTGCTGGCCCAGAAGAACCATGGTCAGGCTGTCGGCATCCGGGTGTGTCGCGAGAAACGTCTCGATAGCCTGCCGAAAGGTGGGCTGGACGGTTGGTTCCGGGCTACTGGGACGGCTGGCAGGCCGCCGTGGGATGGCTCCACGCCGCGGCGCACTTCCAGGCTCGCCAGCCGCCGCCGTGGACCGTGAGTCCCGCCGCCTGCGCCGCTCAGCCAGGTCGACGGGGGCGTCCTTGAGTCCGGCGCCGGGCCGAACCAGGTCGGCAGGGCGAGGCAGTTGCTTGTCGTGCCCGAACAAGAAGACCGAGACGTAGGTCTCGGGCACTGGCCGGTTGGTGCTCGACGACGTCGCGATCGCCTCGGCGTCGCAATGCGGGCACAGGGGCAGTTGGCGGCGACCCACGATGGCGAGCTGGTTGCCGCGAGGATGTCGTGTCATGACCTGCGGGCGGGCCACGACGTCCTCACCTCCACAACCGTTGCATCGCGCGGCGCCGCGCATCCAGCGTGCCCCGCAGGTCTCGCAGGTCACCTCGATCCCGTCGCCGGCGGGACGTCCCAGCAGTCGTTCCTTCTCCCCGCAAGCTGGGCACTTGGCGATCGTGGCCACGCGTCAGTCCTCCCCTGTTGTCAGGAGCTCGTGACGAGCCGTGGAAGAAGATCACAGACCTCGTCGAGGTTCTTGAAGAACTGCTCCGGCAGCTCGACCAACGCGAGAATCACCTCGTGGGGAGCGTTGTTGTCGTAGGCCGTGCGCAGCAGTTGGGTGCGACTTGCCCAGGTGAGGGCGAAACAGCTGCCCACGTAGTAGGCCATCTGTTGCCGGGTTACGTGCTCGTCCACGGTGTCAGGTCTCCTTCTTCAAACAGGAATGGTGTCCAGCTCGGCGGCTGCCCATCGGTGGATGTCTGCTCGACGCACCCGTCGCGCCATCTGTTGGATGCGGTGGCGGCGGTCGCCTGGCGAGCTGGCGAGCACCTGCTCCATCACGCGGCTGGTGCCGTCGATGTCGAACGGGTTGCACATGAACGCTTCGCGCAGCTCGGTGGCGGCGCCGGTGAATTCGCTCAGCACCAGAGCGCCGTCGCGATCTGCACCGGCGTGGCTGACCACGACGTACTCCTTGGCGACGAGGTTCATCCCGTCCTCGAGCGGGGTGACGAGCATCTGGTCAGCGAGCTGGTAGTAGGCCAGCAGGGCGGGGCGAGGGACTCCCTGGTGGAAGTAGTGCACGGGGACGTCCTGCCCGGGCTCGGTGAACCTGCCGTTGATCCGGCCGGTGGTCAGCTCGACCTGCTCGCGCAGCTGTTGGTACTGGCGCACACCGCCTCGGCTGGGGACGGCGATCTGGACCAGCGAGAGCTTTCCGCGCAGGTCGGGGCGGCGTTCGAGCAGCCGCTCGAATGCGAGGAGCCGCTCGGGGATGCCTTTGGTGTAGTCGAGGCGGTCGACTCCAAGCATCACGTGGCGGCCGTCGAACTGGCGCGTGAGCTGTTCGAGCTTGCGGCCGGTCTCCGGTGCGTCGACGTCTTGGGTGAACTCGTCGACATCGATCGAGATGGGGTTCGCGGCGGTCCGGACCAGGCGTCCGTCGGAGAGCTCGATGTTCTTTCCGCGCACCGCAACCTCGTCGGCTAGGATGCGGCCACAGGAGCGCACGAAGTTCTTGCGGTAGCGCTCGGTGTGAAAGCTGAGCACTTCAGCGCCCAGCAGGCCGCGCAGCAGGTCGGCTCTCCAGGGAAGCCGGCTGAACAGCTCAGGGGCTGGCCAGGGGATGTGCAAGAAGTACCGGACCCGCGTCACCCCCTGCTCGCGCAGCAGTTGCGGCAGGAGCATCAGGTGGTAGTCATGCACCCAGACCAGGTCGGATTCTGGTTGCGCAGTGACGCGCGCAGTGGCCTCGGCCATGGCCGCATTGGCCTTTTGGTAGCACCGCCACCAGCGGTTGTCGTACTCGGGTGTGCCGACCAGGTTGTGGAACAACGGCCACAGCGTGGCGTTGGCGAAGCCGTCGTAGTAGCCGCGCGCGGTGTCGCGTGACAGAGCTACGGGTTCCAGCCGCGCTTCGGTGCCGGGAAGCGACTCCGGAAGGTCACGGGACCCGCCGTCCCAGCCGACCCAGGTGGTGTGGCGCTTCGCGACGACCGGGCGCAGCGCGGTGACCAGCCCACCGGCCGACGGGCGCCAGGCGGAGCCGACACGCTGGACCGGAAGACGGTTCGACACCACGACCAGTCCTGCCTCGTCTGCACTCACTCCGCACAGTCTACCCTCACGTTAGGGAAGAGTGGAACCAGTCTCACGCGACCCGGCTCAGGCGGCGCCGGATCACCTGGTGGCGAGGTAGACCGTGTTCGCGGACTCGCCGCGGGTGAGCGGGTTGGGGAAGCTCACGACCTCGGCGCGCGTCGAGGAGAAGACCTGGGACAGCACCTCTAGGAACCGCTCGTCGGGCGGGTCGTCGGACCACAGCGCGAAGGCGCCCTCGGGCTTGAGTTGGCGAGCCATGGCGGCCAGCCCGTCGGAGGTGTAGAACGCCGCGTGGCTGGGGTGTAGCACGTGGCTGGGGGTGTGGTCGATGTCGAGCAGGATCGCGTCGTACTGGGCAGGCGTGCCGTCGGCGAAGCCGGCGCCGGCGGAGGCGAGGGCGAAGAAGTCACCCAGCACGAGCTGGACACGCGGGTCGGAGGTGAGACCCCGGTCAGGCAGCAGGCCCCGTCGGTGCCAATCGATGACCGGCGCGATCGCGTCGACGACGGTCAGGGTCCGGATCCGCGGGTCCTCCAGCGCGACCGCCGCCGTGTAGCCGAGCCCGAGGCCGCCGACGAGCACGTCGAGCTGGTCGGCGCCGACCTCGGCGAGGCCAAGACGGGCGAGCTCGCTCTCGGCCACGGTGAACAGACTCGACATGAGGTACTCCTCACCGAGCCTCACCTCGTACACCTCGACCCCGAGCGTCGGCTCGATCCGACGACGCAGGCTGATCTCCCCCATCGGGGTCTCCTGCCAGTCCAGCTCCTCGAAAGGCAGCCCCATCGCGCCCTCTCCTCTCCGTCGGCAGGTCGGTCCGCTAGGCCCGGGCCGGGCAGGCAGCACGGCCCGGGAAAGCCCCCGTCAGGTTCTCTCAGTGCCCGGCGCCGAGATGTCCGCTGAGCCGGTTGTGCATGTGGGCGCTGGACTCGTTCAGGCCGATGATCTCCACGCTCTTGCCCTTGGACTCGAACTTGGTCTGGATCGCATCCAGAGCCGCAACGGTCGAAGCGTCCCAGACATGGGCGTCGGTCAGGTCGATGATCACGTTCCTCGGCGCGCCGACGTAGTCGAACTGGGAGTACAGGTCGTTGCTGGTAGCGAAGAACAGCTCCCCGCGCACGGCGTACACGTGGGTGTTCTCGTCGAGCTCCGCGACATCCTCGACCACAGTCAGGTGCGCGACGCGGCGGGCGAAGAGCACCATCGCGACCAGCACGCCGACGATCACGCCGTAGGCGAGGTTGTGGGTGAAGACCACGACAGCGACGGTGGAGACCATGACCGCGGTCTCGCTCTTGGGCATGCGCCGCAGGGTGTTGCGCTGAATGCTGTGCCAGTCGAAGGTGCCGACCGCGACCATGATCATCACCGCGACGAGCGCGGCCATCGGGATGACGCCGACCAGGCCGCCGAGCCCGACCACGAGGATCAGCAGGAACATGCCGGCCAGGAAGGTGGAGATCCGGGTGCGAGCACTGGACGCCTTGACGTTGATCATGGTCTGGCCGATCATCGCGCAGCCCCCCATTCCGCCGAAGAAGCCGGTGATCACGTTCGCCGCTCCCTGGCCCCACGCTTCGCGGGTCTTGTTGGAGTGGGTGTCGGTGACGTCGTCGACGATCTTCGCGGTCAGCAGCGACTCGAGCAGACCGACCAGGGCCATGGCTAGTGCGTAGGGCGCGATAATTCGGAAGGTCTCGATCGTGAGCGGCACGTGCGGGATGAACAGGGACGGCAGGCTCTTGGGGAGCTCGCCCTCGTCCCCGACGGTTGGCACGTTCACGGCGGCGAAGACGGTGATCGCGGTGAGCACCACGATCGCGACGAGCGGGGCCGGCACGGCATCGGTGAGCTTGGGCAGAGCGACCATGATCACCAGTCCGCCGGCGATCAGCGGGTACACCAGCCACGGTACGTCGACCATGTGCGGGATCTGCGCCATGAAGATGAGGATCGCCAGCGCGTTGACGAACCCGACCATGACGCTGCGCGGGATGAACCGCATCAGCTTCGCGACGCCCGCGACCCCGAGCAGCACCTGGAACACGCCGGCCAGGATGACCGTGGCGATGAAGTAGTCGAGGCCGTGCTCGCGGGCGACGGGAGCGATCACCAGCGCGATCGCGCCGGTGGCGGCGGAGATCATCGCGGGGCGGCCACCGAGGAATGCGATCGAGACCGCCATCGTGAACGAGGCGAACAGGCCGATGCGCGGATCCACGCCGGCGATGATCGAGAACGAGATCGCCTCGGGGATGAGGGCCAGTGCGACGACGAGACCGGCGAGGACCTCGGTGCGCAGTCGCTTCGGGGAGCGCAGGGCGGCGAGGACGGAGGTGTTCTCGTCCTCCTCGACCTCGCGGGGGTGTACCGGGTCAGGGTGCGGTTGGGACACGCGTGTCGTCCGTTTCTGTGTGGGGCACGCGAGGTCCAGGGGCTTTCGCCCTGCTGTCTGCGTCATTGCAGGCGTGCGGAAGGTACTGAGAACGTGGTTGGTGATGAGATCGGAGGGCTCAGCCGCTCCGGAAGACTGAGGTGAACTCTACCCTAACGGGAAGTTAGGGTCGAACCGTCGGACTCGTCGGCGACGTGATCCTGCGCACGCGGAGGCTTCACGACCAGGGCCGCGACGACAACGGCCAGGGGCAACGTGGCACTGCCCAGCAGCACCGTGGAGTAGCTGCCGGTGGCCTGGAACCCGGTCGCGAACAATACGGGGCCGAACGCGGTCGAGCCGACGCTGACCGAGGCTACGAAGCCGCGGATGGAGCCGAGATGCCTGGTGCCGAAGTACCTCGGCACCGAGGCCGACTCCAGTGCTCTGATCGAGGACCCGGAGGCGCCCAGTGCAACGCCGAACCCGATCGCAGACCAACCGGGGTTGACCACCACTGCCCAGCCCAGGGCGCCGGTCAGCAGGAGCATCGAGGCGGCGGTGAGCCAACGGGAGCTGATTCGGTCCACCAGGTGGCCCGTGGCCAGGGTCGCGACCAGGCCCGCCACCGTCTGTGGGATGAAGTTCGCGGCAGCCTCGGCAGTGGACAGGCCTCGCTCCCCCAGCAGGCTGATCTGGTGAAACGCGATGGCCGTGGACAGCAAGCCCGACACGGCGACACCGGCGGTCAGGACCCAGAAGAACGGCGTGCCGAAAGCCTCTCGACGGGTCGCCCCCCGAGCCTCCCTGTCGGCGTCATGGCCTTCACCGGCCGCGCCGTCGGGCCGCTGGCCGAGGTGAGCGGGGTCGTCCTTCATCGCGAAGACGGCCAGAGGGATGACGATCGCCCAGATCAACAGGCCCTCGACGACCCAGGCGGCGCGCCACCCGTGGGCACTGATCAGGCGCTCCAGGAACAGCGGCGCGGTCGAGATGCCGGCCGCCCCGGCGGCAGAGACGATGCCGAGCGCGGAGCCTCGCCGCCTAATGAACCAGCGGGCCGCGGCCGTGGTGGCGGTCAGGCCGAGCGCGCCCTGGCCGAGGAGACGGATGCCGACGAATCCCAGCGTGAGGCCGGTGAGGCCCTGGACGAGGGCGAGCGAGAGCAGTACGGCGCCGAAGGCGGCGCCGATCGCAAGCATGCTGCGTCTGGTGCCGTACCGGTCGATCGCGCGGCCCACGAACGACATCGCCGCAGCGCCGGTGAGGGTGCCCAGCAGGTAGGCGGTCGAGATCTGGCCGCGGCTGACCCCGAGGTCGCGCATCATCGGATCGATGAAGGCCGACACCGCCGCGGTCTGGCCGGGGGCGGTGGCTGCCAGCGTGATCGCAGAGTAGGCGACGATGTGCCAGCCGTAGAACCTGTCGGGGCTGGCCGCCCGCGGCGTCAGGCGGGTCTTCAGCGAGGATGTTCGGGTGCGCGTCGGGGTGGGAGTCGTCACCTGTCTCCTGCGACGAGGGGTTCGAGCATGAGTTCGGGTTGGTTGCGTTCGACTGTCCGGGCGCGCCACTTGTCGGGGAACAGGGCAAGCAGCTCCCCGTCGGAGCGCTGGAGGACCTCGACACCGCGCAGGCTGTTCAGCTCGACGACATCCTCGGGCCGGGTGCGCCGCGCGAGGGAGTAGTCGAGACGTTCGAGGCGGACCGGGGAATTGAACTCCGCGGCCATCCGCGCTTCCGCGACCTCGAACTGCATCGGGCCCACCGCAGCGAGCACCGGCGCCTGGTCGCCGCGCAGGTCCGAACGCAGCACCTGGACGACACCCTCTTGGTCGAGCTGTTCGATGCCGCGGCGGAACTGCTTGTACCGGCCGGCGTCCCTGGCCCGGACGACCATGAAATGCTCGGGCGCGAAGCTGGCGATCGGCGGGAACTGGACGGGTTCGTCCTCGTAGATGGTGTCGCCGACCCGCAGCGCACTGGCGTTGACCAGACCCACGATGTCACCGGGATAGGCGGTGTCGACGACGGACCGTTCACGACCGAAGACAGCCTGGGCGTACTTGGTCGCGAAGGGACGCCGGGTCTCGGCGTGGGTGGCGACCATGCCTCGCCGGAAGACCCCGGAGGTCACTCGCGCGTAGGCGAGCCGGTCGCGGTGGGCGGGGTCCATGCCCGCTTGCACCTTGAACACGAACGCGCTGAACGGCTCATCCACCTCGCGTTGACCACCGTCGACATCGGTCGTGGCCGAGGGCGCAGGAGCGAGCTCGACAAGGCTCTGCAACAGCTGGGCGACACCGAAGTTCAAGATCGCCGAGGCGAACAGCACCGGGGTGCTGTCGCCGGCGAGGAAGCTGCGCTGGTCGTGGTCGGCGCCGTCGGCGGCCAGCAGCTCGTGCTCTTCGGCGGCGGCGCTCCACCACTCGCCCTCCGTGGCTTGCGCCTCGGCGGGCTCAACGTGCTCCTCAGGAGCCCTGGTGGCCCCGCCGGCTGTGCGCAGGTAGCGGATGAACCGCCCAGTGCGCCGGTCGAGCACGCCGCGGAAGTCACCGGAGATCCCGACGGGCCAGGTCAGCGGGGTGGGCCGAAGCCCGATCTGCTGCTCGATCTCGTCCATCAGCTCAAGGGGCTCACGGCCCGGGCGGTCCCACTTGTTGATCACCGTGATGACCGGGATCCGCCGGTGCCGGCAGACCTGGAAGAGCTTCAGCGTCTGCGGCTCCAGCCCCTTCGCGGCATCGACCAGCATCACCGCGGCATCGACCGCGGCGAGAACGCGATAGGTGTCTTCGGAGAAGTCGGCGTGCCCCGGGGTGTCGACGAGGTTGATCACGTGGTCGCCGTAGGCGAACTGGAGGGCGGCGGAGGTGATCGAGATGCCGCGAGCGCGCTCCATCTCCATCCAGTCCGACACGGTGCCTTTGCGGCCGGCCTTGCCGTGCACCGCGCCCGCCTGGGAGATCACTCTCGCGTGCAGGGCGAGGGCTTCGGTCAAGGTCGACTTGCCGGCGTCGGGATGGCTGATGACGGCGAAGGTGCGGCGACGCCCCGCCTCGCCGGCGACGTCGCCGTGATCGGTCGTGGGTGATGTGGTGGCGCTGGCAGTCACTGGTTCTGGCTCGCCGCCCGCTTCTTCTGTCGGGCGAGCTCGCGCCTCAGGTCAGCGGCAAATCCCTCAGCGACCTCCAGCTGCTCGCGCAATGCGCTCACCCGGGCCTTCGCCGCCTCGCGATACATCTCCAACCGGCCCACCAGTTGGTGGTGCTCGACGCTCAGCGGGTCACCGGACTCCAGCCCGTCCAGAACGCTCAGCACGTCCTTCATCTCCTCCAACGAGAAGTCGAGCGGTTTCATCCGTCGGATCAGACGCAGCCGCGCCACGTCGGTTTCGGCGTACAGCCGGAAGCCGCCGGCGCTCCGCGCGGAGGGGGTCACCAGTCCGACCTCTTCGTAATAGCGGAGAGTGCGCAGGCTCAGGCCAGTCCGCTCGGCCACTTCGCCGATCTGCATGTGATGAAGACCCATGGCGCTTGCACCTCTCTTCTCGGTGGAGCACCCAGCGTACCGTCACGCGACGGCAGAGTCATATCGACCGGCTGAACGTGTGAAGCCGCCCACATCGGGCGGGCGAATTTCACACTACCTTCACGTGAGGGTAGAGTTGCCGGAGGAAGACCGAGACAGGAGAACACGTGCCGACATTCAAGGTTCGATGCAGTGACGGGACCGAACAAGACGTTCAGGCCCAGCGCGTCACACTGACGCCGCGACACCTCCGCTTCGAACGACGCGCCGACGGAGACTGGATCAGACTGCTGGAGCTGCCCAGCACCGAGGTGAGCGAGGTACGCCGGCGCGTCACCGAGACCGACGGCAGCTACCGCTGGGTGGACGCCCGCCCCAGCCCGGCCGAAGTCACCAGATGAGCGCAGTCACCCGCCTCCAGATCGCCGACCACGTCGCAGGTGCCTTCGGAAGCACCGGCGCCACCAAGGGCCAGCTCCTCGCCAGCGCCGAAGACAACGAAGCGCCGCCGGGCGTGCTCGAACACCTGCACCGGCTGCCGGAGCGCCATTTCGCTCAACTTCGGGACCTGTGGCCCTTCCTCGCGGAGGTACCCGTTGACTAGCGTCCTGCACGACCCGGGCCGCCCCGCCGGCCTGTCGCCGACCACCAGACTGATCGACGGCGCGAGCGCACTCGTGACCGCATGCGGCTGCGACTGCGCCGCACGGTCCGTCACCATCCTGCGCGGCTTCGATGCCGACAGCAGACACCGCTCGAAAGCAGTCCGTGACCGGCTGCGCCGCCGCGGCATCACCGCCCGAGTCACCGCGGCACCTGTCGCAGCCACCCGCGACCAGCTCCACGGCGTACACGTGGCCTCCCGCGGCGTCCCGCACGTCTGCGTCTTCGTCGACGCAACTGCCGGTGGGCGGCAGGAGGCCGACCGCATCGCCGGCTGGTTCGGCATCCCCGTCGTGGGGCTTGGCCAGAGCGCAGAGACACAGACCCACCCCCTGCTCCGGCTCGGACTGCACGACACTCGGCCCGGAGACAGACGGGTCTTCCCCTCCACCGCTGGCGAAGTCGTCGGGGTCGCCTTCGACTTCGTGGCGGTCCTCCCGAACCAGCCGGAGAAGGGATCACTACGTGTCCGCGTGGGCAGGGACCTGCCCCGCGACCTCCCTGAGGGCAGCGCGGTACGCATGGCGATGCTCTCCGGCCACGTCCAAGTCACGACCGCCGAGGGGGCCGGGCAGAGCCGCACCTGGATCGCTGACCAGGTCAGGGTCGAACAGACCTCCGGTGTGCACACGATCCACCGCGACGGGTTGCTCGTCGCCGACCTGGACGGTTGCCTCAGCGTCATCCCCGATCCGCGCGGCCTGGTCCGACACAGCGTCTGAGCCGCGAATCTCCCCCCGTTGTTGAACCCGTCGATTACCCCCTGGAGTGCCCTGTGTCCGAGATGGAGCTCCGTGCCGAGATCGAGCACCATGACCGCGTCCGCGAGGCCATGGCCGCGATGCGCCACACCACGGTCGGACTCCTGGGGGCGTTCGAACGCGACTTCGTCGAAGGCAAGCAGAACCGATACGCCGACGACGCCGGCCCAGACCACAACATGGGGTTCGCGATGGCCCGGCACAGCGATGAGCGGCTCGACGACCTGGCCGACCGCGACAATCCCCTGTTCTTCGGACGACTCTGGCTGGACTCCGGCGACGACTACCACCTCGGGCGCCGTCACGTCCGTGACGAGAGCGATCGGTCGATCCCCCTGGTCGTGGACTGGCGAGCGGCCATCGCCGAGCGCTACTACCGAGCCTCGGTCCATCAGCGCCGATCGGTAGCCAAGCGGAGACGGTTCGGATTTCACGGCGGCACGCTGACCGGATTCGAGGACGAGGACCTTCGACTGGGAGAGGACTTCGCCTCCGAGTTCCTGACCTCCGAGATCGAGCGGCCACGCACCGGGCCGATGCGAGACATCGTCGCCACCATCCAACCCGAGCAGGACGAGTTGATCCGCCGCGAGGCCGACACCACCCTGTGTGTTCAGGGTGCACCGGGCACGGGTAAGACCGCGGTGGGTCTGCACCGCGCCGCTTGGCTGCTCTACAGCTACCCGGGCAAGCTGACTCGACGCGGCATGCTGGTGATTGGGCCCAACCAAGGGTTTCTGCGTTACATCGCCGGCGTCCTGCCCACCCTGGGCGAGACCTCCGTGTGGCAGGTCACTGTCGACAAGCTCACCGGCGCGGCCGAGGCGGCCGGCCCAGTAAGTCGGGACGTCGCACTGATCAAGCACGACGCGCGCATGGTCGAGGTCTGCCAGCGGGCGATCTGGAGCCAGGTTGGCCAGGCCGAGGACAAGCTGATGATCACCCATGCCGGTGCCCGCGCATACCTCGATGTCGAGCAGCTGAACGATGCGGTGCGTCGCGCCCGGGAGACGAACCGCACGTGGGATGCGGGCCGCAAGTCGCTGGAACGCGCAGTGGTCCAGGGACTCACGCGGCAGCTCGAAGCCAGCCTGATGCGCGCCGCGGACACCAAGTGGGCCCAAGACATCAAGCGAAAGCCCCCCGTCAAAGAGTTCCTCGATGCGGTCTGGCCGCGACTGTCCGCCAAACAAGTCCTGCGCAAGCTCTACAACGATGAGACCTTTCGCACGTCGGTGTGCTCCGAGCTGCTGACACCGGGCGAGACGGATCTGCTCGCCCGCACGGGCGCCCTCAAGCCCTCAGCCGCCGACGTGCTCCTCCTCGACGAGCTCCAGGCGCACCTCAAGCCGCCAACCTCGACGCAGACCTACGGTCACATCGTCGTTGACGAGGCCCAGGACCTCTCCCCCATGCAATGTCGCGCGATCGCACGCCGCTGCCCCTCGGGTTCCCTCACCGTGCTCGGCGACCTGGCCCAGGGCACGACACCCTGGGCCGCCGCAGACTGGCAGACGCAGATGCGACACCTCGGTCGCGGAGACGTCGAGTACACCGAGCTCACCACGGGCTTCCGCGTTCCCGGCGTGATCATCGACCTGGCCAACCGGCTTCTGCCCCAGCTGGGTGTTTCGGTCTCCCCGGCACGATCCCTGCGCTCGGACGGATCACTCCGCTTTCACGACTGTGACGACCTGGCCACCGGAACGCGCGAGACCGTGGACAAAGCACTCGTAGACGAGGGCATCGTCGGGGTTATCGCCCCCGACTCGATTCTCGAAGACCTGCGGCCGGCGCTACCGGTCAGTCAACGCGTCGAGCTGGTGCCCGCAAGTCTGGCCAAGGGACTCGAGTTCGATCACGTCATCGTGGTCGAACCCGCCCGCTTCCTCCCGGACCCGACCGAGCGCGACGACCGGCTTCGCTCGGGACTGCGGCATCTGTACGTCGCGCTCACTCGTGCCGTCTCGCATCTCACCGTCGTCCACACACGACCCGTCCCCACCCAGCTCGGCGACATCTCACACCTCTGAGGCGCTGGCCCGATCGAGCCGGGGATCCCACGCAGAGTCCACAAGGGGCCGTGCACGCTGCACGGATCGACTCGCCGCCGACGCGGGTCCGGGGCCCGGCCGACCGATCCTCAAGGCATCTCGGGTACCAGGACCAGGAGCCGCGCGACGTCATCTGGGGTATTGAAGGTGCGGTCGGGTAACGCCTGCACCGCGGTCAGGATCTCGGCCGGTGCCCATACGGTGAGAGCGGCTCGCAACAGTTCCGCGCGCGAAACCGGTCCGGGGCGGGTGAAGGTGCGATCGAGCACCATCTCCAGACTCGGCGCCAGATCGCTCTGATCTCGCACCAGCTCACCCACTCGTCCAGAGCTCGTGGCGCCGTCAGACATGGCATCCCCGCCAAGTAGGGCGATCACTTCGGTCCTCGAAACTGACAAGGCCGTCGCTCTGGTTGGCGATCTCAAGGTGACTCACGGTGCTCGACGCTCTCTTCGCTCCCCGTTACAGGTGGCCTCTGGTGGCCTATGTGTTACTGGATACTCGAACAGCGCATACTCTACCCTAACGTGAATGTTGAGTGAGTCCTGAGTCTGGGAAGATTCCGTCCGTGACACAAGAATCGGAGCTGTCGTGATTGACGCAACTGATGGCGACGCGGCCGTTGACGCTGACCTGGTGGAGACCCTTGTTCGGCGCGCCGTTTGCTGCCCCTGTGCACACCCGGCCAGGATCGAGATCTCCTACGGCCCTGGTGTGACTGGCAAGGATCAGGCCGAGATGGTGCACGGCCGAGTCCGGGCAAGTCGCCCCGACATTTTCGTGCGTCTCAATCCCGGTTCGGGGACGCCGCCAGGCGACTCGGGGCGCCATTACTGCGTCACATTCGACGTATCACGCGGAAGAGTCTCGTGAGGAGAGTGACCTGGTGGGCTGGATACGTGTTCCGGGTCGACCCTTCGGTAACGTAAGGGTATGAGCCACCCGCACCCCGAACTCAGTTCGCCCCCGAAGCTCCCGCGGAACGGGCTTCGCGTCGTGGGCCTCGGCGGCCTGGGCGAGATCGGTCGCAACATGACCGTCTTCGAGCACGCCGGCCAGCTGCTGGTCGTGGACTGCGGGGTGCTGTTCCCCGAGGAGCACCAGCCGGGCATCGACGTGATCCTGCCCGACTTCAGCTGGATCCGGGACCGGCTCGACCAGGTGGTCGCGATCGTGCTCACCCACGGCCATGAGGACCACATCGGAGGGGTGCCCTACCTGCTCAAGGAGCGCGCCGACATCCCGGTCATCGGCTCGAAGCTCACCCTCGCGCTCATCGACTCCAAGCTCAAGGAGCACCGGATCAAGCCGAAGCTCCGCACCGTCGCGGAGGGCGAGTCCACCCGAGTAGGTCCGTTCGACCTGGAGTTCCTGGCCGTCAACCATTCCATCCCCGACGGCCTCGCGGTGGCGATCCGGACCCCCGCCGGTCTGGTGCTGCACACCGGCGACTTCAAGATGGACCAGTTCCCGCTCGACGACCGGATCACCGATCTGCGCGGCTTCGCCCGGCTCGGCGAGGAGGGCGTCGACCTGTTCATGGTCGACTCGACGAACGCGGAGGTCCCCGGGTTCACGATGTCCGAGCGCGACCTCGCGCCCGCCATCGACACCGTCTTCCGGACCGCGCCGCGCCGCATCATCGTCTCGAGCTTCGCCAGCCACGTGCACCGGATCCAGCAGGTGCTCGACGCCGCCGCGGCGCACGGGCGCAAGGTCGCCTTCGTCGGCCGGTCCATGGTGCGCAACATGGGGGTGGCCCGCGAGCTCGGCTACCTCGACGTGCCGGAGAACCTCGTCGTCCCGCTCGAGCAGCTCGAGCGGATGAAACCGGACAAGGTGGCGCTGGTGTGCACCGGGTCGCAGGGCGAGCCGATGGCCGCGCTGTCCCGGATGGCCAACCGCGACCACAAGATCCGGGTCGGCGAGGGCGACACCGTGCTGATGGCCAGCTCGGTCATCCCCGGCAACGAGAACGCGATCTCCAACGTGATCAACGGGCTGACCCGCTGGGGCGCCAACGTCGTGCACAAGGGCAACGCCAGCGTGCACGTGTCCGGGCACGCCAGCGCCGGTGAGCTCGTCTACTGCTACAACATCATCCGCCCGACCAACGTGATGCCGGTGCACGGCGAGTGGCGGCACCTGCGCGCCAACGCCGACCTCGCGATCCGCACCGGGGTCGACCCGAAGCGGGTCGTGATCGCGGAGGATGGCGTGGTCGTCGACCTCGTGGACGGGCGGGCCGCGATCACCGGCAAGGTGCCCGCGGGCAACGTCTACGTCGACGGGCAGACCGTCGGCGGTGCCACCGAGGCCTCGCTGCGGGACCGCCGCACGCTCGCGGAGGAGGGCGTGGTGACGGTGCTGGCGATCGTCGACGCCGACACCGGCAAGCTCGCCGAGCCGCCGGACTTCCTGATCCGCGGCTTCGTCGCCGACGAGGGCGCGTTCGACCAGGCGGTGCCGGTGGTGGAGAAGACGCTGGCCCACGCCGCGCAGGAGGGCATCGGCGACGCCAACCAGCTCGAGCAGATGCTGACCCGGGACATCGGCCGGTGGTCGCACAAGAAGTTCCGGCGCAGCCCGCTGATCATCACCATCGTCATCGACGCCTGACAACGCCCAGCGCAACGCCGACCCCGACCTCTGGGCAAAGCCCAAGGCGTCGCCCGGTTCGACCTTCCCCGCATATTCACCAGGCATCGGCGGCCCCTTCGCTTTGGAGAGCGCTTCGCGCCAGTCTCAAGACTGTCAGCGGCCACCGAGCCCACCTCGAACGCAAGAACCGGACCCGTGATAGCCGGAGAACCGGTCCTGACCTGCGGTTTCCCTTAGTGGCGGGGGCAGTGTGCGGGGGCAGGATTTGAACCTAAGGCCTCTGGACAAGATCGGAGGCCGGTCCCGGACTACCTGAGACTTCGGGTCCCTCTGGGAAACCTCGGGTTAGAGAGGAGGTTCCCCATTGGACGACATCAATTGTATCGGAAGCGCTCGGAACAGTTGCCGTTCGTTTCCGATGACCTTTCGATGACCGATCGATTTCAGTCGGGCCTCGTACCGTGCTCACAGCCCGGGCAGTCTTCGGTCTCGGGGTCGTTCCGAGTACGGCAGTCGTTGCAGGTCCAGTACGAGGCGTGCGGTTCATCGCCGCGGCTGCCCTTGGGACGCACGGTCAGATCCGGGTCTTGCCGCAGTTGAGTGTCGACAGAGCCGTCTGCGTCGAGTTCTCCCATGACGGACAGGCAGTATTGGGCGGCCATGCGGTACTCAGGGACCTCGGAAGTCGCGGCTGCGGCGAACCGGTCGACGCTTCCATCGCCCGCGGAGAGGATGGCGACCATGTACAGAAGGGCTGCTCTATCGAGAGGCCATCCCGTCATGTCCGTCGCGAACAGCTGGGCGGCGTCCCAGGTCGGGACCGGAACGTTGATGAGCACCTCTGCTGCGGACCATGCGATCCAGTCCGAGTCGGCTCGGAGGCTTCCGAGCAGCGCATCGTGTTGCTCACGGGCGAGCCGTGCGACGGCATCATCGTCCAGCGCCGGGCCTCGTTGAGGAGACATGCTCGCGACGAACCAGTGATCGTTCAGCCCGTGCTCGCCGCCGATGCTCTGACTCAACTGGTCAAGCATCCACGCGGCCTCCCGGGCTGCCTCTGCCTTGTCGATGCAATACGCGTCGGCTATCGCGTCGAGCCAGCCTCTGCGTGATGCCATGTCGTCGTGGACGAAGGCGCGGGAGAATTCCTGCACACTCACTCTGGCGTAGTTGGTCGCCGCCAGCAGATCTCCGACGGAGGTCAGCGACCAATACCGGTCCCTTGCGAGTGGGCTGGCCCCGGCTTCGTCGCTTGGCGCCAACGATGCGATGTCTTCCAGGAGCATCCGTTCGTAGCGGTCATGGTCATCTCGCCACGCTCCAAGTTTTCTGAAGGTGCTTCGCTCGGACCACCATTCGTTGGTACTGACGCCCTTGGCTTGTAGTGCGGCGCGGATCTTGTCCCCGTAGCCGTGGTTTGCTTTCATGCTGACGTCGAAGACCCATCGTCCGAACCCCTCCGGGAGTGCGGAGAGATGCGGGACTCCCTCGAGCGCTACCTGAGCGACTCCGGGCGCAAGCGGTGCACCGCCAACTATTGCCGATCGCCGCCGGGACTGCCGGATCAGCTCGCCGTCAGGGGGGAGCGGCTGTTGCATCACACCCTTGACCAGCTCGATGGCTCGATCATTCAGCGGCTCGCGATCTGTCTTTGCGTCGGTCAGTGCGCAGAGTGCGTTCGCGATCGCAGCGTCCGCTGCAGCGAGTTCCGCCGTTGCGAGGATCTCCCCTCGTGTCGCTCGGTCGGCTGCTGACAACAGTTTCAGGCTGCATGCGAGCTCGACGTAGTTCCAGACGGGCTGTGTCTGATAGCGACGTCCTCGAAGCATCGACCACAGGCGGCTGGGCTCACGCGGCGTCCGGTCGGGCTCGGGGTCCCCTGCCACTGCCCGCTCCACGGCCAGTCGAAGCTTCTCGAGAAGTCGAGTGGTCTGGTCCTCGTCGAGCTCAATTACCTCCCGGACCACCAACTCACCGAGCAGCATGCTGGCCGCCCCGCCCATCTCTGAAGCGCTGAGCATGCACTCAACGACCCGTTGGTTGAGACCGGCCGCCAACCCGATCGCACCGTCGGAATCCGTGTAGGGCAGAACATCCGAGAGCCAGGAGGCGATCTCATCATCGATTGCGGTGAGGGTCCACATGGCGGTTGCTATCTCGGTGAAGACCTTGCTGCGGGCGCTCATGCGATCCGACGCGTTCACGACGAACACGGCGACGTGCTCGTCCCAGAAGCGAAGGACATCTGTGGCGACCTCACGTGCTCGCCGTGGCGCAAGGTTCCAGCTATCCCGGTCCTGCAGCAGGGTCGTCAGGGCCCCGACCGCCTCGTTTCTGGATGGCTCGGCACCTGAGTCCAGCAAGCGTCCAAGGACTACGTACCCGTCAAGGAGCATGCCGCCGGTAAGGTCCGTCGCCCAGGGCCTCGCCCCCGCGACGGCTCGTTGGGCCTCCCAGCGCGTCACCGATTGCTCCACGGCATTGTGCAGCAACACCGCGCGACCCTTGGGGAGTTCTGCCTCGGCGGTGTCGGCGCAGATCAGTGCCAGCAACACGGCGAGGAGTGGCACTCGAAACAGCTCGGGGTGCTGGTCGCGTGCGTCCTCGATCCACTTGCGCCGAATGGCGAGCCAGCTCTCACGTCCGCCAGCTTGGATCCGGGTCTCGGAGCACGTCCTCAGGACGCTCTGCACTGTGGTGCCCAGATCCTGGGGCGGATTCAAGTGGACGCGAGGCAGCCCTATTCGCGTGGCCGCGGCAACAGCATTGGCCCTGGTGGCGACGACAATCCCGACTCGTGGGGCGAAGCCGTCGAGAACATCCTTGATTTGTTGGGCTATCCAGGCCGCCTTGGGGCCACACTCGTCAAGACCGTCGCACAGCAGAATGGCAGTGCCTGAGTCCAGCTCTTGGCGCATCGCCCGCATCAGTGGAGACCGTAATTCCGGGTTCGCGACCCGCTCAGCGGCCGAGCTGATCAGGAGATCAGCGGACAGGTCGCTGGGGCTCGGCTGTAGCAGGCTAGGAAGGTGCACGACGATGGGAAGCGGCGCGTGCGGGTCGCTGGCGCATTGTGCAGCCAGCTCGCGCAGGGCGACCGATTTGCCGGTGCCGGGTTGGCCAACCAGCAGCATGCGTCGCCATCGACGGATGACGCGGAGGAAGCTGTCGCCATCTCCGCGCTGGTTCTCGGCGGTCTCGACCCGGAGGCCGTCGATGAGGTCGTCAACGGTCACCGGAGGTAGATCCTCGGCAAGCAGCGTCAAGTCGATCCTGCCGCGACGACTGATGAGGACACGGTTGTACTCGTCGAGCGCCGCAAGACTCGCGGCTATGCGCATCCCGGTCGGGCCTGAACCGTCAGCGATGAGTGGTCGCGAGCCTTGGACCGTCTGGACCCAGTCCTCGACGGTGCTGCCCGATGCTTCGCCCGACTGACGATGGAAGGCGTCGGTGAGCAGGCTGACGACGGCGGTGCCCTTCCCGTCCTCGACCAGGTAGCTCGCCAACGACTCCATGAGCGCGCGGGTTTGGCTCGTCCCGGTAGCCATGGGGATGTGCAGCACTCGGGTTCGATTGAGCATGTCGTCGCGGAGACCGACGGGCACGCTCTTGGTGACGGCCGTGATCGCCTTCTGGTGCCGGACTGCCAGCTCTCGACCGTCCCGGCGTCGACGCAGTGCTTCTGGAAGGTCCTTGACAGGACCTTTCAGCTCCTCGGCAGCGATCACCAGAACATCCCCACCGCGAACCGTGCTCATCTGAGCGACCCAGCCCTCAACGGTCGACTTGAGGTGTCGGTCGTTTCCGACGGCGCGTTTCGCCGAAATGAAGCAACGACTGCCGTCGGACATCGTGGCTACGAGGTCGTCGGTCGGGTCATCGGTCTCGAAGTCCAGACGAGCGGCGTGCACG
Organism: Actinomycetota bacterium; assembly: GCA_049323155.1. GTDB lineage: Bacteria > Actinomycetota > Actinomycetes > Propionibacteriales > Nocardioidaceae > Nocardioides_C. Next base: position 9,766 of record JBMOMG010000086.1, on the reverse strand, counting down.
TCGCTCGGAAGGTCGAGTCCCGCGACTGGCTGTTCACGGAGGGCATGTACGGCGAGATAGGTCGCCGCAACCACACGGAAGACACCTCCTACGGCGTCGGCTTGCCCTGCTCTACTCAAGTCTCAGTTCTCCGAACACGGGTGCGGGTGATGGCGTTCGATCACTTCGGTGACGTTTCGATGACCGATCAGGTCGACGTGGCGAGGTGCCCAAGTATCTGAGCGAGCATCGACTCCTCGTGGACTGCCCGACCGTGGAGACGCATCGCCGCTCCGAGTTCGGCGTCCCACGTCGGCTCGATGACGTGCGGTCCGAGCGGAAGGTTCTCCCGGCGCACGGCAGCAACATAGTCGTCAGCCGCCATGAGCCATGGTTCCGCGCCGAAGTTCTCTCTGACGCGATTGGCGATCCCGATTCCGGGCCAGTCGAAGTCGCCGTGGTAGCGCAGGTGCTCGCCTCCCTCGTGGAGGCGTCCCAAGATCTCCGTAACGACCAGATTGGGCTCACCGGACGTACAGACAACAACGTGACCCAAGTCGCCGGTCTCGGCGATCGCTTCTAGAACCCGCGGGTTCTCGCAGACCAGCACGTAGCGGTCCCCGACATCGAAGGCGCCCAATCGACGCAGGTCCCACTCGGTGATGTGGACCGGGTCCCCCGACTCAGCCGCGAGCCCCAGTCTTTCCCCGGCTACGCCCGGCGCGCCAAGCCCAAGGACCAGGCATGTGCGCGAGAGAAGATCTGGCTCGATCCCGAACCTCGACCACAGGCCGACGACACCCGGGGTTGCTTCAGGCACACCCACGCCGGCAGCGGCGGCCAATCCGCGAATAACAACGCGGTGCAGCACGCGATCGGCATCCAATGCGTGGGCGTTGCCCAACAACCGGGCAGCGAGCTCGACGCGGGACTGCGGGCGAACCGAAGGAGCGACGAGCTCGTTGAGGACTTTGGCCGCATCCTCGACGATGCGGAGCGCGTCCTCTCTGGCCGTCAGAAGGCCGGTGCGCCGCAGACCTTCGATCCAGGTATCGGCCCAGGGAGCGTCGACCAACTCGGCCGCTCTGTCCAAGGGCCTCTGACGTGCAGCATTCCTTGTCGCCCTGGCGGCAGGTCGATCCTTGGGAGCTTCGCCGTGGATGGCGGTCAGGACCTCCAGCAACCCGCCCATTCCAGAGCGGTCGCGCAGCCGCTGATCCAGGTCGGCGAGATCCACTCGCATGGCGCTTCGCGTGACTGAACGTCCCAGGAGTGCACCGAGCGCATGACGCTTGTCTCGGGTGGCGGTCTCAATCTCGACGCGCCCGACTGCTACGAGTCCTGCCTTCTCGAATCGTTCTCGGATCTTCGACCAAGCGTCGGCGAGAGCTGGGTCGGTGATCCATGTCGGAACGCCGGTCATCCGATCGAATGGAGGGTTCGGCCGTCCCAACGGGATTCGTACTGCGCAATGCCGCGCTGAGTGGGGTTACGCAACGCTTCATAGATGGCGAGCGACGGAACAGTGTCGTGGCATCCCCATAGCCGTTCGCTGGTGATGACGAAGTCGAGGTCGAGCTGGACGAGCAAGCCGAAGAGGAGTGGGTGGGTCCTGACGTCAATCTTCGGGAACGCATCGTCGAGAAGTACAAGGCGAGGAGCGTGTGGAGCTGCACCGGCAAGGGACGTGAAGTGGGCTGCAGCGGCGGCAAATAGCGGCAGGTAGCAGAGCACCTTCTGCTCGCCCTGGGAGAGGGCTGAACGCCGGTGGAGGCGTTCCCAAGTGCCCGACTTCTCCGGCCTCGTGTACCGGATCGAGAACTCCGACCAGGTCCGATAGTCCAGCGCCGACCCGAGATGCTCGCTGTAGGAGAGTTCGGGATTCAACGTTCGCGAAGTCTCGATCAGTCCGTGCAGGGCATCGCGCAGCGAAGCTCGCTCTTCCGGAACGAGGGCGCCGACTGGCTGCGCAAGCAGATCGACGGCCGCGCGCGCTTCAGCGGGTATGTCGTCGCGGAGGTCCCACTTCAGACGGAGTCGGATGCCTTGAGAGGTGCGCACCTCACCGAGGAGGTCGTTCATGGCGGTGACCAGTTCGTCTGCGTCGCGCCTGCAGGCTCGCAGAGCGTCTCCGAGTTCGCCGAGGATGTGTTGCTCGAACTGCTTCTTCTCGCGTTCGGTCAAGAGTGTCCGGTCGTGCTCGACCGCGGCGGTAACTCTGGCTGCGATTACCACCACGGGGGCCTCACCCGCGTCGTCTCGTCCCGTGACGGCAAGGAGGTCGCCGTATCGTGCCATCGCGAGCTGGTGGTCGGCCGCAGGGCCGCTCTCAGCGTCGCGGTGAGCGGCCCACACACGGTCGGTAGCCCGTGTGATGTCCCCAGTCGATGGGTCGGCGAGTTCGCGAACTATTTGCGTGATGGCATCTGGGATGGGTGCGTCGCCAACGATGTTCTCTGCCTGGAGGAATGGTTCAGCCGAAGCCACCTCGGCGGCGGCAAGGAGTCCTGGTGCTTGGGCAAGTTGCGCAAACCATGCGAGTGCTTCGGCTCTTGCCGGGGCGTGGGATGCGAGGCGCTCCTGTGCGGTCGTCAAACCGCTACGTGCTTCGCCCAACGCTTCCGCTAGCTCGCGTACTCGCGTGTCGGCCGTCTTCTTGGCTGCCTCGTGAGATGCCTTCGACTCCCTTGCGAGAGCGATCTTGCGCTCCAACTCCTGCACCGAGGCACCAACCGCCTCACGGAGGGTGTCAAGCTCGGCCTGGGTTTGGCCAGCGCGATCGACGGCCGCGGCGTGCTCTTCCTTCTCGGATTCCAACTCGCGGAGCGCCTCATCGACGGACACCGCATCTGATGACCATCGGTCGAGGTTGCGGCGCAGGTGCGGTATTAGCTTCTCCAGAGCGTCCAGATCGGCGCGGAGGTGATCCAGCCGTTCTTTGAGAGCTGCCAGTGAGGAACTGTCCACGGGAAGGTCGTGCTCTTGGGCAAGTCGAGTGAGTGAGGAGTGTGCTTGGGCTGTCTCGTCACGCCGCCCGTGGGCCTCGCGCTGAGCGTCGCGATTGGCCGACTCCTCGCGCAGCTCCGCTTCGATCTGTTCCGTTAGGCGAGTCCATGCTTCGCGCAGCCCGCTGTCGGTGGGGCGGTCGAGCACCCAGGAGTCGAGCGCCGCGATCGTGCCTGCCGCCCGTTCGGCAGACTCCTTCGCGATGTCTCGGGTGTCTCGTTGGCGTTGGAGTTCTTGGTCGATCTCGGCGAGGCGGCGTGCTCGCTCGTGTGCCCGAGCCGTTGCTCCGATGTACTGCGGCGCCTCCTTTGCGGCTCGTCCGTGTGCCGGCCCGAGGCGCCACGTACCGTCGGCGCCGATGGCAGCCTCTGCGTCAGGGTCGTCACCGAGGTGGACTGCGTCGAGCACAGCACGCACATCCTCGACCGAGACATCGGAGCCGGCCGGCAGGTCTACGTGGAGCACATCGGACAACGTCGGTTCGCTTGCCGGCGTGTGACCTACGAGCAAAGTGTCGTGCAGTCCGGGGTCGAGAAGTCGGCCGCCAGGTCGGAGCCAGGCGTCGAGGAGGCCCGCGGACTGGAGTGCCGCTTCAATGGCGGCGCGAACGGGCTCGTCGAGTCCGGTCGTGAAGTCGATGACCTGCCACAAGGAGTGGCCGTCTGGCCGCGGAGTTCGACGGAGCGATGGTTGCGGCGGCGCAGGATCGCATTCGGCCTCGACCTCGCTTCGCTTCTGCTCCAAGGCTCGGACCTGCTCGTCCGCGTTGTCGCGCTTCGTGGACTCGCTCTGAAGCTCAGCGCGAAGAGTGGCCAGCGGGCCGGACACGGCGGTTCGAACGAGTTCGGGGAAGGCGTCGAGCGTCTCTGCGTCGAACTCCGTCGGCAGGTCCACGTGCACTGCTTCGGGAAGTCCCGCCCAGTTGGTCAGTGATGCGCGAAAGTCGATCTCGCTTTGGATCGCCGCACCCTCCGAAGCCGAGCGTCGCTGTCGGGCGTCCTCCCAGCGGGACTCGGCCTCGTCGGCCCGCCGCTGCGCCTCTTCCTCAATGCGCCGGGCGTCCTTGTATCGTGCCGTTGCCTCAACTACCGCTGTGACTGCCGCGGCCCGAACTCCGACCGAACCGTCGGCCTTCGTGATCGTCAAGCGTGCTTCGTCTAACCCGGAACCGAGGGCTGCGACGTCGGCATGGTTGGTGAGGTCGATGGCCACCAACGACACGGGCGAGACCATGACTGAATCGGGCACAGACTCCTGATGTCGGCGAACTGTGTCGGCCAGTTCGTCGGTAAAGGCCCGGGTCATCTCGCGCAACTGTTGGGCGGCAATGGCAAGTGCCTCGGCCTTGCGCCCGTGCTCCTCGCGGCGTCGTTGGACCCGTTCGCTTGCTCGCTTCGACTCGGCAGCCTCCCGTTCGGCGCGTTCGGCCAAGTCGCTCAATCTGCGCTGATCCCGTGCTTCTGGACTCTCCTGCAGAGCACGCAGCCGCGTTCCGGCAGCCTCAGCATCGGCGGTTGATTGCTTGAGCGAGTCCTCGGCTTCCTTGCGTTCGGTTGTGACGCGTTGGAGCGTCGCTTCTGCCTTGCTCAGTTGCCGCCGCAGGTTCCGCTCGGTCGTGAGGATCTCTGCGAGCTTGGCGGCGCGTTGCGCAACGGCTGCTCGGGCGTAGTCGGCGTATGCGTCAGCGAGGACGGAGAGAGCTTCCGCTGCCGAGGCGCGACGTTCGATCTGCTCGCCGAAGGCAACCAGTTCGTCGAAGGTGTCCCCTGCCTTGCGGATGGCCAGTTCGTCGATCTGTGGGAGGGCCTGGGAGAGGTACTGGGCCAGCTTGCCGGGGTCGATGTCTTCCCCGACCTGAGGCTGTCGGAGCCAGTAGAGAAGCCGGAGCACCTCGTCGTACTGGCTCGGGTCGAGCCCGAAGAGCGTGCGACCGACGTGTTCCTTAAACGCGGCGGCCTTCTCGAAGACTTGGCCGTCAGCTCCGATTGCGTCCTCCAGACGACCTCGCGAAAGCGGTCCGCCCGCGTCTTCGAGGGCAAGGTCGTGTCCGACGCGGCGGTGGGTGGCGAAGTGCCAGGCGGTGGCGGTCCGTTGGGATTCCGATGCTCGGATTCCGATGCCGCAGGTGAATGCCTCCGGCTGTCCGGCGTCGTCGGTGCGGAGGAACTCCACCCAGATGTAGCCGACCCGTGCGTTGCCCTCGAAGCCGTCCGACATGAGCCAGAGGAGGCTGGTGTGGTGCTTGGCGGAGGCTGTGATTCTGGCCTTGTCGCCGTCGAGGGCGAACGGAAGCAGCATCTCGAGTGTCTTGGACTTTCCGGCGCCGTTGGCTCCTCTGAGCAGCAAGCGGCCGTCGGCGAAGTCGAAGACCTGGTCGTCGTACTGCCAGACGTTGAGGATGCCGGCGCGGCTGAGCCGAAATCGCCTGTCGGTGTCGGCTGTCTCCCGTACCGCGGAACGGACGAAGGTTGTGGTCATGAGTCGTCCTCGTCGAAAAGGGTCGGGGCAGCCTGCTGTGCCTCGATGAGCTGCGCTTTGGGTGCGTAGCGGGCTGCGGCGGCGTGGACGCGAAGCCCGTCTGCGTCTCGTTGGACGAGTCCTACGTCGGCAAGGATCTCGATCGCTTCGTCGAAGACGGCGTCTGGGTTCTCGCGATGTTCCTTGCGGAGTCCGCGTTTCCATGCCTGGAACACTTTGTCGCCGGCCGTTCGCGCGGTTGAGGTTGCCAGGCGTGCCCACGGGCCTGAAGTTGGGTCAGTCTGGTTGTCGGAGCGCACCTCTTCGACCAACTCGGCGAGGAGCAGGAGTGCGAAGTGGGCTGCGGATCCAGTGCCAGGAAATGCGCGGTCGGTCAGCTCTCCGCTCGGGTCGATGGCGATTGCACCTTCTGCGCGCAGCTCCAGGTCGAGACCTAGAGTATTGCTGAACCACTCGACCTCGCGGTGCCTGTTCCGGCGCCACCAGCCACGTTGTTCGTCGGTGAGGCCGTCGACGGACAGGATGGGGTGCTCGACGAGGCGTCTGCGGATCGGGACGCGGGAGCCCCCGGCCGAGGACGGGAGCGACGCGTCCTCGAAGACTTCTTCGGGTGTCGCGCATCGGCTTAGGGGCGCTGCGACGAGGACGGCCAGTCGGTCGCGGTGAACGTCGAGCAATGAGTCGGTGCGTCGCTCGGCCCAGTGCTCCAGGTCGCCGTCGCGCTCGCTCACCACGCCGATATGGATCAGCGCGATCAGCGCGGCGTGAAGTACGCGTCGCTCCGACAGTGCGTCGAGGTCAACATCTACTCCGGCGTCGACTGCCGCGGAGCGGACGCCCGCGACAAGTTCGTCGATCATGATTTGCTGTCGTGACCGGGTGAGTGCTGCCAGGACGAGCGCCACCATGGCGTAGGCGCGGGGTGTGAAGTGGTTTCCGTTGCGTCGGCGAAGGCCTCGGCGTCCGTCCCGGCCGATGCCGGTCTTGTAGAGACGGGCGAGCGCCGGTTCGACGACGAGTCGGTAGCCGAGACCGTCGGCGAACAGTTTGGTCAGCTCGTCTCGGTGACGGCGAACGAGAGCAAGATCGTCGTGGTGTTGCTCGCTGTGCAGGAGTGGTGTCTGCAGGAGCGCGCGGGCAGCTCGTCGTACGTCGGCTTCGGCGTACAAGTCGGGCGCGGGCGCAGGGCGCTCGGGAACGACACTCATGCGCCGGATCCCATCTGCCTTTGACCATCGGACTCGGCGGCGATACTGACCCTGATTTCGATGTCGCGGAGAACGAGTTTCCCCGCGGGGCTGGCGATGGCGACAGTCGACCCCGGGGCACGCTCGACGGCGAGTGTCAGCCGATGTGGGCCGATGGGCGTTGTCGTTTCGGCAGTCGCACCTGCCGCGAGGGGGCGCCCGTAGCCCGTGAGTGCCGTGGAGTAGAGGTCGAGGAAGACCTCGCGTGCGTCATCGCTGACGCGGGCTTCTCGCAGGGTGCCTGCATGGGTGGCGAGTTCGCGCAAGGCTGCCTCGCGGCGCCGCTGTTGCCTGGCGCGCTCCGCGAGCCGGGCGTTCTTGGCCGCGGTGAAGTCGACGCGTGCTCCTGCCCGTCCGCGCGCGGTGCGGTCGCCGTGGATCCGAAGTCCGACGGGCACTTCGGCGGCCGGAGCGGTCCACCAGCTCTGGGTGGCTGGAATTGGTTCGTCGTCCGACTCGGCCTTGAAGGCAAGGTGGCGCGTGGGATAGAGACCGAAGACTGCTGCCCACAGTGCATGGGCGTCCTCGTCCGAGCTGGTGTCGAACCATGCGGCTAGTCGGGTGAGATCGCCGTATCGGCTCTGCTGACGGTCTGCTCCGGCGGCGATCCGCCTGAGGTTCACGAGGAGGGATCGCATTGCGTCGGTGGCAAGTGCCCGGACGTTGTCGGCATCGGAACGTCGGCCGGGCGAACCAACGAACCACGCGTGGAGGCTTTCCCAGTCGCCCGGTTCGAGGCCGGTAGCCCGACGTGCTGCGGTGCCGTCGATGCCGACGAGGCGCTCTCCCGTGTTGGCACGCTCGCAGAGTTCCGCGAGGTTCGGACGGAGTTCTTGGAGCCGGTCGCCCACTTGGGGCATGTGCCGGGAGATCTCGTCGATGAACCGCTGGAGGTAGTCCAGGAGCGCGGTTTTGAACAGTTCGAACTCGTCTCGACCGAGGTCGAATCGGGTGAGCACTTGGGTGAGATAGGAGTAGAACTGCCGCGTGGAGTGGACCAGTACCTCGAACTGGGCAAACAGCGTGGTGATCCGTCCGGCGAGCTCACGCGGGTCGGTGTCGTCGAATCCGCGTCGCGCGTTGTTCACGAAGTCTTCGATGCCGGTGAGGATGACGGGGAGGACTTCGCTGGACACCTCGCGCGCTGACTCCGAGTGCTGCAGAAGCTCCTCGACCTGGCGGTGGACGAGTTCGCCTCGCTGTGTGAGTTGATAGCGCGCTCGATTGGTGAGGTATTCCCGAATGCTCCGGGCTTCGGTCTCTCGTGGGCTGCGCGCCAGGTTGCCGTGCTCGACGAGGTACGAGAGGCGCTGCTCGACGGTGTCCTGGTCGAGTTCGATGCCGTCTGCGGCGAGGCGCTCTGCGATGTCGGCAGCCGATTGATCCGAGAGGAAGCCGCTCATGCCTGAGGTGAAGAGCCGCATGATGGCGAGGTAGCTCGCTGCCTCTTCGTTGACGGCATAGCGCAGCGCACCGAGCGTTTGACGCTCGCGAGGATCGAGTGCACCGGAGGTCACTCGAGGAACGCTAGCCGTTGGGTCCGACAATAATCCTGTGAAGCCCCGATCACGGTGGTCCCGGAATCAATCTGAGGACAGGTGCGCCGTTAGGAAGTCCGTAAGAGGCGACGTAGCCCCTGCGACCGCGTGGATACGTACCCGACTGAGCAGGTCTACGTCGATGCTCGGCCAGTCGAGGTGGTAGCCGGCGCGGTGGGCGATGGCGGTGACCCAGGCGCTCTGGGTGCGGGTGTTGCCGTCGCGGAAGGGGTGGATGGGCGACCGGTCGCCCCATCGTTCGGCGAGTCGCGCTGCGAAGTCGCCGAGGTCGAGTCCGGACGATCGGGGCGGTGCGCCAGGTTCACAGGCCGAGGTCCTTGCTGGAGGTGTTCTCGAGAGCTTCGAGTGGCCGGATGTAGCGGTTGACGAGGACGCCGAGGTCCTTGTGCCGGGTCTGGGCGGCGATCCGGTTCGGGGGCACGCCGGCGAGCGCGGCGGTGGTGGCGTGTCCGGCGCGCAGGGAGTGGGCGGTTATGCGGGTGCCGTCGAGCCCGGCCGCGATGGCGCGGGAGCGGAGCATCCGGGCGGGGACGTGGCCCGAGAGTCGTTCGGAGCTGATGGCGCTCCCCCAGATCCGGGTGAACAGGGCGCCGGGGGTCTCGCCGCGCAGATCCCGCCAGGCGTTGAGCGCGGCGACCGGGTCGGTGAGCGCGTGCTGGCCGTGGGCGACGGCAACCTGCTCGCCGTGGCCCTCTTGGTCTGTCTTGGATTGCCGGATGTGCAGCACGAGTCCGGCGGGCTTGTGCTCGATGTCGGCGAGGTCGAGCGCGACGAGCTCGGCTCGCCGCAGGGCGGAGGCGTAGCCGAGAAGGATGATCGCGGCGTCGCGGATCCCGTGCGGAGTGCTCCGGTCGATGCTGCCGACGATCCGGCGGATGTCTTCGACCGACAGCGGCCTGGCGAGGCGTCGGGGTGCGGCGCCGTAGGTGCGCCGCAGGCCGCGGCGGACCTGGCGGACGGCCTCGGAGGCGATCGGGTCGACGGCGCCGGTGGTGCGGTGGACGTGACGGATGACGGTGCAGGCCATGTCGAGGGTGCCGGTGGCGCGTCCGGCTTCGGCGCGTTCGGTCAGGTAGGCGCAGACGGCGAGTGGGTCGGCGGGCACGGCGGCGACGCTCCGTTCGGCGCACCAGCGTTGCCATTGGCCCCAGACCACGTCGTAGAGCCGCCGGGTGCCGTCGGTGCGGGCGGCGGCGAGGGCTTCACCGATGCGGGCGGCATCCACAGGCGTGAGCCCGGCGCGTGCCAGGTGGGGGTCGTCGGTGGTCGTGGACGGGAAAGGGAGTCGGGCGGTGGCCGGCAGCGCGGCGAGCATGAGGGTGTTCATCGACCTGTCGTACCGGCGACGCCGCCACCGACGAACGGGCTGGCGGAAGATGTCAAGCAGTCTGAGACACGTCTTGTTACGCGGTCTGTATGAGGGCCTCCGGTGAGGGCTGGTTGATCCAGGCAGCCTTGGGCAGCTGGGGTGCCTGGGGTCGGCGGTTGCCGAACCGT
>JBMOMG010000085.1:0-33597 GCA_049323155.1 Actinomycetota bacterium | reverse complement strand
TCGCACACTGGCGAGCCCAGGCCGTCGCCGTCACGCTCGGCTCCCGTGGTGCCCTGCTGTCCTACGGGAGCGGAGCCCCCGTGGTGACCCCGGCGCCCTCGGTGCACGCGATCGACCCGTGCGGCGCCGGCGACCGGTTCGCCACCACCGCGGCGCTCTCCCTGGCCGCCGGCAGGGTGACGACCGAGGCGATCGCCGACGCCGTCGTCGCGGCCGCGGAGTACGTCGCCGCCGGTGGGCCGGCCTCGCTCGTGAGCAACCGCCCGCCCACCGCCGGGCCACCCGGTTCGGTGGAGGACCTGATCGGCTCCGTCCGGGCCCGCGGCGGCACCGTCGTCGCCACCGGCGGCTGCTTCGACCTGCTCCACGCCGGCCACGTCGCGACCCTGCGCTCGGCGCGCCGGCTCGGGGACTGCCTGGTGGTCTGCCTCAACAGCGACGACTCGGTGCGGCGGCTCAAGGGCCCGTCGCGACCCCTGGTGCCCGCCGCCGACCGGGCCCGGGTGCTCGAGGCCCTCGAGTTCGTCGACGCCGTCGTGGTGTTCGAGGAGGACACCCCGGTCGAGGCGCTGCGCAGGATCCGTCCGCATGTGTGGGCCAAGGGCGGGGACTACGCGGGCACCGACGTGCCCGAGGCCGCGGTCCTGCGCGAGTGGGGCGGTCAGGCCGTCGTGCTCCCCTACCTCGAGGGCCGCTCCACCAGCCGCATCGTGCAGACCGCGGCCGAGCGTTCGGCCGCCGAGGACTCCCAGACCCAGAAGGAGATCGTCCGATGACCCTTGGAAACGTGCTCGTGACCGGAGGTTCCTCCGGCCTCGGCGCCGCCGTGATCGACGCCGTGGCGCAGGCCGGCGGCCGCCCGGTCAACCTCGACCGGGTGAAGTCCGACGCCGACGTGGAGCAGGAGGTCGTCGACCTCTCCGACGCACGCGCCGCCGAGCGGGCGGTCCGCTCGGTGTCCGAGCGCGTCGGCGGGCTCGACGCGGTGGTCACCTGCGCCGGCACCGACGCCTGCGGCAAGCTCGATGACGTCGCCGCCGAGGACTGGGACCGGGTGATCCTGGTGAACCTGATCGGCACCGCGGCCGTGGTGCGGGCGGCGCTGCCCGACCTGCTCGAGCGCCGCGGACACGTGGTCACCGTCGCCTCGACCCTGGGCGTCCGCGCGCTCAGCGACGCCACGGCGTACTCCGCCTCGAAGTTCGGCGTCGTCGGCTTCACCCGGGCGCTCGCCGCGGAGACCCAGGGCCGGATGTCGACCACGATGCTGGTCCCGGGCGGGATGCACACGCACTTCTTCGACGGCCGCGACCCGCAGTACATGCCGCCGCCGGACGCCAAGCTCAACCAGCCGGCCGATGTGGCGAGGACAGTGGTCTTCGCGCTGCAGCAGCCCGAGGGTTGCGAGGTCCGCGAGCTGGTGGTGACGCCCTCCGTCGAGGGGTCATGGCCCTGATCGACGACGGCACCCGGCCGCGACTGCTGGCCCTGCGAGCGCTGGGACTCGGTGACTTCCTCACCGGTGTCCCGGCGCTCCGCGCGTTGCGGCGGGCGTTCCCCCGCCACGAGCTGGTGCTGGCGGCACCGACCGCGCTCACGCCCCTGGTGTCGCTGGCCGACGTGGCCGACGCGCTGCTGCCCGCCGGCGGCCTGCAACCGCTGGACTGGGCCGGTCCCGCCCCGGACCTCGCGGTCAACCTGCACGGCAAGGGCCCGCAGACCCACGAGCTGCTGCGTGCGCTGTCGCCGCGGCGACTGGTCGCCTTCGGCAACGCCGAGGCCGGGTTCGAAGGCCCGGCCTGGCGGCCCGGGGAGCACGAGATCCGCCGCTGGTGCCGGTTGCTCGAGGAAGCCCTCGACATCGACACCGACGTCGACGACCTGCTGCTGCGGCGTCCGGCATCGTCGCCGCTGACCGGCGCCGACGCGGTCGTGGTCCACCCGGGCGCGGCCTTCCCCGCTCGCCGGTGGCCGGCGGACCGGTTCGCCGAGGTCGCGCACTGGGCGACCACGCAGGGGCACGAGGTGGTGGTGACCGGTGGCCCTGGCGAGGAGCCGCTCGCGCAAGGGGTGGCCGCGCTCGCGGGCCTGCCCGACCGGGCCGTGCTCGCCGGACGCACCGACCTTGCCACGCTGGCCGGGGTGGTCGCCCACGCCCGTCTGGTCGTGTGCGGCGACACCGGAGTCGCGCACCTGGCCTCGGCCTTCGGCACCCCGTCGGTGGTGCTGTTCGGGCCGGTCTCGCCGGCCGAGTGGGGGCCGCCGGCCAAGGGGCCGCACACGGTGCTCTGGCACGGGGCCGGCGACGGCGACCCGTGGGGCGAGACCACCGATCCGGCGCTGCTGCAGATCGGGGTCGGCGAGGTGCTGGCCGCGGCGCAGGCGCGGCTGTCGGACTCCCGCTGACGCGGCTCTGGCAGAGCTCCCTCAGACGCGGCCGGCCGCGGCCGCGAACCACTCGAGGGTCCGCTTGAGGCCCTCGTCCGCCGGGGTCCGCGGCTCCCAGCCGAGCAGCTGCCGGGCCCGGGTGGTGTCGGGCCGCCGGATCTTGGGGTCGTCGGTCGGCAGGTCGACGTGCTCGATCGGCGACGACGAGCCCGCCAGGTCGCGGACCCGTTCGGCCAGCTCGAGCATGGTCATCTCGTCAGAGCTGCCGATGTTGACCGGCCCCGGCTGGTCGGAGGCCGCGAGCGCCAGGATGCCCTCGACGGTGTCCTCGACGTAGCACAGCGACCGGGTCTGGCTGCCGTCGCCGGTCACCGTCAGCGGCCTGCCGGCCAGCGCCTGGGACATGAAGGCGGGGATCGCACGGCCGTCGTCGAGACGCATCCGCGGGCCGTAGGTGTTGAAGATCCGCACGATCGCGGTGTCCAGGTCGTGCTCACGGCGGTAGGCCATGGTCAGCGCCTCGGAGAACCGCTTGGCCTCGTCGTACACGCTGCGCGGGCCGACCGGGTTGACGTTGCCCCAGTAGTCCTCCGGCTGCGGGTGCACCTGCGGGTCGCCGTACACCTCCGAGGTGGAGGCGAGCAGGAACCGGGCACGGTGCTCGAGGGCGAGGTCGAGTGCGTGCATGGTGCCGAGGCTGCCGACCTTCATCGTCTCGATCGGCAGCTCCAGGTAGTGCACCGGGGAGGCGGGTGAGGCCAGGTGCATGACGAGGTCGACGTCGCCGTCGACGTGCAGCCCCGCGGAGACGTCCTGCTCGTGCAGGCGGAAGCCCGGTCGACCGGCGAGGTGCTCGACGTTGCCTGCCGAGCCGGTCGCGAAGTTGTCCACGCACACCACCTCCGCGCCGAGCTCGAGCAGGCGCTCGCACACCCACGACCCGACGAAGCCGGCGCCGCCGGTGACCACCGTCCTGCGCCCGGAGAGCGCGCGGAGGCTCTGCATGCTCATGTCGGAGTGCTACCCGCCGGGCGGGCGGTCATGCGCGCACGGCAGGCCCCTGCGCGATCCACCACCGGGCGGCGGTCCGCTGCCACTCGGGCGTGTTCCGCGACCGGGCGAGCACCTCGAGACCGGGCGAGCCGGTCATCCCGAGGGCGTACATCTTGGCGCGCTCCCGCGGCGACCACTCGTCCTGGAGCGAGGATCGCAGCACCTGGTCGGAGAAGGACGTGAACGTCATGTGTCCGATCGCCTGGGCGACGAAGGTGCCGACCTCGTCGTTGGCGTCGTCGAGGAAGCCGACCATCCGCAGCCGATGCGCGTCGGTGCTGAGGTACCTCGCCAACGTCGCGGCACGCACGCGCACCGGCGTCGGCGCGTTCGCGACCCCGATCAGCGACAGCAGCCCGTCGGCGAGCGCCTCACCGAACGGCGAGGCCGAGATGAGCAGGGAGGCCAGGTGCCGCCGCTCGGAGTCGCGGTGGAACAGTGCCTCGCGGACCAGCCGCTGGAGCATCCGGTCCTCGTCGTACGTCGGCTCGTTCGGCACCTGCGCGCGTGCGGCCTCCGCCAGGTCGTGGGACAGCCCACGGGCCATGTTCGGCGCCAGGTCCTCGCCGGACTCCACGACGTACTCGAGCTTGCGACGGCCTGCCTTGGCCGCGGCGTCGGTGAGCGTCGAACGCAGACCCTCGGGCAAGCAGGCGATCAGTTCGGCGAGCTCGGCGGACGCCTTGGCCGGGTTGGCCCGCCACCGGCGCAGCACCAGCATGTCCAGCCGGGAGCGCTCCTCGGGAGTGAAGTCGCCGCGGGTGACCTTCTGCGCGGCCACCCACACCGCCAGCGCCCCCACCGCCTCGCTCGGTGGCTCCTCGACCAGGTCGAGCACCATCTCCGCTGCCTTGCGGGTCGGCAGCTGGTCGAGGATGCCGATCGGGTTCGTGAGGACCTGCACCCCAGGTGTGTGGATGTAGTCGTGGACCGCGTCGGTGAGGTAGTCCTGGGCCCGCGGGGACGCGGCGAGGTTCATCGCGGCAGTGCTGTACTGCCGGTAGGGCACCTTCAGCGAGCGCGGCAGCCGGTTCACCACCTGGCGGGTGATCTTCTCCCAGGTGTGAGCCCGCAGGTGGGCCAGCGGCACCGCGGCCAGGTGCCAGCCGAGGTCCTGCCACTCGGTGGCGCAGGCCGCGTCGTCCTCGGCGAGGTCGATCAGCTCGTCGAAGCGGCGGGAGAACTCCGGCGTGGCCGGGTCGAGCTGCGGCCGGGCGACCCGGGTCTTGACGCCGGGGATCGCGGCGCGGACGTAGCCGGTGATCGAGGAGACCTGGCCAGGGACCAGCGCCAGGGCCTTCTCGTAGGCGGCCATGCCCTCGTAGGAGATCGGGATCTCCCCTGACTCCCAGCGGCTGACCAGGCTCCGGCTCGCGGTGCAGCCCACCGCCGCCAGCGCCTGGACGAACCGACGGCCGTCGGCCATCTCCGGGTCCGGGTGGTGCAGCCGCGACATCGCGAGGAGCCAGCCGATCCGCGCGTCGATGTCGGGCTTGCGCGAGCTCAGCGGCGTGTCGTCGTAGGCGATCTTCTGGACGCGGCCGGGGCGGCGAGCAGTCATTGCACCCCTCTCGATCGCCGCAACATCAATCCGCCCAGCATAGGACCGCGGGTGCCCCGCGGCGCTACTGGTTTCGGTCCGCGAAGAGCTGCGCGCACAACACCTCACCCGCGTCGGGCGCACAGCCGACACCGGTCACCCGCAGTGCCGGGTCGAGGAGGTTGTTGCGGTGCCCCGGGGACTTCAGCCAGGCGTCGACCACGGCCTCGGGAGAGGCGCTGCTGCGCACGAGGTTCTCCGCGACCCGGCCGCCTGGGACGCACGTCGAGACGACACCGGTCAGGGGGCGGTGCTCCAACGGCTGGCCGACAAGGGCCTCGGCGCGCTCGACGGCGGCCTCCTCGAGGCAACCGGAGCGCACCAACGACTGCAGCCCTTCGGCGGAGCGGACCCGGTCGGTCGCCCGGCGCAGACCTGCGGCCGTCGCCCGCAGGCCGAGGCGGGCGTCAGCTGTCTCGTCACCGCGTGCGTCGCCGGAGACGTCCGGCTGCTGGTCGGTCCCGCCGCAGGCAGCGACCGCGAGCAGGGCGGGGCCGAGGACGAGAACGACGAAGACCCTCGCGAGCCTGCTCGCGAGGGTCGTCGTCCGACGTGTGTGTCGGGTCAGTTGAGCTGGGCGCGACGGCGACGGCCGACGACCATGGCAGCACCGCCCAGGACGAGCAGCGCACCCGTGCCGCCCAGCAGCATCGAGGTGGTGCTCGATCCGGTGTCGGGCAGCCCGGCTCCGGCGTCGGCACCGGCGTCCGTGCCGGCGCCCGCCTCGACGTCGCCACCGGTGCCTGCGCGACCGGCCTCACCGTCGCCGACGGTGACCACCGTCTCGGCGACGACGTTGCCGTCCTCGTCGTAGCCGATGAGCGAGTAGTTGCTCTCGACGTGGAGGGTGACCGTGAAGTCGGCGACGCCGTTGACCGTGGCCTTGGTCATCGACTGCGTGCCCGCGATCTCGATGTCCTCGTCGTCCACGGCCGGGTCGTCGGAGGTCACCGTGAGAGTGGCTTCGGCACTGTCGGGACCTGCGTCGACGCTGACGCCGAAGGGCTGGCCCGGGGCAGGCGTCGGGTCGGTGACCTCGACGTCCTCCTCAGGGCCGGTGTAGGCGGTGGCGGCGACTGGTGCAAGGACGAGAGCCGCCGAGGCGGCAGCAGCGCCGAGAACGCGTCGGATGATCATGTGTCTCCCCCGTAGGAAGATTGGCGAATCTATTTCACATACACGGTAGAGGACATTAGGGACAATGTGAAACCAGTCTCCGGAAATTGCCCTCGATAGCCGACGGGGTTGTGCGCAGTCGCGTTTTTCCCGGGAGGCCGACGACCGAGAGCTCGTAATCGAGGGTGACCGACTTCCCGGGCGGGATGACCACGGTGTGCGAGACCACGGGTAGCCCGGCGTGCACCTGGGGTGTCACCCCGCCGCCGGTGCTGGCGCGGACGTCCTCGATCATCCCGTTGGAAGGGGCGTAGAGCAGCACGTCGGTCCGGATCTGGCCCTCGGGCACCACCACTCCGCCACCGGTCAGGTAGTCCGGCAGGCCTTCCACGTCGCGCGGGACAGCCGAGGTGAGCCGCACCGACACGGTCAGGTCCTTCGCACCGTCGGCTCGACAGTCGGTTTCCGCCACCTCCACCCGCATCCGTTCGTAGTAGGCGATCTTGGCTCCGCTGCGGTCGTGCAGGTAGACGCCCACGACCGGGGAGTCCTCTTGCTCGCCTCGCAGCTCCCCGGCGAGCGCTGTGGTGGCGAGCACTGCCTGCTCGGGAGCCCGCGCGGACCAGAGCAGGATCCGGCCCTGCTCCGTCGCCTCCACCAGCGCCTTTGCCGTCGCCCGCAGGTCACCTTCGCCCGACATCACCTTGTCGAAGACCCGTGCCGCCGCCGAGGCGAAGAAGGCGTCCTGGGCGTCGGGATCGGGGTAGTCGATATACACCTGGTTCAACAGCACCTGCGCTGCGTTGTCGCCGGTCAGCCGGCCGCCCCCGGGCACCGTCACCGGCCCCGTCGCCCGCAGCAGCAGCTGCAGCGCATAGGGGTCGATCGACGCCACGCCGTCGACCTCGGTGCCGGTCTCGTCGGCCCACATCCGTCGCGCGAGCCGTGCGGCGCGCGGGAAGTCGGGCGTCGAGGTCACGTTCTGCATGTACCGACCGAGCTGGGTGCCGAACAGAGCCCGCTCGGCGCTGCTCAGGCGAAGCACCGGCCTGCCCCGGTTGCCGAACGAACTGCCCGTGCGATGCTCCACCAGCTCCACCCGGCCGTGGTCTGCCCGGATCGCGATCACGGCCCCGGGAATGCCGCCCAGAGCGCGCGGCTCGGCGGTGTTCTGAGCCAACAGGAGATAGTCGCGGGGACCGTCGGCCCCGAGCATCGGCGGAATCAGCTCGGCGAGCCGCGTCGCCGTTCCGGTCAGCCCGCTGAGCTCGGTCAGGGTGGCGGCGAGGTCGGCCACGGGTGAGCGCAGCTGCGGCACCAGCTGGGCGGTGTCGACGCCCGTCACACGCTCCTCGGCGGCCGCCACGTCGCGGTGCGCCGCCTGGATCCGTGGAGCCACCTCGCGGAGGGGGCGGACGTCCACGCGACCCTTCACCGGCGCCATCCGCTCGGGGGCCACGGTCTCCGCCGCCGCGATCAGGTCCGGAAGCGTGTCGACGGCGAGGTCGTCGACCGTGGCGGTGACCGTCTGGACGGCCTCGACGTTGGCGCCCAGCACGGGGAGCACGCCGATCATTGCCCAGTGCGGGCCGTGCACCGCCTGCCGTGCCGCGGTCGTCTCGTCGGCGAAGCGCTCGGCCGTGGCCCGCGCTCCGTCGAGGTCACCGTCGGCGATCTGCTGCCGCAGCACCCCGACCCGGTCCTGGGCGGAGCGCAGATCGACGTACGCGGTCCGCGCCTGCCACGCGTAGACCGCGGCCAGTCCCACCAGGGCGACGGTGGACGCGAGCACCACCCAGCGCAGCGTCGTGCGTCGAGACGAGTGGGTCTTTTGTCCGGTCCGCACCCGCCGATCGTACGGATCCCCGCCCGCGCGTCCAGTCGGTCACCGTGTCGAGGACCGGTCGAGCCGGTGCGCCGGCCTCCGCGACGCCCGCTCCGTCCGGCCCGAGGCCAACCGGAGGGCCTGCCCGACGACGAGCACCAGGCCGGCGGCACCCGCCGCGTCGAGCACGGTGATCCCGTGGCCGGGGCTGAGCACCAGGAGGGTGGCGTGGTCGGCGCGGCCGTTGACCAGGAACCACGCCGTCGACAGCATGGTCAGCGAGAGCAGGCCGAGGACGCCGGTGCGGTGCAGCGTTCCGGCGGTGAGGACCAGGGCGAAGAGCAGCAGGGCCACGACCACGTCACCGAGCCTAGGAAAGGCAGCGGGTTTCGACCTCCCCAGTTCAGGGCACCTGGGGGCCGATCCTTGCAGGATCCAGGTGTCCGGAAGGAGCAGAGGCGTGACGCTCGCGATGGCCGTGTCGATCGGCTGGGGTGTCCTCCTGCTCGAGCTGGTCGCCCTGGGCTGGTGGATAGCAAGGCACCACCGGTGAAGCGCCGAGTCCTCGCCGGCCTCGTCCTCCTCGCCTCCCTCACCGCGTGCGTGCCGGCCAGTCCTGACGCGGACACCTACGACGACAAGGCCGCACTGACGGTCGGCTCCACGATCAGCGAGGTGCGCACCGTCCAGCGCCTGCTGGAGCTGCTGTACGACGACCGCATGCTCCGGCCCACCGCGGTCGCGCAGCTGCGCTACAGCGAGGACGCCCTGGACACCGCGACGAAGGCGTTCACCGAGCTCAACCAGCCGCCCTCGCGCGACCGGCTCGCGACGCGGGTGGACACGCTGCTCGGCGACGCCGGTGACCTGCTCGCCGACGCCCGGATCGCGGTCGAGCGACGGCACCGGGGGCAGTACCCGTCCCTCGCCGGCGATCTCGGCAGGCTGGCGAGCACCCTCGAGCAGGTCGAGGGGCGGCTGTCGTGAAGAAGGTCTTCGCCGTCGCGCTCGGCATCCTCACCGCCATCGGCGGGTTCGTCGACATCGGCGACCTGGTCACCAACGCCACCGTCGGATCCCGCTTCGGCATGTCCCTGGCCTGGGTCGTGGTCGTCGGCGTGATCGGGATCGTCGTGTTCGCCGAGATGTCGGGACGGGTGGTCGCGGTGAGCGGCCGGCCGACCTTCGACATCATCCGCGAGCGCCTCGGCCCGCGCGTGGGACTGGCCAACCTGTTCGGCTCGATGGCCGTGACCTTGCTGACCTACACCGCCGAGATCGGCGGCATCGCGCTCGCGCTGGAGCTGGCCACCAGCGTCTGGGAGCCGTTCTGGATCCCGTTCACCGCCGCGGCCGTGTGGATCGTGCTCTGGCGCGCCAAGTTCGACCTCGTCGAGAACGTCTTCGGTCTGCTTGGCCTGGCCCTGGTCGTGTTCGCCGTGGCGCTGTGGCAGCTCGGCCCCGACTGGGGCCAGATGTGGCACACCGCCTCGACGATGGCCAAGCCGCAGGGCGAGGCGTGGCCGTCGTACTGGTACTACGCGATCGCGCTGTTCGGTGCCGCGATGACCCCCTACGAGGTGTTCTTCTTCTCCTCCGGCGGCGTGGAGGAGAAGTGGTCGGCCAAGAGCATCGCGCTGATGCGGTCCAACGTCTTCGTCGGCTTCCCGCTCGGCGGGCTGCTGTCGCTGTCCATCGCCGGCGTGGCTGCGGTGACGCTGTTCCCCGCCGGCATCGACGTCTCCACGCTCGGCCAGGTGTCCCTTCCGGTGGCGATCGCGCTGGGCAAGGTCGGGCTGGCGATCGCGATCCTCGGCTTCTTCGCCGCGACCTTCGGCGCCGCGTGCGAGACGGGGCTGTCGGTCGGCTACAGCATCGCGCAGTACTTCGGCTGGCAGTGGGGCAAGTTCGTCCGGCCGAGCGAGGCGTCCCGCTTCCACGCGGTGATCCTGCTGTCCACGATCCTGGCCGCCGTCGTGCTGCTCACCACGGTCGACCCGATCCTGGTCACGGAGTTCTCGGTCGTGTTCTCGGCCGTCGCGCTCCCGCTGACCTACCTGCCCATCCTCATGGTCGCCAACGACCCGGAGTACATGGGCAAGCACAAGAACACCTGGCTGGCGAACACCTTCGGCAGCATCTACCTCGTCATCGTGCTCGTCGCGTCGCTCGCGGCGCTGCCGTTGATGATCTGGACGAAGCTGGGCACGACATGACCGACATGCAGCACTCCCCGGCCGGCCACGCGATGGACGGGCACTTCGAGCTGCTCGACCGGCAGATCCTCGACCACGACGGGCTGATGGTCGGCAAGGTCGACGACATCGAGCTCGAGCAGCGTGACGACGGCCGGATCTACGTCACCGCCCTCCTCACCGGGCCGGGTGCCCTCGGACCGCGGCTCGGCGGCGCCCTCGGCACGGTCGTGACCGGCACGTGGTCGCGGCTGTCCGGGCGCTCGGCCCCGGCGCGCATCGACTGGTCCGCGGTCGCCGCGGTGGAGACCGCGGTCAGGCTCGCCGTCGGGCGTACGACGGTCGCGGTCGACGGCCTCGAGACCTGGATGCGCGACCGGGTGATCGCGGCCATCCCCGGCTCCCAGGTGGACCCGTCATGACCTCACGACACCGGCTGACCGACCTGCTCGGGATGCGCGTGGTCCTCGCCGACGGCCGCGACGGCGACCAGGTGGTCGACGTACGCCTCGCACCGTCGTCGCGGGTGACCGGCCCGCTGGCCGAGCTGGTCGTCGACGGGCTGCTGGTCGGCCGGATGCGTCCGGGCACGCTGTTCGGCTACGACCGGCACCCGACGCAGGGGCCGTGGGTGGTCAAGAAGATCGTGCGGTTCCTGCACCGGCACACCGGCTACGTCAGCTGGGCCGACGTCGAGACCGTCGACTGGGACGCCGGCGTCGTGCGGCTGCGGGTCAACGACCTGCAGCACCTGTCGGCGGTCTACCAGCCCCAGGCCTGAGAGCGCCGCTCACTCCCGACCGGCGCTCTGCGCGGTCTCGGCGACGATCTCCTCGGCGACCAGGCGGAGCTTGACGTTGCGGTGCTGGGAGAGCCGGGTCAGGAACGCGAACGCCCGCTCGTCGTTGAGCTGGTAGCGCTCCATGACGATGCCCATCGCCTTGCCGATCGTCGTCCGCGTCTCGAGCGCCTCGGCGAGGTTGGTGATCTCGTGCGCGTAGGCGATCGCCACCGCCGCCTGGCTGCGGAACAGCTGCGAGGTCCCGCCGAGGTCGGCGAACGCGCCCGGACTCGTCGCGTAGAGGTTCAGCGCGCCCTGGGTGCCGTTGCGCTCGAACAGCCGGAACGCGGCCTGCGACCTCACGCCCGCAGCGACCGCGACCGGGCCGTAGCGCGGGAACCGGCGATCGGTGGCCAGGTCGGGGGCGAGCACCTGCGCCTGGTCGGTGGCCGCGTCGTAGCACGGCCCCTCGTGCAGCTCGTACTGGCTGCGGTCGAGGGGTAGGAGCCTCGGGTCCGTGGCGTTGACCGTCTCCAGCCGGTCGTCGCCGTGCCGCACGGTGACCGAGGCGTAGGTGACCTCGGGCAGCAGGGTCACCGCGGCCGCGGTGATCTGGCCGAGCGTCGCGTCCAGGTCCCCGGGCTTCAGGGTCCTCGCCAGGTCGCCGGCCGACGACAGGATGCTCTCGTCCGTGGTCATTCGCCCTCCTTGGTGCAGGACGCGCAGGTCCCGAAGACCGTCAGATGCCCGATGTCGGTGGTGAAGTCGTACTCTGCGCGCAACGTGTCGGTCATCGGCGCGATGATCTCCGGTGCGACCTCGGTGATCGCGCCGCAGCCACGGCAGACCAGGTGGACGTGGTCGGGCACCGAGGTGGAGTGGTACGTCGGAGCCCGGTCGCTGATGTGGTTGTGGCGCACGAGCCCGAGCTCCTCGAGCAGCTCGAGGGTGCGGTAGACGGTCGAGATGTTCACCGCCTGCGACTCCTCGCGGACCGCGGCGAGCACCTCGTCGGGGGTCGCGTGGCCCAACCGGTCGACGGCGTTGAGGACCAGCTCGCGCTGCGGCGTCAGGCGGTAGCCCTTCTCGCGCAGCATCGCCTGCCAGTCCCGGGTCCTCACCCCGCCGATTCTAGGCGCGTCGCGGGTGTGGGCGGTCGCCTTGTGGGCACCGGAGCGGCAGACCGTCGTACCCCCTCGTAGAGAAGAGTGCCTCCAGCATGCGCAAGATCGGCGTCGAGGAAGAGCTGATGCTCGTCGACCCGGACACCGGTGAGGTGACCGCGGTGTCGGCGAAGGCGCTGCGGGCGCGTGAGGACGCCGCCGACCGCGGCGAGGTCCTCGAGAAGGACGACGCCCCGGTCGACCAGGAGCTGTTCCTCCAGCAGATCGAGACCGCCACCAGACCGTGCTCGTCGGCCGAGGAGCTCGTCGAGGACCTGGGCCGCGGCCGCCGCGCGGTCGGGGAGGCGGCGCGGGCGGCCGGCGCCGCAGCTGCTGCGGTCCCGACACCCGTGCTCGTGGCCGCGGACCCCGCGATCACCCCGAAGCCGCGGTATCGCCGGATCCTCGAGGAGTACGGCGAGATGACCCGCCAGTCGCTGGTGTGCGGCATGCACGTGCACGTGGACGTGCACGGCGAGGACGAGGCCGTCCGCGTGATGGACGGGATCCGGCCGTGGCTCCCGGTGCTGCTGGCACTCAGCGGCAACTCGCCGTACTGGGAGGGCCGGGACACCCGGTTCGCCAGCTGGCGCTCGCAGCTGTGGGGGCGCTGGCCGAGCAGCGGGCCGGCCGAGCCGTTCGAGAGCGGCGGGGCCTACCGTCACGCGTTGGAGAAGATGATCGAGTGGGGCGCCGCCGTCGACGAGGGGATGCTCTACCTCGACGCACGGATCTCCTCGAAGTACCCGACGCTGGAGATCCGCGTCGCCGACGTGTGCACCGAGCCCCAGGACGCGGTGCTGATCGCCACCCTGGCCCGGGCGCTGGTGGAGACCGCGGCCGCCGATGACCGCGGGCCCGAGGTGGTCTGGCGCAGCGACCTGCTGCGTGCCGCGTCCTGGCGGGCGGCACGACACGGCCTCTCCTCGACCCTGGTCGACCCCGCCACCCTGGAGCTCGCTCCGGTGCGGGAGGTCTTCGAGTCGCTCCGCTCGCACACCGAGACCGCGCTGCGCGACGCCGGCGACTGGGAGTGGACCGCGGACGCCTTCGAGCGGCTGCTCGCCCACGGCACCGGCGCCGCACGGCAGCGGTCGGCCTTCGAGGCGCACGGCTCCCTGGTCGGCGTCGTCCACGACCTCGTCGAACGCACCGAGGCCTCCTGGCGCACCCCCGCCCCCTTGTAACGCGGGGTTATGGACGCTCCACACGCGGCATGCCGCAGGGGAACCGTCCAGAACACAAGAGATGAATCGAGAGAAGGAGTCATCACATGTCACACCACACCGACACATCCACCGGCAGCACCCTGCAGAAGGCCGCGCTGGCGGTCGCGGTCACGTTCCTGGCCGTCGGGGTGCTCGGGTTCATCCCCGGGATCACCACCGACTACGACACCATGACCTTCGCCGGCCACGAGTCCGAGGCCAAGCTCCTCGGCATCTTCCAGGTCTCGATCCTGCACAACATCGTGCACCTGCTGTTCGGCGTCGTCGGCTGGCTGATGGCCCGCTCGTTCGCCGGCGCCCGCAGCTTCCTCATCGGCGGCGGCGCGGTCTACCTGGTGCTGTGGATCTACGGCCTGATCATCGACAAGGACAGCGGCGCCAACTTCGTGCCGCTCAACACCGCCGACGACTGGCTGCACTTCGTCCTCGGCGTCGGCATGATCGCGCTCGGCGTCCTGCTGGGCAAGCGCACCTCCGAGGTGCCCGCCCGCGCCTGAGCCATCGCCGCTCCGATAGTGATGCGGGGTTGTGGACGGTCTGACAGCGGCATGCCGCGTGGTCAGCGTCCATAACCCCGCGTTACTTGTTTCTGGGGGTCAGGCGGAGGGGCGGCGCCAGGCGCGCAGCACCGAGGTGGCGACGTGGCCCTCGCGGACCCGCTGCGGGTGGTCGCCGACCGGGATCTGCTTGAGCATCCGCGCCTTGCGGTAGTCGATCACGACCACCTTGTCGTCGCCGCTGACCGAGACCCAGCACTCCTCGCCGGTGGGGCCGTTGGTGGCCCAGTACGGCTTCGCGCCGACGTCGAGGATCTTGCGGCGCAGCGTCTTGCGGTTCACGATCGCGG
Organism: Actinomycetota bacterium; assembly: GCA_049323155.1. GTDB lineage: Bacteria > Actinomycetota > Actinomycetes > Propionibacteriales > Nocardioidaceae > Nocardioides_C. The sequence continues at coordinate 19,400 of JBMOMG010000085.1, read as the reverse complement.
CGTAGTCCGACATCGTGCCCGCCGCGCAGAGCTTGGTGCCACGCTCGTTCATGGCCAGGCCGTGGTGCGCGGAGTCGAGCAGGTACTGCTCACGCGGGAGGCCGTCGGTGCGGTCGGGCAGCGGGACGACCCGGCGCACCTTGCCGACGAGCGGCTCACCGTCGTACGTCCGCTTCGGGTCCTTGGCCCGGGTGTCGAACTCGACGAAGCCGTGGAAGAACGACACCTGCAGGTAGACGAACCGCTCGTCGGGCGCGACCGCCATCGGGCGTACGGCGGACTCCATCCCGTCATAGCCCGCCTCGGCGAGCTCCTTGCCCATGTCCCAGCGCTGCAGGATCTTCATGTCCTTGTTGCGCACGATCTGGAAGACCCGCTCCCCCTTGGCGGTGTCGTAGGCGACGCCGAGCTCGGGCCGGTCGACGGGGGTGTAGACCCGGCCGATGCTGGCGTGGAAGATCCGCTTGCCGTCGCGGGTGTAGTTGTTCTCGTGCGGGGTGTCCCCGGAGCCGAACTCGCGCAGCTTCTTGCCGGTGCGGATGTCGAGCTCGTGCACCTTGTTGGCGGTGGAGTCGCTGACCAGGAGCCGGGTGCCGTCGGGCGAGACGCCCATGTGGTCGGCGCGGTAGCCCTCCATCGGGAACCGCCACTCGATCTTCCCGGTGGCCAGGTCGATGCCCACCACGTCGGCGAAGCTCGGTCGGCTGACCGCGACCAGGCGGCCGTCGGGGGTGGAGAACATGTCGTCGGTGAACTGGTCGTTGCCCTCGCCGACGCCCGCCCGGATCGCGATGTAGAACACCAGCTTGTTGGGGTTGGTGACGATCTCCAGCATCCGCTCAGCCTGGTCGGGGATCGTGTTGATGGTCTTGATCGGCCGGTAGGTGTTGGCGTCGACCACCGTCGCGGTGCCGTCCCAGTTGTTGCCGACGAACATCACCTCGCGGGCAGCGACCTCCGACCGCGGACCGGTGGGCGCCGCCGACGAGGTCCCGGTCGTCGCCGTCGTGGCGGCCAGCGTGGACAGTCCGGCGGTCAGTGCGACGAGTGCGGCGGTGGTGCGGCGCATGCGGTGGCTCCCTGGGTCGGTGACGCCAGGTCCAACGCCCACGGCGTGTCCGGGGTTACGCCGCCGCGGAAGTGAAACGTGTTACACACGAAGCCCGAGGCCGAGCCGGCGTCGGGCGAGCGGCTACTGCCTGACGAGCCGGCCCCAGAGGTGCGGCTGCAGCTTCTGGCCGACCGCGGCCATGTCGTAGGTCCACAGCAGGTCGCCCTCGACGAGGCCGTACAGCCGGTGCCCGGCGGTGACCTCCTTGGCCGTCTCGGTCCGGCCGACGGCATCGGTGGCGATCTCGACCTTGGCGCCCTCGGCGTGGCCGTACCAGATCTCGATGAAGCCAGTGTTGTGCGTCATCACGACCTCGAGCGTGCCGTCGGCCTTGGGCCGGAAGAAGCCGGTCTCGATCGCGGCGTCACGGACCTTGTTGCCCTCGGCGTCGACGATCCACGCCCGGCTCATGTAGTGGAAGAACGGCCGGCCGTCGTGGGTGAAGATCACCTCCTGGCCGAACTGGAACGGCTCGATCGTCGGGTAGTCCCCGTGACCGTTGCCGCGCCACGTGCCGAGCAGCCACGCGATCGGGGCGCAGTCGGGGTGCAGGTTGTCGGGCAGCTCGAAAGGCATGCTTAGGAGTTCTTGGCCTTCATGAGCTTGTACACGACCAGGATCGAGACGAACCCACTGAGCAGCACGACCGCCGCCATGAGCGCGATGAACACAGCTTCCATGGCGGCGAGTCTAGCGGCGCTTGATCTGGAGCAGGTCACGGGCTTCGTCAGGTGACATCGGCTCGCGCTGCGCGAGCCGGCCCATCGCGACCGCGCGCTCGACGAGCTGCGCGTTGTGCTCGACCGGCACGCCCTTGGCCAGCGTGAGCACGTCCTCCATCCCGACGCGCAGGTGGCCGCCCTTGCTCAGCGCGGCGAGCCCGACGGTGAGCGTGCTGCGCCCGATGCCGGTCGCCGACCACGACGTCACCGCGTCGGGCAGCGCGTTGACCGCGGCGACCAGCGCGTCCGCCGTACCAGGCATCCCGCCGGGCACGCCCATCACCAGGTCGCAGTGCACGCGCCCGCCGTAGGGCAGGCCGTACTTGTCCAGCAGCCGGTGCAGCGCGTGCACGTGGCCGAGGTCGAACAGCTCGAACTCCGGCACGACCTCCCGCTCCTGGGAGAGCTGGTAGAGCTCGGTGATGAACGGCCACGGGTTGGAGAACACGTCGTCGCCGAAGTTGGTGGTGCCCATGGTCAGCGAGCACGAGTCCGGCTGGGCGTCGAGCACCCGGAGCCGGCGCTCGAGCGGGTCGTGCACCGAGCCGCCGGTGGACAGCTGTACGACGAGCCCGGTCTCCTCGTGCAGCGCGTCGACCGTCGCGGTCAGCCGGCCGAGGTCCAGCGTGGGCCGGTGCTCGTCGTCGCGGATGTGCACGTGGATCATCGCCGCACCCGCCGCCTCGCAGCGCTGCGCGGTCTCGACCAGCTCCTCCAGCGTGGTGGGCAGCTGGGGGACGTCCTCCTTGGCGGTCTCGGCGCCAGTCGGGGCGACGGTCACCAGGAGCTTGTCGGAGGCGAGGGCGGAGGCGGTGCTCATGGCCGTCATCGTGTCAGACTTCGCGGGACCAGTCGACCGACATGACAGGAAGATCTCCCGATGCGGGCCGTAGTTCAACGAGTTCTTAGCGCGAGTGTCTCCGTTGACGGGAAGGTTGTCGGCAGCCTCGAAGGTCCCGGCCTGGTCGTGCTGCTCGGCGTCACCCACGACGACGGGGACGACGAGATCACCTGGACGGCACGGAAGATCTGGGAGCTGCGGATCATGCGCGAGGAGAGGTCCGCGGCCGACCTCGGTGCGCCGGTGCTCGTGGTCAGCCAGTTCACGCTCTACGGCGACGCCCGCAAGGGCCGGCGGCCGACCTGGAACGCCGCAGCCCCCGGCGACGTGTCCGAGCCGGTCTACGAGGCGGTGTGCGCCGAGCTGGAACGGCTCGGGGCGACCGTGGCCCGGGGCCGGTTCGGCGCGGACATGCAGGTCGCGCTGGTCAACGACGGGCCGGTCACGATGATCCTGGAGACACCGCGGCCACCGACCGGTCGCGATTGAGCGGTCAGGCCGACGGGCCGGCCACCCGCACCTCGCTGATCGCGATGGTGTCGCGGCGTCCCGGCGCCGACTCGAGGATCTCCAGCACCACGCGCCCACCCTCGGCGACCGGGACCCGCATCGTGCGCATGCTGCGGTCCGCAGGGTCGCCGTCGATCGCCTGGGTGACGCTGGACCCGTCGGCGAAGTGCCAGCGCACGCGCGTGATCCGGTTGTTCTCGGCATACCGGTCCACGCCACTGACGGGGTCGGTCTTCGCGTAACCGGGCACGAGCCCGACCTCGGCGACCCCGGCCCCCTCCCGCAGCAGGAGGATCAGCCGCTGACCGACACCCGAGCCGTCACAGCGCCAGGCGGTGCTCAGGTCCGCGTCGTGCGCCCGGGCCGGCTCGTAGGTCACCGGGTTGCCCGCCGCGTCGACGCTGGCCCCGCTCCGGCAGGTCGCCTCGGAGCCCTCCACCTGCACCGCGGCGACCGCACCGCCGTACGGCTCCGGCCCAGCGGCGCCGGCCGTGTCGGCCCGACCCTCCACCGCAGCGACGGTGGCGTCACCGGCCGGGCCATCGGACCCGGCGAGCAGCCGTCCGACGAGGAAGGCGCTCGCAACCAGGACCACCGCCAGCGCGACCAGCCCGATCAGCCGGGTCGGCGGACGACGCACGGGCCGCTTCACCGGCGCGTCCCGACCTGGCTCGAGCAGGTCGTCGAGCGGGGTCAGCTCGTCGCGGTCGACGGCGACGGTCGGCTCGTGCCCACGACGGGCTCGCTCGTAGCCGAGCCGAAACGCCTCGGCGTACTCGTCCTCACGGGAGCGCTTCATGACCCGGCCACGATACGGATCCGGCGCAGACCCGGCCAGACCGTCCGAGGGCCGAACGGGCCGCGGACGGGCGGCGAGCATGAGGGCGGAGCCGGTTTGTCCGGTTAGGGTGGAGCCCGCATCATCGGGGCGACAGGGTGCCTCGACCCACAGAATCGAGGGAACGGTGGAACTGCGCGACTACCTGCGGATCGTGCGGCGGCGGTGGCTGCTCATCCTGGGCAGTGTGGTCGTCGCGGTCGGCGTGGCCGCCGCGGTGACGTTCAACATGACACCGCAGTACGCCTCCACCGCGGGCCTGTTCGTCTCCACCACCCCGGAGAGCAGCGGCGAGGCCTACCAGGGCAGCCTGTTCTCTGCCCAGCGGATCACCTCGTACGCCGACCTCGCCACCGGCCAGGAGCTCTCCCGACGGGTGATCGAGTCGCTCGACCTCGACATGACGCCGGCCGAGCTGGCCGAGAAGGTCGAGGCGACCGTCGTACCGGAGACGGTGAACATGGACATCACCGTCACCGACCCCAGCCCCGAGACCGCGCAGCTGCTCGCCCAGACCTTCGCCACGGAGCTGACCGGCTTCGTCGACGAGCTGGAGACCCCACCGGGGCGCGCCAACGCACCCATCAAGCTCAGCATCGTCGACGCCGCGCCACTGCCCGAGTCGCCGGTCTCCCCCCAGCCGCTGCGGAACCTGGCCCTCGCCACGGTCCTCGGACTGCTGCTCGGGCTGGGCCTGGCGGTGCTTCGCGAGCTGCTGGACACCAGCGTGAAGACCGCCGAGGACATCGAGGAGATCGCCGGCGCACCGCTGATGGCCGACATCGCCTTCGACACCCGGGCTACGAAGCACCCGCTGGTCACCTCGCTGGACAGCCACGCACCGCGGGTCGAGGCGTTCCGCGTGCTGCGGACCAACATGCAGTTCGTCGACGTCGACAAGGACAGCAAGGTCTTCGTCGTCAGCTCCTCGCTCCCCGGCGAGGGCAAGACCACGACCGCCTGCAACCTGGCGATCACGCTCGCCCAGGCCGGCGAGCGCGTGCTGATGATCGACGGGGACCTGCGCCGGCCCCAGGTGGCTCGGATGTTCGACCTCGAGCCGACCGTGGGTCTGACCACGGTGCTGATCGGCTCGATCGAGCTGTACGACGCGGTCCAGGAATCCCACGTGGAGAACCTGACCGTGCTGACCAGCGGCACGATCCCGCCGAACCCGGCCGAGCTGCTGCAGTCGCGGGTGATGAACGAGCTGGTCGAGGTGGCCCGCAAGGAGTACGACGTGATCGTGATCGACGCGCCTCCGTTGCTGCCGGTCACCGACGCGGCACTGCTGGCCGCCCAGGCCGACGGCGCTCTGGTGGTCGTCCGGCACAGCAAGACCACCCGCGACCAGCTGCGGCACTCCATGGAGCGGCTGGCCGCCGTCGACGCGAAGACGCTCGGCCTGGTCTTCAACATGGTCCCGGTACGCCGCGGCCGAGGTGGCGGCTACGGGTACGGCTATGGGTACGGCTACGGCTACGCCCCCGAGCCCGTGCAGCACCGTCGTCGCGTCGGCGACTGAGTGAGACCCGCACCACACCCAACGAATCCCGTGTCGGTGGTTTCACCCTCGTGACACCGGGAAGGATGACGCGGTGAACAGTGGCCGGACGGGCTCCATCCCGCCGAACCGGAAGGCCCTCGCGTCGGCTGCGTGAGCGACGCGAGGGCCTCGTCCGGCCGAAGAACCCTGTGACAGTGGCCCGGACGGTCTGACCCTGGGTGCCCGCTGTCGCCGGATTCCAAACCTTCCGGTCTCGACTTTTTTCAGAGCACTATATGCACCTCGGCGACCACGCCACGCTGAGCGACGACGGCGCGGTCCACCGGCTCAGATGCCGGAGCCAACGCACGAAGCGTCCAGGTGCCGGGCGAGGCGAAGAACCGGAAGTGTCCGGTGGCCGAGGTCGGCACCTCCGCAGTGAACTCGCCGGTCCGGTCCAGGAGCCGGACGTAGGCGTTGCCCACCGGCTCGGCGCCCTCGCCGCCCCCGCGGGTGACCACGCCCTGGATCACCGATTCCTTGGCCACGTCGATGCCGTCGAGGGACAGCCCGCCCACGGTTGCGCCGCACATCAGGCGGACCGCGGCGCGTCGCCGGCCTCGTCGCCCACGGCGATCGGCACGCCGATCAGCGAGCCGTACTCGGTCCAGGAGCCGTCGTAGTTCTTCGTCGACTCGTCACCGAGCAGCTCGTGGAGCACGAACCAGGTGTGCGAGGAGCGCTCGCCGATCCGGCAGTAGGCGATGGTCTCCTTGTCCCAGTCGATGCCGGCGTCGGTGTAGAGCTTGCGCAGGTCCTCGTCGCTCTTGAACGTGCCGTCGTCGTTCGCCGCCTTGCTCCACGGCACGTTCGCGGCGGTCGGGATGTGCCCGGCTCGCTGGGCCTGCTCCTGCGGGAGGTGCGCCGGGGCGAGCAGCCGACCGGCGTACTCGTCGGGGCTGCGTACGTCGATCAGGTTCTTGGTGCCGATCGCCTCGACCACCTCGTCACGGAACGCGCGGATCGAGCGGTCCTGCTCGGCGGCGACGTAGCTGGTGCGCTCGCGCTGCGGCACCTCGCTGACCAGCTCGCGGCTGTCGAGCTCCCACTTCTTGCGCCCGCCGTCGAGCAGCCGGACGTCCTGGTGCCCGTAGAGCTTGAAGTACCAATAGGCGTAGGCGGCGAACCAGTTGTTGTTGCCGCCGTACAGCACCACGGTGTCGTCGCCTGCGACGCCACGCTCGGAGAGCAGCGCACCGAACTGGTCCTTGTCGACGGCGTCGCGGCGGACCTGGTCCTGCAGGTCCACGCTCCAGTCGAGCTTGATGGCGTTGCGGATGTGGCCCTTGTCGTAGGCCGAGGTGTCCTCGTCGACCTCGATCAGCACCACCTTCGGGTCGTCGAGGTGCTCCTCGACCCAGTCGGCGGTGACGAGTACGTCGTTGCGGCTCATGATGGTTTCCCTTCGGGGATCGATGTTCGTGGTGGATGGGTGGAGCGGAGCGTCGTTCGGATCAGCCGGCGAGCGTGTCGGTGGCTGCGGTGCGCGACGCCGGGGTGAGCCGGCGCAGCAGCAGGTAGACCTCGCAGCCGAGGCAGAACCCGAAGGCCGCGTTGAGGAACGCCGCCGCGAGCGCGAAGCCCGTCGCGACCAGGCCGAGCAGGTCGGCGCCGGTCAGGAAGCCGGCCAGCCCGACGACCGCGAAACCGAGGCCGACGGTCTGCGCGAAGCGCGGCGGCCGGGCGTCCTCGAGCTCGGTCGGCGGTGCCAGCCGCGGCCGCACCAGGCGCTTGAAGAGCCAGGCGTACGGCGTGCGCTGGATGCCCCCGAGCGCACCGGCCGCGAAGAGCACGGCCTGCACCGCGAGCAGGGCGGTCGCGATGGTGGACGGCGCGGTGAGGAGCACGGCGGCGAGGAGCGCCGTCGTCAGGGTGGCGGCGAACCGAGGTCCGCGCGGGTCGATCCGGGTGGAGCTGGACATGGTGTCTCCTGCGTCGGAGCATGCCGTGCACGGCCGCTGACCGACGTCGGCACCGAGAGTGCACGCGCGGTCGACGGCGCAAGGGCATGCGGGGATGGGGGCGGCCTGCGAAGGCACGGGCACGTCGGAGGTTCGGGGCTCGGGAGAGCTCAGCCGACCTGGTCCACCAGAGGGACCTCGATGACGGACGTGCCCGTCAGGACATTCGACACAGCGCCGAGCGCACGAGGCAGTGGTCCACTGCGCGGCGCTTGGTCAGCATGGTCGAGAGCATGCGAGAACCCTAGACCACCAGTTCCGAAACGAGGAGTCCGGTCTCAGAATGCGAGACGCACGTCCATCATCCGGACGCCAGGCGCGGGAGGATGCGCTCCAGCAGCGAGTCGAGGTCGCGCGCAGCGACAGCCGCGGCCTCGGCGCCCCGGCCGTACGGGTCGGCGACGTCGTGCTCGGGATGCGCGGTGGCGCGAGCCTTGCGGGCAGCGACGAGCAGGTCCTTGCCCGCCACGTCGGCTGGCACGACCTCGAGAGCGGAGGCGAGCTGGCCGATGCTGAACGTACGGCGCACCGCGATCGGCCACTCCTGCAGCACGAAGGTCCGGTGCTCCGCGGTGGCGGTGAGGATCAGGTCCGCCTCGTCCACCAGCCGACGGGTCAGCGGCCGGCTCCGGTGCGCCGACCCGTCGTAGCCGCGGCGCTCGAGCTCCGCGGCCATGAAGTGGTCGATCGGATCGTCGACCCGGCCGTGCGTCCCCGCACTGGTGGCCTGCACGGGATGGGAGTGGTGCGCGGCGGCGACCACGGCCGCGTAGGCCGAGCGACAGATGTTCGCCGTGCAGACGAACAGCACCGACCGGACCGGCTCGCTCACCCGACCACCTTCGCCAGGGTCGCCATCACCTCGTCGCGCTTGGGTGCGCCGCTCGCCCGTGAGGCCTCCTGCCCATGCGCGTCGAGGATCAACGTGGTCGGCGTCCGGGCGACCCCGAGCCGGCGGACCAGCTCCAGGTGGTGCTCGGCGTCGACCTCGATGTGCACGACGCCGGGGACCACCTGGGCCACCTCGGCCAGGACCCGGCGGGTGACCCGGCACGGCGCGCAGAAGGCGGAGGAGAACTGCAGCAACGTCGCCCGCTCCCCGAGCTCGTGCTCGAGGTCGGCGCCGTCGAGGACGCTCGCCGGTCGTGCCACGGCGCTCTCCTCCTGCTCTTGGTCGGCGCCGCGGACGGCGTGGGTCCCCCGGAACCGGCCGTCCCGGGCCGCGCGCCAGGCACCGAAAGCGGTCGCGAGCACCAGGGCCGCCACCAGGATCCACGCTCCATCACTCACCCGCCGATTGTCACATCTTTGGCGCTGATGTCCGGGGGACCGTCCGGGTCGCGGCCCGTGACACGGCGCAGCCCCCGCCGGACCGGGGAGGTTCCGACGGGGGCTGCTTGGCCGGCTGAGCCGACCCGAGGAATCAGTCCTCGGCCTGGGGGCGCCTGCGGGCGAGCAGCACACCGCCGGCGGCCAGCAGGCCGAGAGCGGCGAGCACGGCCGTGCCGTAGGCGCCGGCACCGGTGGCGGGAAGGATCCCGGCGACCGGGGCGACGGCTGCGGGCGCACGGTTCGCCGCCGGACGCTCGGCCTCGACGAACGCCGGAGCCTCGGCCTCCTGCTCGACACCGAGGACCTCGGGCGTGGTGTCCAGCGGCTCGACCGGGAGCAGGCAGGCGTCGCCCTCCTCGTTCATGGTCGTGCCCGCGGGGCAGGTCTTCTCGTCCTCGACCGGCACCGGAACCACGCACGTGCCATCGACCATCTCAGCACCCTCAGGGCACACGACCGGCAGCGGCTTCTCGGGGCTCTCCGGGGTCACCACGACCGGCTTCGGCTCGGGCTTCGGCTCGGGCTTCGGCTCGTACTTCACGTCCTCCGACGTGCCGGTGCAGCCGGTGTGGGCGGGGTTGCCCTTGCCGACACCCTGGTTGCGGTCGCACTCGTAGCCGGCGTTGTGGTCGCTGCCGTTCGGGTACTGGCCCTTGGGGTTCTTGTTGTCGGCCTTGCCGACGCAGCCGGCGCACGGCTTGCCCTTGGCCTCGCCGTCGCCCTTGCCGTTCTGGGAAGCAGAGCCGTCGCGGGTGGAGCAGTAGCTGTGCTTGGGGCCGTCCTCGCAGTCGCCGGCGTTGGCGCCGCCGTCGTTCTGGTCGGCCTTGCTCTCCGGCTGCGGCTTGTCGTAGTCGCCCTGGGTCGAGGCGTTGCCCTCCGAGTGGTCGTAGCCACCCTTATCGCCCTTGTGGCCGTCCTTGTGGCCCTTGCCCTTGTGGCCGTGCTCGTAGCCACCGTCGGACTTGCTGCCGTCGTGGCCCTTGTCGTAGGCACCGCTGTTGTGGCCGCCGTCGCGGTGGCCGTCCGACCTCGAGGAGGAGTGACCCGACCTGTCGTCGCCGGTGGCCTCCACCGGACCCACGAAGCCCACCGTCATCGCGACCGTGACCGCCGTCGCTGCGGCTACCCGCAGCAGGCTCTGCTTGATCTGCATCCCGACTACCTTCCGTTCCCCCCGGCCCCGATCTGGGTGCCGAAACCTGTCCCGACCCGCTTGGCTGGAGGTCGGACACGGTCAACAACGGCGCCGATGCCCTGGGGTTACGCGCGGAAACGGTGGGGCGCGAAGTCTTTACTTTGTCCCCCGAATCCGGTCACGTTCGGATAACGAGGGGCCGCCGGAGGGTTTGCCGGGCGGCCGGTCGGGGGACAGGGATGGGCTCGGACCTGGACGGGTCTCGGCCGGGTGCTCAGCCGCCGGCGAACGGCGGGAGCAGCTCGACGGTGTCGCCGGGCCGGAGTACGACGCTCGCCGGGTCCGTCGTACCGACCGGGCGGTCCCCGACGAGCACCGAGCACACCGAGACCACGTCCTTGAGCCTCGGCCGGTCGGCGTGCGCGAGCACGACCTCGTCGAGCAGCTCGGCGAGGGTGGACGGGGCGGCGAAGGACTCCTCCGACACCCCGGCAGCGGCCTTCGCGCCGGCCCAGTAACGGACGAGCACGGACCCTGCTTCGGGGGCTTCGACAGAACCGGCGGTGACCATGTCCGATATCCTGCACCATCGGGCAAGGCCCACACCGTGGTGCCACGGGCACCTCAGCGGGTGCCCGACTGCCCCGCGCAAGCTCAACGGCGAGCCGGCGTCCGCTCACCCCGGGGAGGTGTGATGAGCACCCTGCTCCTGCTGACGAGCTCGCTCCAGCCGTCCGCGGAGGTCCTGCCCGCGCTCGCCCTGCTCCCCCACCAGGTGAAGATCCTGCCGGCGATGGGAAGCGCGCTGCTCGAGGCGCCCGACTCCGACGTGGTCCTCGTCGACGGTCGCCAGGACCTCGCCCACGCCCGGGACCTGTGCCGGCTGATCCGCACCACGGGCTCCGACCAGCCGGTGCTGCTCGTGGTCACCGAGGGCGGCCTGTCGGTGGTGGCCGTGGACTGGGGCATGGACGACGTCGTGCTCGCGACCGCGGGCCCGGCCGAGCTCGAGGCGCGGCTGCGGCTGGCGGTCGGCCGGCTCGCCGCGCAGGCCGAGGTCGCGCCCGACGCGCACGTGATCCGCTCCGGCGAGGTCACCGTCGACGACGCGACGTACACCGCCAAGCTCGGTGGCCGGCCGCTGGACCTGACGTTCAAGGAGTTCGAGCTGCTGAAGTTCCTCGCCCAGCACCCGGGGCGGGTCTTCACGCGTCAGCAGCTGCTGCAGGAGGTCTGGGGCTACGACTACTTCGGTGGCACGCGGACCGTCGACGTGCACGTGCGCCGGCTGCGGGCCAAGCTCGGTCCCGAGCACGAGACGCTGATCGGCACCGTGCGCAACGTGGGCTACCGGTTCGTCGTGCCGCCGGTCGACCGGGGCGCCCACGACGAGGCGCCCGCCCACTGAGCTCGCGGGTGCTGCCCGGACCGGGCCGTCCTCAGGCGGCGACCGGGTCGGCCTGCGTGGCCGCGACGGCGACCGGCGCCGGCTCTCGCGTCGCCCGCGGGGTCTCGATCCCGTCGGCCAGGGTGTCCTCGAGCCGGGCGAGCCACAGCAGCAGTCCCAGGCACAGGAACGGCACCGCCGCGGCAAATGCCAGCGCAATCGCCTCGTTCATCGACAAAACTCCCAAACCTCGACATAAGCGGGTCCACACCACCGTTCCCAGCCCGACAGGTTCCATGCGCGACTTGCCTAAGGTGAGCAGGTGACGTCGATCTCGCGGGTGGACCCCGACCAGTTCCAGCAGTCAGACGCGGCGGGCACCGATTCGGTTGCCTCCGCGCTGAGAGCGGTGTCCGCGCACGCCGCCGAGACCGACGGGCGCAGCCCCGTGAACGAGGCCACCGAGCTCTCCCTGCGCCACGACGGCCTGGCCGGCAAGTCGCTCTGGGTGGCCCGCGCAGAGGCCGGGGAGACCGTCGGCTTCGCGCTGCTCAGCGGCATCGACGAGTCCGCGTCGGTCGAGGCGAACCTGGTCGTCGCCCCCGGTGCACGCCGCGCGGGCATCGGACGGGCGCTCGCCGAGGCGGCGCTGGCCACCGTCGAGGGGCGGGCGGTCACCGCGTGGTCGCACGGCAACCACCCCGCCGGTTCCCGGCTCGCCGAGGCGCTCGGCTTCCGCAGGGTCCGGGACCTGTGGGTGATGCGCCGCCCGCTGACCGACGACCGGCCGTTGCCCGAGCTGAACGGCGCGGGCGGGACCGTCGTACGCCCCTTCGAGCCGGGGCGCGACGAGGAGGCGTTCCTCGCGCTCAACGCGGCGGCGTTCGCGCAGCACCCGGAGCAGGGCTCGATGACCCGCGCCGACCTCGAGCAGCGGATGGCCGAGCCGTGGTTCGACCCGGCGGGGTTCTTCGTCGCCGAGGACGCAGAGACCGGCCGGATGCTGGGCTTCCACTGGACCAAGGTGCACGACGACCGGGTCGGCGAGGTGTACGTCGTCGGCATCTCCCCCGACGCGCAGGGCCGCGGGCTCGGTCGGCTGCTGACGCTCACCGGCCTGCACCACCTGGGTGACCGGGGGCTGGCCGAGGTGATCCTCTACGTCGAGGCCGACAACGCGCCCGCGGTCGCGGTGTACTCCAAGCTGGGCTTCACGCACGCCCCCGAGGACACCGACGTGATGTACGCGCGCGACTAAGCCAGCGCACGGCGGAGCCGGACCGCCATCTCCGCGACGGCGGCTCGGTTCGCACGGCCCACGCCGACGATGTTCGCGAAGCCGTGGATGAACCCCGGGTAGCGCTTCAGCTCCACCTGGCAGCCGTGCTCGGCGAGCAGCCGCGCGTATGCCTCGCCCTCGTCGCGCAGCGGGTCGAAGCCCGCGGTGGCGACGAAGGCCGGCGCGAGGTCGGGCGGGAACTTCTCGTGGAAGTACACCGAGACGTTCGGGTCGCGCCGGTCGTGGTGCTCGTGGAGGTACGACGTCTCGGCGAGGTCCATGAACGCCGTGGTCAGGAAGAACCCCTCGCCGAAGATCCGGCGGCTGTCGCTGCGCTCGGCCATGTTCGTGACCGGGTAGATCAGCAGCTGGAAGCGCAGCGGGAGCCCGGCCTCGGCGGCCCGGATCGCGGTCACGGCGCTGAGGTAGCCGCCGGCCGAGTCACCGCCCACGGCGATCCGCTCCGGGTCGGCGCCGAGCTGCTCGGCGTACTCGCTGACCCACTGGAACGACGCCCAGCAGTCCTCGACCGCGGCGGGGAACCGGTGCTCGGGCGCGAGCCGGTAGTCGATCGAGAGCACGCGTACGTCGGCCCGCTCGGCGAGGAACCGGCACAGGGCGTCGTGGCTGTCGAGGTCGCCGTACATCATCCCGCCGCCGTGCACGAAGAACAGCAACGGCGAGTTCCGCGGGCTCGCGACCTGGCCGCGCGGGACGTAGAGCCGCGCGGGGATCTCGCCCTCCGCACCCGGGACCTTCAGGTCGCGCACCAGGCCGATCGGCTGCTTGCCGCCGGCCAGGGTGGCCTGGCGCAGGATCGCCTTGCGTGCCTGGTCCATCGGCAGGGTCTCGGCGGCCGGCTCGCGCATGAGCCTCTGCAGCCGCAGCATCCACTGGGTCTCCACGTCGAGCACCTGCCCGTCGACGACGACCGGCCGTCCGGCCAGCGCACGCAGCACGGGACGGGGCAGGCCCATCAGGGCGCGGAACACAGCGGGCTCGATCTTCTCGGCGAATCCGGTCGGCATGCGGGCAACTTACTCCTGCCTCATCCGATCTGGTCGACGGCTACTCCCGTTCACCTCGCGGTGCGACGATGGGTGGCATGGACACCGCACCCGAGATCTCCCTCCCGACACTCGTCGAGGACCGGTTCCTCGACCGCGAGCTCTCGTGGCTGCACTTCAACACCCGCGTCCTCGAGCTCGCCGAGGACGACACCATCCCGCTGCTCGAGCGGGTGCGGTACCTGCAGATCTTCTCCTCCAACCTCGACGAGTTCTTCATGGTGCGCGTCGCCGGCCTCAAGCGCCGGATCGCCGCCGGGGTGGCGGTCCGCGCCGCGTCCGGGCTGATGCCGCGTGACGTGCTCGAGCAGATCTGGAGCACGACGGGCGCGCTGATGGAGCGCCAGGCGACCCTGTTCCGCGAGGAGATCATCCCCGCGCTCGAGAAGGAGGGGATCGAGCTGCTCCGCTGGCCCGACCTCACCCGCGACGAGCAGAAGCAGATGAAGAAGCAGTTCAAGGAGCGGCTGTTCCCGGTGCTCACCCCGCTCGCGGTGGACCCGGCGCACCCGTTCCCCTACATCTCCGGGCTGTCGCTCAACCTCGCCGTGCTCGTCCGCAACCCCCAGACCGGCAAGGAGCACTTCGCCCGGGTGAAGGTCCCGCCGATCTTCTCGCGGTTCGTCGCCGTGGGAGAGCAGCGGTTCGTGCCGCTCGAGGACGTGATCGCCGAGCACCTCAAGTCGCTGTTCCCGGGCATGGAGGTGATCGCCGTACACACCTTCCGGGTGACCCGCAACGAGGACCTCGAGGTCGAGGAGGACGACGCGGAGAATCTCCTTGCTGCGTTGGAGAAGGAGCTGCTCCGCCGCCGCTTCGGGCCGCCGGTGCGGCTCGAGGTCGAGGAGTCCATGGACGACCACATCCTCGAGCTGCTGGTCTCCGAGCTGGGAGTCTCCCGGGCGGAGGTGTTCCGGCTCCCCGGCCCGCTGGACCTGCGTGGGCTCGGCGTGATCGCCGACATCAACCGGGCCGAGCTGAAGTACCCGGCGTTCGTGCCCTCCACGCACACCGACCTCGCCGAGGTCGAGTCCGCCTCCCCGGTCGACGTCTTCGGTGCGCTGCAGCGCCGTGACGTGCTCGTGCACCACCCCTACGACTCGTTCTCCACCTCGGTGCAGCGGTTCATCGAGCAGGCGGCCGACGATCCCAGCGTGCTCGCGATCAAGCAGACGCTGTACCGCACCTCCGGCGACTCCCCGATCATCGACGCCCTGATCGACGCCGCCGAGGCCGGCAAGCAGGTGCTGGTCCTCGTGGAGATCAAGGCCCGCTTCGACGAGCAGGCCAACATCCGCTGGGCGCGCAAGCTCGAGCAGGCCGGCTGCCACGTCGTCTACGGTCTGGTCGGTCTGAAGACGCATTGCAAGCTGGCGCTCGTGGTCCGCGACGAGCCCGAGGGGATCCGCCGCTACACCCACATCGGCACCGGCAACTACAACCCGAAGACCGCGCGGCAGTACGAAGACTTCGGGCTGCTCACCGCGAACGCCGAGATCGGCGAGGACGTCGCGCACCTGTTCAACAACCTGTCGGGGTTCTCCCGTCACACCGGCTACCAGCACCTGCTCGTGGCGCCGGAGTCGGTGCGCGACGGGCTGATCGAGCGGATCCGCGCGGAGGTCACCAACCACGCCGAGGGCCGGCCGTCGCGGATCCGGATCAAGGCGAACTCGATCGTCGACGAGGCCGTCATCGACGAGCTCTACCTCGCCTCGCAGGCCGGCGTGCCCGTCGACCTGCTGACGCGTGGGATCTGCGCGGTGCGGCCCGGGGTCCCCGGCCTGTCGGAGAACATCCGGGTCCGTTCGGTGCTCGGCCGGTTCCTCGAGCACAGCCGGATCTTCTGGTTCGAGAACGCCGGCTCCCCCGAGGCGTGGATCGGCTCGGCGGACCTGATGCACCGCAACCTCGACCGGCGGGTCGAGGCGCTGGTCCGGCTCCCCGGGCAGGCCCAGGTCGACGAGGTCGGCCGGATCCTCGACCTGGCCTTCGATCCCGGTACGGCGACCTGGTGGCTGCAGCCCTCCGGCGAGTGGGAGCGGCATGCGTTCGCCGAGGACGGGACGCCGCTGCGCGACCTGCAGGAGATGCTGATCCAGACCAAGCGGCGCCGCTCCCGCTGACCCCATGACGGTCCCCTGCCCGCCGGACCGGCCCCGGCGCCGCGGCTGGCGCGCTCACTTGCAACGTTCTGCACCATTTCGACGGTGGAATTGGTGCAGAACGTTGCAAGTGCGGGGCGCGGGTCGGCGTACGGCGGTCAGCAGGCTGCGAAGAGCACCGGCCCCTGACTCAGGTCGCTGAGCAGCGGGGTGTCGCGGGTGGCCGGCTCGAGCTCCATCACGATCTCGTTGCCGTCGGCGGCCGCCTCGACGACACGGAATCGCTCGGCGAACGAACCACCCTGCCCTGGGGCCTCCCCGCCGGCCAGCTCGGTGCGGGGACGCAGGTCTTCGGAGGCCTGGGTGGAGCTCTCGAAGTGCATGCCGACCAACATCGACCGGTCCGGCTGCACGGCCATCACGAGACCGGCGAGCGGGTGCACTCCCCCGGCCGCGTCGACCAGGTCCTCGGCGACCGCACGGTCGGAGTCGTCGGCCTGGCTCATGTTCAGCGCCTCGCAGGCGAAGTCGGAGGCGAACAGCACCGCGCTCGCCGGCTCACCGGCCGCCGACGCGAGCGCAGAGACGCCGTCCACCGAGTCGAGGCCGTCCGAGTCGTCGGTGACCACCTCGGCCGAGGAGGACGCGTAGGCCTGGTTGTCCGAGAGCAGCACGACCCGCTCCTCGGGCAGCACCACGACGTTCTGCATCACCGGCGTCAGCGACCCGTCGATGGTCGCGACGAGGTCGGCCGAGCCGGCCCAGACACCGCCGGAGCCCGGCCCGTCGGCCGGCTCGGAGTAGCCGAGCTCCTCGAGCCGCCGCTCCACCTCGTCGAGGTCGACCGAGTCGGGCAGCCCGAGCAGCACGACGGCGCCCTCCCGGGACTGGCCGAAGAGCTCCCACGACGCGTCGAGCGGCGAGAAACCGAACTCCCGGGACAGCACGAACGTCGCGTCCACGACCGCGGAGGTCGAGGTCAGGTCCAGGTCGTAGGCCCGCGACAGGAACCGGTCCACGTCGCCGGCCGACGCGCGCCCTGACGGGCCGTCGGCCAGCGAGCGCACCGACTCCCAGTCGGTCCAGGTGGCGCGCAACGTCGACTCGGGCAGCATGGAGACGGCCCGTTCGTACGTCGTACGAGTCGCCGCCTGCCAGCCGAACCAGCCCGCCACCGCCACCACCACGAGGGCGACGACGGCGAGCAACACGACGAGGCGTCTGCGCACGAGGGGTCCGTTCTCTCCAGCCGGCAGTGGGTGTGAGACTAGCGCCATGGCGCAATCTGCCCGCCGCCCCGCCGACGTGGTCGCCGCCGGGGCGGTCGTCACCCGCAAGGGCGGGGACGTGGTCCTCGTGCACCGGCCGAAGTACGACGACTGGTCGTTCCCCAAGGGCAAGCTCGACCCGGGTGAGCACGTCACCGCCGCCGCGGTGCGCGAGGTGGCCGAGGAGACCGGTCTGGACATCCGGCTCGGCCCGCCGCTGCGCAGCCAGCGCTACCAGGTGGAGAACGGCGAGCGCCGGATGAAGCGCGTGCACTACTGGGTGGGCCGCGTGGTGGGCGACGACGACGTGTCGTCGTACCAGCTCAACGACGAGATCGACGAGGTCGTCTGGCTGCCGCTGGACGAGGCCCGCGAGCGACTGCACTACGACTACGACCGCGCGACGCTCGCGGAGTTCGAGGGCGTGCGCAAGAAGACCTACCCGCTGGTGATCCTGCGCCACGGTCGGGCGAAGTCGCGCAAGTCGTGGCCCAAGGACGACCGCGAGCGCCCGCTGACGAAGGCCGGGGAGTTCCAGGCCGAGCAGGTGGTCCCGGTGCTCGGCGCGTACGGCGTCACGCATGTCCTGACCTCGAGCAGCCGCAGGTGCTGGCGCACTGTCGCGCCGTACGCCGACGTGGCCGGTCTCGAGATGGAGGACACCGACGACCTCTCGGAGGAGGACGCCACTCCGGAGCTCGTCGCAGGGCAGGTCGACAAGCTGCTCGGCCTCAAGGAGGCCAGCGTGCTGTGCACGCACCGGCCGGTGCTGCCGTGGGTCTTCGAGGCACTCGGCATCGAGCCGCACCCGCTCGCGCCCGGCTCGGTGTACGTCGTGCACCACCGTCGCGGCAAGGTCGTGGCCACCGAGCACCACGACGTGAGCTTCCGCTGACCCCCGCGCCGGCAGCAGTGCGAAAGTAAAGAGAACCGACCTTTCTACCCCTCGACGGGGCAAAGCACACCCCTGGACGACCCTGTTCACGTGACCGTCGTCATATCTCCGGGACCCGGTGGCCACTTCGCCGGTCACCGTTCACCTGCTGTTCACCTTCGCCGACTGATCGCTTCACCTGGCCTCCCTACGTTCGACAGCGACAACTCAGAAGTCTCGATGTCCCGAACACAGGAGATGACGCAGTGAACCGCTCAACCTTCCGCCGCGTGGCCGGCCCCGGCGTCGCGGCCCTCGCTCTTGCTCTCGGCCTGTCGGCGTGCGCCGCCGGCAACGAGACCGCCGACGGTGACAGCGAGGCGACCGTCGAGGGCCTCTCCGGCACCCTCAACGGCGCGGGCGCCAGCTCGCAGGAGGCCGCCCAGTCCGCCTGGCGCGCCGGCTTCCAGACCGCGAACCCCGACGTGACCGTGAACTACGACCCGGTCGGCTCCGGCGGCGGGCGCGAGCAGTTCATCGCCGGCGGCAACATCGCCTTCGCCGGCTCCGACGCCTACCTCAGCGACGACGAGGGCGAGCTCAGCGCGGCCAAGGAGCGCTGCCTGAACGAGGACCCGATCGAGATCCCGAACTACGTCTCCCCGATCGCGGTGATCTACAACCTCGAGGGCGTCGACAACCTCCAGCTCTCCGGCGAGACCCTCGCGAAGATCTTCACCGGCGACATCACCAAGTGGAACGACCCGGCGATCGCCGAGGACAACCCCGACGCCGAGCTCCCGAACAGCAACATCACCGCCGTGCACCGGGCCGACGACTCGGGCACCACCGACAACTTCACCGCCTACCTCGACGCGGCGGCGCCCGAGGTCTGGACCCACGGCGAGGTCGGCGAGTGGCCGATCAAGCACGGCGAGGCGGCTCCGCAGACCTCCGGCGTCGTGTCCGCGGTCACCAACGGGTCGGGCACGATCGGCTACGCCGACGCCAGCCAGGCCGGCGACCTCGGCGTCGCGTCGATCAAGGTCGGCGAGGAGTACGTCGCTCCCTCTGCCGAGGCGGCCGCCAAGGTGCTCGAGGTCTCGCCGCGGGCCGAGGGTCGCTCCGACGTGGACATGGCCGTCGACCTCGACCGCACCACCGAGGAGGCCGGCGCCTACCCGATCGTGCTGACGTCGTACCTGATCGCCTGCCAGACCTACGAGGACCAGAACACCGCCGACCTCGTGAAGGGCTACCTCACCTACATCGTCAGCGACGAGGGCCAGCAGGCCGCTGCCGAGACCGCCGGCTCCGCTCCTCTTTCGGACACGCTCCAGGAAGAGGCCCAGGGCATCATCGACGGCATCAAGGCGAAGAGCTGACCGCCGTCCGCACTGGACCCGGGTCCGCGTCCCAGCCCT
>JBMOMG010000084.1:0-34347 GCA_049323155.1 Actinomycetota bacterium | reverse complement strand
TCCTTCGTGAGACGGCGTGTGGTCAGAGACCGCCATCTTCGAAGGAGCCCCACCCGCTTCCGGATGGGGCCATGGGGTGGGGAAATTCAGTGAGCAGAACTGGGGAGATTCACCTGAGCGTCATCAACGTCGAGGACGTCACCGGGGAGCAGGCCGCCGAGCAGGCTGACCACGGCCGCGACGACCAGCGGCGCGCGAACCGCCTTGAGCGCCGGGGTGGCCAGGCGCCAGAAGAACAACGCGGCGAGGAACCACATCGGCCAGTGCGGCTCGAGGAAGAGCCGGTCGAGCGGCTCCTCGCCACCGACCTGCACCCGGAACAGCGCCAATAACGCCTCGAAGATGACGTAGGGCACGGCGACGGTGGTGACCAGCCGACCCAGGTTGCGCCGGTTCCAGGTGAAGCTCCGCGAGAGGTAGCCGGTGACGATCAGGAACGCCGGCATGTGCCAGACGTACAGGAAGTCGTAGGCCCAGTTACGGGCCAGGGACCCCTCGGGCAGGAGCACCCACGAGTGTCCGGCCACCACCAGGGTGACCAGCAGCATCTTGGCGTTGTCGAACCACGGGTCCCGGGACGAGGCGGCCGGTCGCTGCGGGGCGGCAGGGTCGGCGGGACGGGTCAGGGTGGGGACGTGGGCGGTCGGCATCGGGCTCACTGGTCGAGGCAGTACTGGTCTCATCCCAGTGCCCGGCCGACCTCGGGCCAAACGTGATCCCGGTCGCCGGGGAATCAGCCGCGGGAGCGGATCACCCGTCCCGAGTGGCCCAGCCCCGAACGGATCTCGCCCACGAACAGTGACCAGGTGGTCACGCTGAACGCCAGTCCCGAGACCGTGCCGAGCACCGCCATCGCCTCGCGCCCGTCTCCGAGCCCGCCCGGGTCGCCGGCCGCGAGTCCGAGGAAGAGGAACGACCAGCCGAAGACCGCCCCCAGGAGTGCCAAGGCGGCCAGTGCGGACCGGAGGATGCCGGGGCCCGACAACAGCCGGGCCGGGATCGTGAACGGGGAGGCTCCCGGGCCGGCGGCCGCCCACGCCAGATAGGCGCGAAGCAGCCGACGACCCGTGCGCATGACGCGGAGGCCGAGCCAGCCGCCGCCGGCGACGAGCACGATGCCCACCACCGCGGCGGTCCACCTCAGGGCCGCGCCCGCGCCGGGCGTCGCGACCACGGTGAGGAAGAAGCCGCCCAGCAGCACGACGACGAGCGCCGCCGTGCCGGGCAGGAGTCGCCGACCGATGAGGAACTCCCGATCGAGCAGGTCGACCTCGTCACGCCGCCCGGAGGCCACACCGTGGTCGGCCTCGAACGACTCGACGAGGCGCCGCGCCTCGTCGCCGATCAGCAAGGACATGGGATCGCCGTCTCTCGGATGGGGGTCAGCCGACCGTCGCGCCGGTCGCGACCGGCCGCAGGAAGCCGGAAGGGTGCAGCGTACGGGTCGCGTCGACGAGCACGTTGCCCGTGGGCAGGTCCCCGACCTCGGCCACGGTGTGCAGGCTGGTCGCCATCTGGCCGGCCAGGAACGACAGCGGCGACCTCTCGTCCCGGTTGGGGGCCACCCCGACCGTGACCCCGAGGTGGTCCTCGAGCCCCGGCACCGGCAGCAGGCACAGGTACACACCGAGGTGGTCCGGGTCCAGCTGGGGCAGGTACGCCCGCGGGTCGAAGTCCAGGACGGTCAGGTCCACCGAGGTGGTCGTCGCCAGGACAACGCCGTGCCGGCCGTCGTCGAGGGTGAAGGGCTCGCACTGCTCCACGCCCTGCACGCGGCCGAGCACCCGCTCGGCCACCGCGAGGGGGTCGATGTCGCCCAGGTCGGGGGTGGGCAGAACTCCGACGCCGACGGCCCACGTGGTCGTGCGCCAGCGCGGCTCGGCAGGCTCGTCCGAGTCGGGCACCGACGTCACGACCGCGCCGAGGTGCAACCACTGCTGCGCGCGGACCAGGTCGAAGACCATCGCGCAGGCCTGATGGACCATCGACCGGTGCTCGTCGGTGTAGAGCTGCGCGTCCACGTCGAGCTGGCTGTCGAGGAACTCCCGCAGGGTCGGCTCGTCGCGGAAGGCGGTCAGCTCGATCCACCCCGGCGGGAGCCCGGTGGCGAGCAGCGTCCTCGGCAGGTCGGCGGTCACCGGGTCTCCTCGTAGATCGTCTGACCGGAGTCGCGCAGGTCGCGGTAGGACGTGACCCCCCAGTACAGCAGTGAGTGGAAGAAGTCGGGGTTGATCGCGATCGCCTTCGCCGCCACCGCCGCACCCCCGTGGGAGCCGACGTTCACCATCGCCAGCTGCGGGATGAACAGACCCTGGCGGATGTTGGTGGTCGCGTTCATGGCGATCGGGCCGATGGCACGGGCCGCGCCCATCCCCAGCAGCATGCCGGCGCCCTGGAGGGCGAACCCCTGCAGCGCGCCCTCCTCGCCGTGCAGCACCCGGAGTCCTTGGATGCCGAGGTCGACGAAGCTGGCGACCTTGGCGATGGTGCCGAGCGTCCCGGCGAGCGCGAACGCCGGCGGGAACACGAAACCGACGACGAAGGCGACGATCGCCAGGATCGTCGCGACGGCGCCGACGATCCGCGCGAGCTTCTGCAGGATCGGGGCGAGGTTGTCCATCACCCAGTCGAAGCCCTGCGCCACCCAGTCCCCGATGGTGGAGGCCACCTCGCCGATCTGGCCGAGGATCCCGGGCTTGTCCGGAGCGGCGCGCACCGCGGTGTCGAACGCGTGGGCGACCTCCGCCGCGAGGCCGAGGACCTCCTCCCGAAGGCTCCGCGCGCGAGCGATGATCTCCTGCAGCTCGTCCTGGGCCGCGCTGAGCGAGGCCCGCCCGGCTGCCAGGTCGGCGTCGTGGCGCTCCCGGGTGGCCCGGTCGGCGTCCGGAGCCGGCTCCTGGAGCGTGGAGAGCCGCTGGCCGGCCTGGCTCACCCGCTGGGCGGCCTGGGTCGCCTCCGCCTCGAGGCTGTCGGCGCGACGCCGGTACGACGGCAGGTCGTTCACCCAGCGGTCGAAGGCCCGGGACGCCGTGGTGAAGCTCTGGTAGGCCTCACGGATCCGGGGACGCAGCTCCTCGTCGACCGATGACCGGAACGCCTCGGCCGTGCGGCCCTCCCAGCGCTGGTCGCCGCTGCCGTTGAGCACGTCGTCGACCTCCCCGAGCCGGCGCGCGGTGCCGCGCAGCTCGGTCGCGATCTCGGCGCCGACCGCCTCGTCGCTGGCGACCGGGTCGAACCCGAGCGTGGGGTAGTCGCGCACGTTCAGGCCTCCGTCTCGAACGTGGCGGCGAGCTTCTCGTCGAGCTCGGTGAAGGTGCGCCGGATCTGCTCGAGCGCCTCGGCGACACCCTCGGAGTACTTCGCGAGCCGGCCGATGCCGTAGTCCCACTCCTCGCCGAACTCGGCCAGTCGAGACCGCAGTACGTCGATCTCGGTGGCCGCCGAGGCGCGGGAGGCCATCGTGTCCAGCGGCTCGCGCAGAAGCCGTTCGACCCGGTCGATGCTGTCCCGGGTCCTCGCCAGACCGTCCAGGTCGATGTAGAGATCAGCCACGGCTACCCCCGTTGTCGTGATGGTGTGCGCCGACGCTAGCAAAGAACGCCGCCCCCTAGACTCCGGGCATGACCGTCGACGCCGCACCCCCCGAGCGCCAGCGGATCGCTGCCTACGCCCTGCTGACCCGCGGGGCCCACGAGGTGCTGCTCACCCAGATGTCGGCCCGGACCCGGATCGAGGGGCGTTGGACGCTGCCCGGTGGCGGCATCGACCACGGCGAGGACCCGCGCGACGCGCTGCGCCGCGAGGTCTACGAGGAGACCGGCCTCCGGGTCGAGCCGGGCCGGGTGATCGACGTACACCACACGCACTTCGTCGGGGCCCGCGCCGACGGCGTGGTCGAGGACTACCACGGGATCCACCTGATCTTCGACGCCGAGATCGACGAGGCGTCCCGAGGCGTCGAGCCGCACGTGGTCGAGGAGGACGGCTCCACCGCCCGCGCGGTCTGGATGCCCGTCGACGAGGCGCTCGAGCTCGACCTGCTCTCGGCGGCGAGGCACGCACTGAGCCTGATCCGAGGAGAGACACCGTGACGCAGGAGACAGTCTTCACCTACGGCGCACCCGCGCTGAAGTTCGGCGCCGGAGCCTCCGACGAGATCGGCTTCGACCTCCAGCAGTACGACGCGCACCGGGTCCTGGTGGTCACCGATCCCGGCGTCGCGGCGACCGGCCACCCCGAGCGGGTCGCCGAGCAGATCCGCGGCTTCGGGATGGAGGCCGTCGTCTCCGACCTCGCCCACGTGGAGCCCACCGACGAGAGCCTGCAGGCGGCGATCGACTTCGCCCGCGAGAACGGTCCGTGGGACGCCTTCGTCGCGGTCGGCGGCGGATCGGCGATCGACACCGCGAAGGCGGTGAACCTGCTCACCACCAACCCCGGCGAGCTGATGGACTACGTCAACGTCCCGGTGGGCCAGGGGGCTGCACCGTCGAAGCCGCTCAAGCCGCTGGTCGCGGTGCCCACCACCACCGGGACCGGCAGCGAGAGCACCACGATCTGCGTGCTCGACGTGCTGTCGCAGAAGGTGAAGACCGGCATCAGCCACGCCCGGCTGCGTCCGACGCTCGCGGTCGTCGATCCGCGGCTCACGCTCAGCCAGCCGGCCGGGGTCACCGCGGCCGCCGGCATGGACATCCTGTGCCACGCGCTGGAGAGCTACACCGCACGGCCGTTCGACTCCTACGACGCCAAGCGTCCCGAGCAGCGGGTGCCCTACTGCGGCGCGAACCCGATCTCGGACATGTGGTCGGAGAAGGCGCTCTCGCTGCTCGCCGGCTCCTTCCGGCGCGCGGTGCTGCACGGCGACGACGAGGAGGCACGCGGGGAGATGGCGCTCGCCGCGACCTTCGCCGGGCTGGGCTTCGGCAACGCCGGCGTGCACATCCCGCACGCGAACGCCTACCCGATCGCCGGGCGGGTCCGCGACTTCCGTCCCGCCGACTACCCGCAGGACCACGCGATGGTGCCGCACGGGATGGCGGTCGCGCTGACCGCGCCGGAGGCGTTCCGGTTCACCTTCGAGGCCTCGCCCGAGCGACACCTGCGTGCCGCGGAGCTGCTCGCTCCGGGTGCGGACCGCCCGGGCGACGCGCGTGACCACCTCCCGCAGGTGCTCGCCGAGCTGATGCGTGACATCGGGATGCCCAACGGGATCGGCGCCGTCGGCTACACCGACGCCGACGTCGAGGACCTGGTGGAGGGCACGATGAAGCAGCAGCGGCTGCTCGCGACGGCACCCCGCGAGGTGACCGAGGAAGACGCGGCGGGAGTCCTCCGTGCGTCGCTGGAGCTCTGGTGAGCGCTCGGGCCTGGTTCAGCATCTCCGTGCTGTTCTACCTCGTGGTTCTGCTCTGGGCCGCGCTGGTGCTTCCCCACGGCGAGGTTCCCCTGCACTTCGGCCTGGACGGGACACCCGACCGGTTCGGCTCCCGCACCGAGGCGCTGGTGACACTCACTCTGCTCGGCCTGGTCACCGGGGGGTTGCTGGAGGGCCTCACCCACCTGCTCCGCAGCGGGCGGATGCCGGTGGAGCACCTGAACCTGCCGTACAAGCCCTACTGGTCCCGACCGGAGAACCTGCCGCGCGCGGAGGATGATGGCCGAGGACATGGACCTGATCGCCGCGATGACCATGGGGCTGCTCGCCGCGGTCGCCGTCCTGGTGGTCGGCTCCGCGACCGGCGGTCGCTGGCCGCTCGAGTGGTTCTGGATCGTGATGGCGGCCTACCTGGTCGGAGTCACGCTCTGGGTCGTCCGGATGTACCGCAGCCGCTACCGCCCGCCCGAGGAGGCATGACGTGGACCAGCAGGCCGTGACGGCAGGACGCGACGTCGCCGAGGCGCTGCGTGCCCAGGGGCTCGCCGAGGTCGACGACTCCTCGCTGACCCGCGCCATGTACTCCACCGACGCCTCGCTGTACCGGGTGGTCCCGCAGGTCGTCGTGCGCCCCAGGCACGTGGACGAGATCGTCGGCGCGCACGCGGTCGCGCGCGAGCTCCAGGTCCCGCTCACCATGCGAGGCGCCGGTACGTCGATCGCCGGCAACGCCGTGGGCACCGGCATCGTGGTCGACACCCGGCGCCACCTGGGCCGGGTCCTCGAGATCGACCCCGACACGCGCACCGCGCTGGTGGAGCCGGGCACCGTGCACGCGGCGCTGCAGCAGCAGGCGCTGCCCCACGGCCTCCGGTTCGGGCCGGACCCGTCGACGCACACCCGCTGCACGATCGGCGGGATGATCGGCAACAACGCATGCGGCTCTCGGGCTCTGGGCTACGGCCGCACGGTCGACAACGTGGTGTCGCTCGACGTGCTGACCGGGACAGGCGAGCGGGTGACCGTGGGGGAGGGGATCGAGCCGGGCGAGCTGGTGCGGCGCGTCGCTGCCGTGGTCGACCGCGACCTCGCCACGGTGCGCACCGAGTTCGGCCGGTTCGGCCGACAGGTCTCCGGCTACTCCCTCGAGCACCTGCTGCCGGAGAACGGCCGCCGGCTCGACCGGCTCCTGGTCGGCAGCGAGGGCACCCTCGGTCTGGTGCTCGGCGCGCGCGTGAACCTGGTCGAGGACGCGCCGTTCCGGGCCCTCGCGGTGCTCGGCTACCCGTCCATGGTGGAGGCCGCCGACGCGGTGCCCTCCCTGCTGCACCACCCGCTGGTCGCCTGCGAGGGGCTCGACGAGCGGATCGTAGAGGTGGTCCGCGAGCGCAGGGGCGCGGCCGCCGTACCCTCGCTCCCGCGGGGCGCCGGCTGGCTGTTCGCGGAGGTGACCGCCGCCACCGAGGAGGAGGCTCGGGCGCTGGCCACCGCGGTGGCGGCCGACGCCGGTGCCGTCGGCCACCGGATCGTCTCGGACGTCGTCGAGCAGCTCGCCCTGTGGCGGATCCGCGAGGACGGCGCCGGACTGGCCGCACGCAGCCTGGAGCGCCCGGCGCACGCCGGGTGGGAGGACGCCGCGGTCCCGCCGGACCGGCTCGGCGGCTACCTCCGTGGCTTCGACGAGCTGCTGCGCGAGTACGGCTACGACGGCGTCCCCTACGGCCACTTCGGCGACGGCTGTGTGCACGTCCGGATCGACTTCGAGCTCGACGGCACCGACGGCGGCCGCGGCCGCTTCCGCACGTTCCTCCAGGACGCGGCCACGCTGGTCGCCACCCACGGCGGCACCCTGTCCGGCGAGCACGGCGACGGCCGGGCCCGGTCGGAGCTGCTGCCGGCGATGTACTCGCCCCAGGCCCTCGACCTGTTCGCTCAGGTCAAGGCGGTGCTCGACCCGGAGGGGCTGCTGAACCCGGGCGTCCTCGTCGAGCCGCGGCCGGTCGACGCGGACCTGCGACTGGGCAGCAGGCTCGCCGAGCCGCCCACGACGCTCCGGCTCGTCGACGACGGCGGGTCGCTCGTCAGTGCGGTGCACCGCTGCACCGGCGTGGGCAAGTGCACGGCCGACAATACCGGTTCCGGCGGGGTGATGTGCCCCTCCTACCTGGCCACCCGCGAGGAGAAGGACTCCACCCGCGGCCGCGCCCGGGTGCTCCAGGAGATGGTCAACGGTGGCGTCGTCCGCCGAGGCTGGGACTCACCCGAGGTGCACGAGGCGCTGGACCTGTGCCTGGCCTGCAAGGGCTGCTCGACCGACTGCCCGACCGGCGTCGACATGGCCACCTACAAGGCCGAGGCGCTGCACCAGCGCTACCGCGGCAAGCTGCGCCCGCGCAGCCACTACGTGCTGGGCCGGCTGCCGCAGTGGGCCCGGCTGACCCAGCCGGTGGCGCCCCTGGCCAACCGGGTGATGCGGCTGGCGCCGGTGCAGCGGCTGGCCCGCAGCGTGGCCGGGATCGACCAGCGGCGGGGGATCCCCGCCTTCGCCGCCCGGCCGCTGTCGCGCTGGGCGCGTGAGCACGGGGCCCGGCAGCGGCCCGGAGCCGCGCGCCCCGACGTGGTGGTGTGGGCCGATTCGTTCACCGAGCACTTCGCCACCGGTCCCGGCCAGGCCGCGGTCCGGCTGCTGGAGCGTGCCGGGTTGAAGGTTGCGGTGGTGGGCGAGAACGCCTGCTGCGGTCTGACCTGGATCAGCACCGGTCAGCTCGACGCCGCACGCCGGATCGTCCGCGGGACGATCGACGTGCTCCACCCCTACGTGGCCGACGGCGTGCCCGTCGTCGGGCTCGAACCGTCCTGCCTCGCCGCGCTCCGCGCGGACCTGGTGCAGCTGACCGACGACCCGCGGGCGGCCGAGCTCGCGCGCGGTGTCCGCACGCTCGCGGAGCTGCTCGAGTCGCTGCCCGGCTGGGCGCCGCCCGACCTGAGCGGGACGACGGTCGTCGCCCAGCCGCACTGCCACCACGCCTCGGTGCTCGGCTGGGAGGCCGACGCCCGGCTGCTGGCACGTGCCGGCGCCACGGTCGACCGGCTGGGTGGCTGCTGCGGCCTGGCGGGCAACTTCGGGGTCGAGCAGGGTCACTACGAGGTGTCCGTGGCGGTCGCCGAGCACGCGCTGCTCCCGGCCGTCCGTACGGCGGGGGAGGGCGCCGTGGTGCTCGCCGACGGCTTCTCGTGCCGCACCCAGCTCGAGGACCTCGCCGGGGTGCGCGCGGTTCACATGGCCGAGCTGCTGTCGGGGTCGGAGTCGCTGTAGAGCACACCGGGCAGCTCGGTGCGCGACGAGATGCCGAGCTTGCGATAGGCGTTCGACAGGTGCCATTCAACGGCCTTGACGGTGACGAAGAGCTGGTGGGCGATCTGCCGGTTGGTGTGGCCTGCCGCGGCGAGCTCGACCACCCGGCGTTCGCCCGGCGTGAGGGGCAGCATCCCGTCCTCGTGCTCCTCGACGACCGTCTCGCCGGCGCGGACCAGCATCCTCGTCGCGCGGGCCGTGATCGGAACCAGACCGGCGGCCCGGGCGCGTTCGCGCGCCCGGCGGAGCGCACCGACCGCCTCGTCGCGCGACGCGGGGTCCTCGGTGAGCAGCACCTGGGCCCGCTGGATCCAGGTCAGGACCAGCTGGTCACCACAGTCGACCCTCTCGAACAGCTGCTCGGCCTCGGCCAGGTAGGTGAGCGCGTCCTCGACGGGGCTGACGCGCGCGACGGTGCGCAGCGCGAACCCCAGCGCCCGGGGCGCGCCCCACCTCCGCGCGTGGTCGAGGGCCTCCTCGCCGAGTGCCCTGGCCTCCCCGACCCGGCCCAGCGCGGCCGACGACCACGCCGAGAGCTCACGCCACTGCACGATCGAGGCGTTGTCGCGGTGGTCGCCCATGAGCCGTGCGGCGCGGGCGTAGTCCTCGAGGGCGCGTTCGTGGTCACCGTGCGCGGCGCGGACCACACCGACCGCGGCGATCAACGGGGCGCCGGCGAACTGGCCGCGAGCGGCCGCGGCACGCAGAACCGGCTCCAGTGCGCGTGCCGCGTCGAGCCGGCCCAGCGCGGCCTCGGCCAGTGCGGCGACGGCGAGCGCGGGGTCGGCGAAGTCCGGCCAGCCCCCCTCGCGCAGCTGCAGCGCCGGCGCGAGGTCCGAGAGTGCCTCCTTCATCCGCCCCTGCCGGAAGTGCACCAGACCGCGGTAGTACGACGCGCCGGCCAGGCCGAGCACGGAGCCCCTGTCCCGCGCATCCGCGACGGCTGCGTCCAGCGCGTGGAGGGCCTCGGCATAGCTGTCGGTCCACGTCAGCACCGACGTCGCCACGTAGAAGCCGATCCTCTCGGAGGTCTCCTCGGCCAGCAGCGCCCCGGCGCCGAGCGCCCGCAGTGCCAGGTCCCGCGCCCGCTCCCGGTCCACGCTGCGGACCGCGAGGTCAGCGGCGGTGAGCGCGCACAGCAGCCGGTCCGTGTGCGTGTCGTCGGTCACGGGCTGCTCGGGGACGGCGGTCGCCGTGTCGTCGAGGTCCGTGGCCGCGCCGTCGTACATCGTCCGGGTGAGGCCGATCCGCACGCGCAGGTGGCGCAGCTCCCGGGAGTCGTCGGAGTGCCCGGCGTCGGTCAGCGCACCGATCGCGGTGCGGTAGGACGCGGCGGCGTCGGCGGTGTGGCCCATCGTCATCTGCACGTCGCCGACGTCGGCGAGCAGCCGGGCGCGAACGACCGGGTCCTCGGCGCGGTCGAGGGCCCGTGACCAGAGCTCGTAGGCGTCATCCCGGAGGCCCGCGGCGAGGTGGGCGGAGGCGGCCCGGGTCAACAGCCCCACGTCGGCGCCGTCCGGGCCGGTCTCGGCCACGGCCCGCAACAGCTGGCGCGCGGCCACCTGCGGGGCGCCGCCGGCCAGCGCCTCCTCGCCCGTGGCGCGGAGCAGCTCGACCAGGTCCTGGTCGCCACCGGGCAGCGTGTGCACGAGGTGGGCCGCCACGAGCCGCCGCGGCTTGTCGCCGGAGAGGAGGTGACGCGCTGCCGCGCGGTGCAGCTCGGAACGGGTCGAGGGGGTCATCGACGACAGGATCGCCTCGGCCAGCAACGGTCGCGCGGGCCGCGCCAGCCAGCCGTCGACCTCGAGGATCCCTGCCTCGTCGAGCACCGCCAGCGTGTCGGCCAGCCGCTCGGGCTCGATCCCGGTCAGCGCCGCCAGGCTCCCGCGTTCGGCCTCGCCGCCGAGCACGGCGGCTGCGCGGGCCAGGGCCACGGCGCGCGGGCCCAGCCGGTCGAGCTGTTCGGTGACGGCCGCGACCACCGAACGCGGCGTCCCCTCGCGGCCACCGGACCGGAGCACCTCCCGCACCAGGAACGGGACCCCGCCGGTGAGCCGGTGCAGCTCCCGGGCGGACATCGGTGGGTTCCCGGCGCCACGCAGCAGCTCCGCGACCCCCGCCTCCGACAACGGTTCGAGGTCCAGCCGGCGAGCTCGGGCACCGATCCGGTCCAGGACGTGCGCGGCCGTCGGCGGCTCGCCCGCACGGTGGCCCAGCAGCAGCGTCGCGGGAAGCTGCTGGATCCTGGCGGAGAGCAGGTCGAGCAGCTGGACGGAGCCCACGTCGGCCCACTGGACGTCGTCGACCACGAGGAGCAGCGGCTGGGACTCGGCCAGTCCCTTCAAGGTCCAGGTCAGGGCATGGTCCAGGTCCGCCAGGGTCCAGCCCTCGACCGCCCAGGCAGCCCCGCTGAGGGCCTGGGCGAGCTCCAGGGCCGGGCCGTCGAACGGCGGGTCGCCCTTGAGCTCACGGCGGGCGTGGTCGGTGAGCCAGTCCCGGACCAGGGCGTACGTCAGCGAGCTCGACACCGGGGTCGGGCTCGCGGTCAGGACCGCCATCCCCATGGCCCGGGCCATCTCCGCCGTGCGTCTGACGAGGGCGGACCGTCCGATGCCGGCGGTCCCGGAGACCAGCAGCAGCTCACCGCCACCGCCGGCTGCCCCCTCCAACGCCCCTCGTGCCTGCTCCAGCTCCGTGCCACGCTCGATCAGCTCCCCCACGGCTAGTATCGTTGCGGTGGCTTCGGGACAGGTCTTGAAAACGTCCGGAAACTGGCCGAACGTCCCTTACGGGCCATCCACTTGGGGGGTGCCAGGCCCCATAGCGCATGTGGTGCCTCCCCGTTTTGACCCTGCTTCGGCGAGCCGGTAATCTTTTTCAGCGTGCCTGGCTGACCCAGGCCATCGCGTGTGCTCCGAAGCGGAACCAGCGCCCCGCACCACCAGGGCAGGTTTCACCGCGAGCCGCGTGGCTGCTGTTCAGCAGCGTTCAACCCAAGCGCTCCACTGCGGCAGAGACCTGTGGCGGATCGCGGAGCGGGCGACACGCCCGACCGCGGGGGGTGTGCGGGAGGGACGGTACGGCCCGGAGACCCGGGTCGGCGGCCAGCACAGCACGACCTAGACAGCATCACCGAACAGGAAAGAGAACCGCGCGGTGCCCACCATCCAGCAGTTGGTCCGTAAGGGCCGCCAGGACAAGGTGTCGAAGAACAAGACGCCCGCTCTGAAGGGTTCGCCCCAGCGACGTGGCGTGTGCACGCGTGTCTACACGACCACTCCCAAGAAGCCGAACTCCGCGCTGCGCAAGGTCGCCCGTGTGCGCCTGTCCAGCGGCATCGAGGTCACGGCCTACATCCCGGGTGTCGGTCACAACCTGCAGGAGCACTCGATCGTGCTCGTGCGCGGTGGTCGTGTGAAGGACCTTCCCGGTGTCCGCTACAAGATCATCCGCGGTTCGCTCGACACCCAGGGTGTGAAGAACCGCAAGCAGGCTCGCAGCCGCTACGGCGCGAAGAAGGAGAAGAGCTAATGCCGCGCAAGGGTCCCGCCCCGAAGCGTCCGGTCGTCGTCGACCCGGTCTACGGCAGCCCCGTCGTCACGCAGCTGGTCAGCAAGGTCCTGCAGGACGGCAAGAAGCAGGTTGCCCAGCGCATCGTCTACACCGCCCTCGAGGGCTGCCGTGAGAAGACCGGCACCGACCCCGTCGTGACCCTCAAGCGCGCTCTCGACAACGTGCGTCCCTCCCTCGAGGTCCGCAGCCGCCGCGTCGGTGGCGCCACATACCAGGTCCCGGTCGAGGTCCGCGCCAGCCGGCAGACCACGCTGGCCCTGCGCTGGCTCGTGGGCTATGCCCAGGCCCGTCGCGAGAAGACGATGGCCGAGCGCCTGATGAACGAGATCCTCGACGCCTCCAACGGCCTCGGTGCCGCTGTCAAGCGCCGCGAGGACACCCACAAGATGGCCGAGTCCAACAAGGCCTTCGCGCACTACCGCTGGTGATCCGGCGGTACGCCGGGCACGTGCACGTCCCACAAGGACCGCTGCCGCGCCCGTCGTACTGCTCATCAGCGCTGCTGCCCACCTGACCCGAGAAATAACCCGAGGGAACGAAGACACGTGGCCGTCGACATCACCACGGACCTGAAGAAGGTCCGCAACATCGGCATCATGGCGCACATCGACGCCGGCAAGACCACCACCACCGAGCGGATCCTGTTCTACACCGGCATCACCTACAAGATCGGTGAGGTCCACGAGGGCGGCGCCACGATGGACTGGATGGAGCAGGAGCAGGAGCGCGGCATCACCATCACCTCCGCCGCGACGACCTGCTGGTGGAAGGAACACCAGATCAACATCATCGACACCCCCGGCCACGTCGACTTCACGGTCGAGGTCGAGCGGTCGCTGCGCGTCCTCGACGGCGCGGTCGCGGTGTTCGACGGTGTCGCCGGTGTCGAGCCGCAGAGCATGACGGTGTGGCGCCAGGCGAACAAGTACGCCGTCCCGCGGATGTGCTTCGTCAACAAGCTCGACCGCACCGGGGCGGACTTCTTCCGCTGCGTCGACATGATCGTCGACCGCCTCAACGCCACCCCGCTGGTGCTGCAGATCCCGATCGGCGCCGAGTCCGACTTCCTCGGCGTGGTCGACCTGGTCGGCATGCGCGCGCTCACCTGGCGCGGCGAGACCAAGATGGGCGAGGACTACGAGGTCGAGGAGATCCCCGCCGAGCTGGCCGACCAGGCCGCCGAGTGGCGCGAGAAGCTCCTGGAGACCCTCGCCGAGGCCGACGACGAGATCATGGAGATGTACCTCGAGGGGGAGACCCCCTCGGTCGAGCAGATCGAGGCAGCGATCCGTCGCGCCACGCTCGCCGACAAGGTCAACCCCGTGCTCACCGGCACCGCGTTCAAGAACAAGGGCGTGCAGCCCCTGCTCGACGCGATCGTGAAGTACCTCCCCTCCCCGCTGGACATCGAGGCCATCGAGGGCCACAAGCCCGGCGACGAGGAGGCGGTCATCCGGCGCAAGCCCGCCGACGAGGAGCCCTTCGCCGGCCTGGCGTTCAAGATCGCCGCCGACCCGCACCTGGGCAAGCTGACCTACGTCCGCGTCTACTCCGGCAAGCTCGAGGCCGGCCAGACCGTGCTGAACTCGGTCAAGGGCAAGAAGGAGCGGATCGGCAAGATCTACCAGATGCACGCCAACAAGCGTGAGGAGATTGCGTCGGTCGGCGCCGGCCAGATCGTGGCCGTGATGGGTCTGAAGGACACCACCACCGGCGAGACGCTCTGTGTCCAGAGCGACCCGGTCGTCCTCGAGTCGATGACCTTCCCGGCCCCGGTGATCGAGGTCGCCATCGAGCCGAAGACCAAGGGCGACCAGGAGAAGCTCGGCGTCGCGATCCAGCGGCTCTCGGAGGAGGACCCCACCTTCACCGTGAAGACCGACGAGGAGACCGGCCAGACGATCATCGCCGGCATGGGCGAGCTGCACCTCGAGGTGCTCGTCGACCGCATGAAGCGCGAGTTCCGCGTCGAGGCCACCGTCGGCAAGCCGCAGGTCGCCTACCGGGAGACCATCCGCAAGAAGGTCGAGAAGCACACCTACACCCACAAGAAGCAGACCGGTGGGTCGGGTCAGTTCGCGAAGGTCGTGGTCTCGCTCGAGCCGAGCATCGACCCCGAGACCGGTGCCGGTGCGGGCTACGAGTTCGTGAACAACGTCACCGGTGGTCGCGTGCCGCGCGAGTACATCCCCTCGGTGGACCAGGGCGGCCAGGAGGCCATGGAGTTCGGCGTGCTCGCCGGCTACCCGATGGTGGACGTCAAGTTCACCCTCGAGGACGGTGCCTACCACGAGGTCGACTCCTCCGAGCTCGCCTTCAAGCTGGCCGGCAACCAGGCCTTCAAGGAGGCCGCCCGCCAGGCCAAGCCGGTGCTGCTGGAGCCCATGTTCAAGGTGGAGGTGACCACTCCCGAGACCTACCTCGGCGACGTGATCGGCGACATCAACTCCCGCCGTGGGCAGGTCCAGTCCATGTTCGAGCGGCACGGTGACCGGGTCGTCGAGGCCCTTGTTCCGCTGTCCGAGATGTTCGGGTACGTTGGCGACCTGCGGTCCAAGACCTCAGGCCAGGCCTCGTACTCGATGGAGTTCGACTCGTACGCCGAGGTTCCCCAGAACGTCGCGGACGAGATCATCAAGAAGGTCCGCGGCGAGTAGCTGCCCATCGGCAGTGCCCGGCGCCTAAATCAGACGAGTCAAGAAACTAGCTAGGAGGAGCCCCAGTGGCTAAGGCGAAGTTCGAGCGGACTAAGCCGCACGTCAACATCGGCACCATCGGTCACATCGACCACGGTAAGACGACGTTGACCGCAGCGATCACCAAGGTGCTGCACGACAAGTACCCGGACCTGAACCCCTTCACGCCGTTCGACGAGATCGACAAGGCCCCTGAAGAGCGTCAGCGCGGTATCACCATCTCCATCGCGCACGTCGAGTACCAGACCGAGGCGCGTCACTACGCGCACGTCGACTGCCCGGGTCACGCCGACTACATCAAGAACATGATCACCGGTGCGGCGCAGATGGACGGCGCCATCCTGGTGGTCGCCGCCACCGACGGCCCGATGCCGCAGACCCGCGAGCACGTCCTCCTGGCCCGCCAGGTCGGCGTCCCCGCGCTGGTCGTCGCGCTGAACAAGTGCGACATGGTGGACGACGAGGAGCTCATCGAGCTCGTCGAGATGGAGGTCCGCGAGCTCCTCAGCGAGTACGAGTTCCCCGGCGACGACATCCCCGTGGTCCGCGTTGCGGCCTTCCCGGCGCTGAACGGCGACGAGAAGTGGGGCGAGTCGATCATCGAGCTGATGAACGCCGTCGACGAGTACATCCCGCAGCCCGAGCGTGAGGTCGACAAGCCGTTCCTCATGCCGGTCGAGGACGTCTTCACGATCACCGGTCGCGGCACCGTGATCACCGGCCGTATCGAGCGCGGCATCGTCAAGGTGAACGAGGAGGTCGAGATCGTCGGCATCCGCGAGGGTTCGATGAAGACCACCGTCACCGGCATCGAGATGTTCCGCAAGCTGCTCGACGAGGGCCAGGCCGGTGAGAACGTCGGTCTGCTGCTTCGTGGCACCAAGCGCGAGGACGTCGAGCGCGGCATGGTCGTCATCAAGCCGGGCACCACGACCCCGCACACCAACTTCGAGGCTTCGGTCTACATCCTCTCGAAGGAGGAGGGCGGCCGTCACACGCCGTTCTTCAACAACTACCGCCCGCAGTTCTACTTCCGCACCACGGACGTGACCGGCGTCGTGACCCTCCCCGAGGGCACCGAGATGGTCATGCCGGGCGACAACACCGACATGACGGTCGAGCTGATCCAGCCGATCGCCATGGAGGAGGGCCTCCGCTTCGCTATCCGCGAGGGTGGCCGCACCGTCGGCGCGGGCCGCGTCACCAAGATCACCAAGTGATCGCCTAGCACCTCAGCCGAGAGGCCCCGTCCCCCTGAGGGGCGGGGCCTCTTGCTTTGACCGGAAGGACACGCGTGGAGCACGCCAAGGTACGGCCCGCTCGGCCGCACACCGGGTTGACCGAGGACGGCCGTCGGCTGGCCCAGGTGCTGACCTACACGCGTCGGGGGAGCCGGCTGACCCCGAAGCAGCAGGTCGCCTGGCACCGGCACCGCGACCGCTGGTGGATCCCGGACGAGGCCGTCGACGCGCCCGGGTTCGACGTCAGGTCCTCCTTCGCGGACCCGGCTGCCCCTCTGGTCGTGGAGATCGGCTCGGGCGTGGGGGAGGCCACGGCAGCCCTCGCGGCAGCGAGACCGTCGTACAACATCCTGGCGTTCGAGGTCTGGCGGCCCGGGGTGGCCGAGACGTTCGCCCGGCTCGCGGACGCCGGCGTGGACAACGTCCGGATGATCAGCGTCGACGCGGTCTGGTCCATGGAACACCTCTTCGGCGAGGCCGCGATCGCCGAGCTGTGGACGTTCTTCCCCGACCCGTGGCCCAAGAAGCGGCACCACCGGCGGCGGCTGGTGAACCCAGGCTTCGCCTCGGTCGCCGCGTCCCGGCTGCAGCCCGGCGGCGTGTGGCGGCTGGCCACCGACTGGCCGGACTACGCCGAGCAGATGACCGAGGTGCTCGGCGCCGAGCCCCTCCTCGAGAACGTGTACGACGGTCCCGCGCCGCGATGGTCGGAGCGTCCGGTGACCCGGTTCGAGCGGCGCGGCGTCACCGCAGGGCGGCCGATCACCGACCTGGTCTACCGGCGGAGGACCTGAACGGTGCTGCGTGGCGCGCGCGTCACATCCGCCGGGCGGGGGCTCGATTTGATATGGGCGCCCGGTGTCTGACAAGATAGTCCGGTTGCTCCGGCGGGGTCGCCGGGGTGCGCCGAGTGAGCATGTCGCACGTCGGACATGCAGGTTGCACCGAACCTGGAGACCTCTGTGAGCCCGACAAACCCGTCGGGCGCCACCCCAACAATGACAGATCGATGGCGGCTGTCCGCGCGAAACCTGCGCGACACGCCCGACCTCGGGGGTCGGTGGGAGCAAGGGCGGAGCACTCCTCCCGGAGTGCGACGAGATACTCAGCGGTACACGAGTAGAAAGACGAACTGAGAGCTATGGCGGGACAGAAGATCCGCATCAGGCTCAAGGCCTATGACCACGAGGTGATCGACACCTCGGCGCGCAAGATCGTTGACACGGTCACCCGTACGGGCGCGAAGGTCGCCGGCCCTGTGCCCCTCCCGACCGAGAAGAACGTCTACTGCGTCATCCGCTCGCCCCACAAGTACAAGGACAGCCGCGAGCACTTCGAGATGCGCACCCACAAGCGTCTTATCGACATCATCGACCCCACGCCGAAGACGGTTGACTCGCTCATGCGGCTCGACCTCCCTGCCGGTGTCGACATCGAGATCAAGCTCTGAAGGCCAATCCCATGAGCACTTTTGAACGCAACGTCCGCGGGCTGCTGGGCACCAAGCTCGGCATGACCCAGACCTGGGACGAGAACAACCGCATCGTGCCTGTGACCGTGGTCGCGGCCGGCACCAACGTGGTCACGCAGGTCCGCCTGCCCGAGACCGACGGCTACAACGCCGTCCAGCTCGGCTTCGGCGAGATCGACGGCCGCAAGGTGAACAAGCCGCGCGCGGGTCACTTCGAGAAGGCCGGCGTCACCCCGCGCCGCCACCTGGTGGAGATCCGCACCGCGGACGCCGCGTCGTACTCCGTCGGCCAGGAGATCAGCCCCGAGCTGTTCTCGGCCGGCGAGGAGGTCGACGTGACCGGCACCAGCAAGGGCAAGGGCAACGCCGGTGTCATGAAGCGTCACGGCTTCCACGGTCTGCGCGCCTCGCACGGTGTGCACCGCAAGCACCGCTCGCCGGGTTCGATCGGCGGCTGCGCCACGCCCGGCCGCGTCTTCAAGGGCATGCGGATGGCCGGCCGGATGGGTGGCGAGACCGTCACCACCCAGAACGTCACCATCCACGCCGTGGACGCCGAGAAGGGCCTGGTCCTGCTCAAGGGCGCCGTGCCCGGTCCCAAGGGTGGCCTCGTGGTCATCCGGTCCGCCGCCAAGTCGACCGTGAAGGAGGCCTGAGCATGACCGCGAAGACCGTCAAGGTCGATCTGCCGGCCGAGATCTTCGACGTCCAGGTCAACGTCCCGTTGATCCACCAGGTCGTCGTCGCGCAGCAGGCTGCCGCGCGTCAGGGCACCGCCTCCACGAAGACCCGCTCCGAGGTCCGCGGTGGTGGCCGCAAGCCCTACAAGCAGAAGGGCACCGGCCGCGCCCGCCAGGGCTCGACCCGCGCGCCGCAGTTCGCCGGTGGTGGCACCGTGCACGGCCCGCAGCCGCGCAGCTACGACCAGCGGACCCCGAAGAAGATGAAGGCCGCCGCTCTCCGTGGCGCCCTCTCCGACCGGGCGCGTGCCGACCGCATCCACGTCGTCGAGGCGCTCGTCACCGGCGACGCTCCCTCGACCAAGGCCGCCCTGGCTGCGATCGCCGGTCTCACCGACCGTCCCCGCACCCTGGTCGTCCTCGAGCGCTCCGACACCGTCTCCTGGCTGTCGCTGCGCAACGTTCCCGAGGTGCACCTGATCGCCGTCGACCAGCTCAACACCTACGACGTCCTGCTCTCGGACGACGTGGTGTTCACCAAGGCCGCGTTCGACGCCTTCGTGGCCGGCCCGCAGGCCGGCAAGTCGGTCAAGGCCGTCGCCACGTCCACCGAGGCCGATGAGGAGGAGGGCAAGTGAGCACCTTCCACAAGGACCACCGCGACGTCCTGATCGCGCCGGTCGTCAGCGAGAAGAGCTACGGCCTGCTCGACGCCAACAAGTACACCTTCCTGGTGCACCCGGACGCCAACAAGACCGAGATCAAGATCGCGGTCGAAAAGGTCTTCAACGTCAAGGTCACCTCCGTCAACACCCTCAACCGTCAGGGCAAGACGCGTCGCACGCGCTTCGGGATGGGCAAGCGAGCCAACACCAAGCGCGCGATCGTCAGCCTGGCCGAGGGCCAGCGCATCGACATCTTCGGAGGTCCGGTCAGCTGACCGGGCCAGGTAGAGGACTGAGAACTCATGGCAATCCGTAAGTACAAGCCGACCACCCCGGGCCGTCGCGGCTCGTCGGTCGCCGACTTCGTCGAGGTGACGCGGTCGACGCCGGAGAAGTCGCTGGTGCGCCCGCTCCCGAAGAAGGGCGGCCGCAACAACCAGGGCCGGATCACCACCCGTCACCAGGGCGGCGGTCACAAGCGCGCCTACCGCGTCGTCGACTTCCGTCGCTACGACAAGGACGGCGTGCCGGCCAAGGTGGCCCACATCGAGTACGACCCGAACCGCACCGCGCGCATCGCGCTGCTGCACTACGCCGACGGCGAGAAGCGCTACATCATCGCGCCGCAGGGCCTGGGGCAGGGCACGGTCGTGGAGGCCGGGCCGAAGGCTGACATCAAGCCCGGCAACAACCTCCCGCTGCGCAACATCCCGGTCGGCACGACGATCCACTGCATCGAGCTTCGCCCCGGCGGCGGCGCCAAGATGGCCCGCTCCGCGGGCAACAGCGCCCAGCTCGTCGCGAAGGAAGGCAGCCGCGCACAGCTGCGTCTGCCCTCCGGCGAGATGCGGTACGTCGACGTGCGCTGCCGCGCGACGGTCGGCGAGGTCGGCAACGCCGAGCAGTCCAACATCAACTGGGGCAAGGCCGGCCGCATGCGGTGGAAGGGCAAGCGCCCGACCGTCCGCGGTGTGGTCATGAACCCGGTCGACCACCCGCACGGTGGTGGTGAGGGCAAGACCTCCGGTGGTCGTCACCCGGTCTCCCCGTGGGGCAAGCCCGAGGGCCGCACGCGCAAGCGCAAGGCCAGCGATGCCCTCATCGTCCGTCGCCGCAAGTCCGGCAAGCGTCGCTGAGAAAGGACCTGACCAATGCCACGCAGCCTGAAGAAGGGTCCCTTCGTCGACGACCACCTCATGAAGAAGGTGGACGGACAGAACGAGAAGGGCACCCACAACGTGATCAAGACCTGGTCGCGTCGTTCGATGATCGTGCCGGCCATGATCGGCCACACGATCGCCGTGCACGACGGCCGGAAGCACGTTCCCGTGTTCGTGACCGACGCGATGGTCGGCCACAAGCTCGGTGA
Source organism: Actinomycetota bacterium (assembly GCA_049323155.1). GTDB lineage: Bacteria > Actinomycetota > Actinomycetes > Propionibacteriales > Nocardioidaceae > Nocardioides_C. The sequence goes on along the minus strand of JBMOMG010000084.1, from coordinate 13,920 downwards.
GTTCGCCCCGACCCGCACCTACCGCGGGCACGTCAAGGACGACCGGAAGAGCCGCCGCCGCTGACGCGGGGGCCGGCGAACAGAGTCGAGAGAGTCGAAAGAATATGAGCGTTATGGAGCGGAGGCGCGTGAGCGCCCGACGCGAGAGCCTGCTGGGCGACGAGCCCGGTGCTTTCGCCAGCGCACGCTTCGTCCGGATCACCCCGATGAAGGCCCGCCGTGTCGTCGACATGGTCCGCGGCATGGGTGTGGACGAGGCGCTGGCGCTGCTGCAGTTCGCGCCGCAGGCGGCCAGCGAGACGGTCTACAAGGTCCTTGAGAGTGCAGTCGCCAACGCGGAGGGCACCGAGAACCTGGACCGCAACACGCTGGTCGTCACCAAGGCGATGGTCGACGAGGGTCCGACGATGAAGCGCTGGCGCCCCCGCGCGCAGGGTCGCGCGTCGCGGATCAACAAGCGCACGAGCCACATCACGCTGGTCGTGCAGCCGGTCGCCGACGGTGCGTCCACGAACAAGGCACGGAAGGCGGGCAACAAGTAATGGGTCAGAAGATCAACCCGAACGGTTTCCGCCTCGGTATCTCCACCGACCACCGGAGCCGCTGGTACGCCGACAAGCTCTACAAGTCCTACGTGGGCGAGGACGTCGCGATCCGGCGTCTGCTCTCCAAGGGCATGGAGCGCGCCGGCATCAGCCGCGTCGAGATCGAGCGCACCCGCGACCGCGTCCGTGTGGACATCCACACCGCGCGTCCGGGTATCGTGATCGGTCGCCGTGGCGCCGAGGCTGACCGGATCCGCGGGGAGCTCGAGAAGCTCACCGGCAAGCAGGTCCAGCTGAACATCCTCGAGGTGAAGAACCCCGAGATCGACGCGCAGCTCGTCGCGCAGGGCGTGGCCGAGCAGCTGTCGGGTCGTGTGGCGTTCCGTCGCGCGATGCGCAAGGCGATCCAGACGTCGATGCGCAGCGGTGCGAAGGGTGTCCGGATCCAGTGCTCGGGTCGCCTCGGTGGCGCCGAGATGTCGCGCTCGGAGTTCTACCGCGAGGGCCGCGTGCCCCTGCACACCCTCCGCGCGGACATCGACTACGGCTTCTACGAGGCACGCACCACCTTCGGTCGGATCGGCGTGAAGGTCTGGATCTACAAGGGCGAGGTCGCCGGCACCCGCGCCGAGCGTGAGGCTCAGGCTGCTGCCCGCGCCGCCGCTCCCGGCCGTGGCCGTCCCTCGCGCGGTGGTGACCGCCCGAGCCGTGGCAGCCGTGGCGACCGTCCGTCGCGCGCCGACCGTGGCGCCCAGCCCTCCGGCCAGCAGGAAGCCCCTGCCGTCGAGGCGCAGGGTGGCGCTCCCGCGACCGCCGCTGCCGAGCAGCAGCCCCAGTCCGGACAGGAGAGCTGACCGACATGTTGATGCCCCGCAGGGTCAAGCACCGCAAGCAGCACCACCCGAAGCGGACCGGTGCGGCCAAGGGCGGCACCCAGGTGACGTTCGGTGACTACGGCATCCAGGCCCTCGAGCCCGCCTACGTGACCAACCGTCAGATCGAGTCCGCTCGTATCGCGATGACCCGTCACATCAAGCGTGGCGGAAAGGTCTGGATCAACATCTACCCGGACCGTCCGCTGACGAAGAAGCCCGCCGAGACCCGGATGGGTTCCGGTAAGGGTTCCCCCGAGTGGTGGGTGGCCAACGTCAAGCCCGGCCGCGTGATGTTCGAGCTCTCCGGCGTCCCGGAGGACGTGGCCCGCGAGGCGATGCGCCGCGCGATCCACAAGCTCCCGATGAAGTGCAAGTTCGTCACCCGTGAAAGTGGTGAATTCTGATGGCTACCACTGCACACGAGCTTGACTCGTTGACCAACGGCGACCTCGAGCAGAAGCTGCGGGAGGCCAAGGAAGAGCTGTTCAACCTGCGCTTCCAGGCCGCCACCGGCCAGCTCGAGAGCCACGGCCGTCTCCGCACGGTCAAGCGTGACATCGCCCGCATCTACACCGTGGTGCGTGAGCGCGAGCTCGGGATCCGCGAGACCCCGGGCAACGAGGACGGTGCCGCATGAGCGAGAAGGCGAACGAAGTGACTGGAACCGAGCAGCGTTCTGCCCGCAAGGTCCGTGAGGGCCTCGTGGTCAGCGACAAGATGGAGAAGACCGTCGTCGTCTCCGTCGAGGACCGTGTCAAGCACGCTCTCTACGGCAAGGTCATGCGTCGTACGAGCAAGCTCAAGGCGCACGACGAGCAGAACCAGTGCGGCGTCGGCGACCGGGTCCTGATCATGGAGACCCGTCCGCTGTCGGCCACCAAGCGCTGGCGCGTCGTCGAGGTCCTCGAGAAGGCGAAGTAAGGCGCGAGCGAAGCGAGCCTGCCTACTTCGCAACAAACAGTCAGCCCGGCGCCAGCCGGTCCGCGCAGTCAGGGGCGGCGAAGCCGCCAGTAGGTTCCCCCAGGCTCACCACCAGGTGAGAACCGGGGCGACAAGGAGAAAGTGATGATCCAGCAGGAGTCGCGACTCAAGGTCGCCGACAACACCGGTGCGAAGGAGATCCTCTGCATCCGTGTTCTCGGTGGCTCGGGTCGGCGCTACGCCGGCATCGGCGACGTCGTCGTCGCCACCGTCAAGGATGCGATCCCCGGTGGCAACGTGAAGAAGGGCGACGTCGTCAAGGCCGTCGTCGTCCGCACCGTCAAGGAGCGCCGCCGTCCCGACGGTTCCTACATCCGGTTCGACGAGAACGCAGCCGTGATTCTCAAGAACGACGGGGAGCCCCGCGGAACCCGCATCTTCGGCCCCGTGGGTCGCGAGCTGCGGGAGAAGAAGTTCATGAAGATCATCTCGCTGGCTCCGGAGGTGCTCTGAGATGGCACAGAACAAGAAGAAGACCCTGAGCATCAAGAAGGGCGACGTCGTCCGCGTCATCGCCGGCAAGGACAAGGGCGCCGAGGGCAAGGTCATCGCCGTCCAGGCCGACCGTGAGCGTGTGATCGTCGAGGGTGTGAACCGCATCAAGCGGCACACCAAGGTGGTCAACCAGGGCGGTCGCGCCGGCAACACCGGCGGCATCGTCACCCAGGAGGCAGCCATCCACGTGTCCAACGTGATGCTCCTCGTGGACGCCCCCAAGGGCGAGAAGGGCAAGGTCACCACGCGCGTCGGCTTCCGTCGCGACGAGGTCACCAAGCGCCGCCCCGACGGCTCGACCTACACCGCTGAGCGCAGTGTGCGTGTCGCGCGCAAGAACGGTGAGGAGATCTGATGACCACCGAGACAGTTGAGACCCGCAGCATGCCGCGCCTCAAGCAGCGCTACCGCGAGGAGATCCTCCCCGCGCTGCACCAGGAGTTCGGCTACGCCAACGTGATGCAGGTGCCCGGCCTGACCAAGATCGTGGTCAACATGGGTGTCGGCGAGGCGGCGCGCGACTCGAAGCTCATCGAGGGCGCGGTGCGCGACCTGACCGCGATCACCGGCCAGAAGCCGCAGGTCACCAAGGCCCGCAAGTCCATCGCGCAGTTCAAGCTGCGTGAGGGGATGCCGATCGGCGCGCACGTCACGCTGCGCGGCGACCGGATGTGGGAGTTCCTCGACCGACTGCTGTCGCTCGCCCTTCCGCGTATCCGCGACTTCCGCGGCCTCTCAAGCACACAGTTCGACGGCCGCGGCAACTACACCTTCGGTCTGACCGAGCAGGTCATGTTCCACGAGATCGACCAGGACAAGGTCGACCGCTCGCGAGGCATGGACATCACGGTCGTGACCACCGCAACGAACGACGACGAGGGTCGCGCGCTGCTCAAGCAGCTCGGGTTCCCCTTCAAGGAGCAGTGAGACCATGGCGAAGACAGCACTGATCGTCAAGGCGTCGCGCAAGCCGAAGTTCAAGGTTCGCGGCTACACCCGCTGCCAGCGATGCGGCCGGCCGAAGGCGGTGTACCGCAAGTTCGGTCTCTGCCGCGTCTGCCTGCGCGAGATGGCTCACCGCGGCGAGCTGCCCGGTGTCACCAAGAGCTCCTGGTAGAGCACGCACCACATTCCTCTTGACTCAACAAGCAACTAGATCGCTGAAGGTCGCCCGGCAGGATCGGGGCGAAACCACGGTGGGAAAGGGCCCTAGAAGGCCATGACGATGACTGACCCGATCGCAGACATGCTCACGCGTCTGCGCAACGCCAACCAGGCGTACCACGACTCGGTGTCGATGCCTTACAGCAAGCTGAAGGCCGGTGTCGCCGAGATCCTCCAGCAGGAGGGCTACATCACCTCCTGGAAGGTGGAGGACACCCCGGAGGACCAGGTGGGCAAGACGCTCACCGTGACCCTCAAGTACGGCCAGAACCGCGAGCGCTCGATCGCTGGGCTGCGCCGCATCAGCAAGCCGGGCTTGCGCGTGTACGCCAAGGCCACCGGCCTCCCGAAGGTGCTCGGCGGCCTCGGCGTCGCGATCATCTCGACCAGCCAGGGCCTGCTGACCGACCGTCAGGCCAACCAGAAGGGCGTGGGTGGGGAAGTCCTCGCCTACGTCTGGTAACGACGAGACCAGAAGGAGGAAGAAGCATGTCGCGCATTGGCAAGCTCCCCATCACGGTCCCGTCGGGTGTCGACGTGGCCGTCGAGGAGAGCACTGTGACCGTGAAGGGGCCCAAGGGCACCCTGTCGCACACCGTCGCATCCCCGATCACCGTCGCTCGCGGTGAGGACGGTGCCATCGAGGTGGCCCGGCCCAACGACGAGCGTGTCAGCAAGTCGCTCCACGGCCTGACCCGCACGCTGATCGCCAACATGGTGACCGGTGTGACCGAGGGCTACGAGAAGAAGCTCGAGATCGTCGGCGTGGGTTACCGCGTCCTGTCGAAGGGGCCGACGCAGCTCGAGTTCCAGCTCGGCTACTCCCACCCGATCACCTTCAACGCGCCCGAGGGGATCACGTTCACCGTCGAGGGCCCGACCAAGCTCGGTGTCCAGGGCATCGACAAGCAGCTCGTCGGCGAGGTCGCTGCCAACATCCGCAAGCTGCGCAAGCCGGAGCCCTACAAGGGCAAGGGCGTTCGCTACGCGGGCGAGCAGATCCGTCGCAAGGTCGGAAAGGCTGGTAAGTGACGATGGCTATCGCACTCAGGGCTTCCAAGCACACCTCCGCGCGTGTGGCGTCGCGTCTGCGCCGCCAGGTTCGCGGCCGCAAGAAGATCGCCGGCACCGCCGAGCGTCCGCGCATGGTCGTCACCCGGTCCAGCAAGCACATCACGGTGCAGGTCGTCGACGACCTGGTCGGCAAGACGCTTGCCTCCGCCAGCACCATGGAGGCGGACCTGCGCTCGTTCGAGGGCGACAAGACCGCCAAGGCCAAGCGGGTCGGTGAGCTCGTCGCAGAGCGCGCCAAGGCCGCCGGCGTCGAGGGCGTGGTCTTCGACCGTGCGGGCAACAAGTACCACGGGCGCGTAGCCGCCCTCGCCGACGGCGCCCGTGAGGGCGGCCTCGCGTTCTGATCGCGAATCGACTGAAAGAAGGAAGAGGTAGTTCGAATGAGCGGATCCCAGCGCCGTAGCGGCGGCGGCGACCGTCGCGGCCGCGACGACCGTCGTGGCCAGGCTGCGGACAAGACCGCCTACATCGAGCGTGTCGTCGCGATCAACCGTGTCGCCAAGGTCGTGAAGGGTGGTCGTCGCTTCAGCTTCACCGCCCTCGTGATCGTCGGTGACGGCGACGGCATGGTCGGTGTCGGGTACGGCAAGGCCAAGGAGGTTCCGGCGGCGATCGCCAAGGGTGTCGAGGAGGCGAAGAAGAACTTCTTCCGCGTCCCCCGCATCCAGGGCACGATCCCGCACCCGGTGCAGGGCGAGAAGGCCGCGGGCGTCGTGCTCCTGCGTCCGGCCGCTCCCGGTACCGGTGTGATCGCCGGTGGCCCGGTGCGCGCTGTGCTCGAGTGCGCCGGCATCCACGACGTGCTGAGCAAGTCGCTCGGGTCGTCGAACCAGATCAACATCGTGCACGCCACGGTCGAGGCCCTGAAGGGTCTCGAGGAGCCGGAGTCCGTCGCTGCTCGCCGGGGTCTCCCCGTCGAGGACGTCGCCCCGGCCGCGCTGCTCAAGGCCCGTGCGGAGGTGAGCCAGTGATGGCACGCCTCAAGGTCGAGCAGAAGCGGTCGACGATCGGCTGCAAGCAGAACCAGCGGGACACCCTCCGCACGCTTGGGCTCAAGCGCATCGGCGACGTCGTCGTCAAGGAGGACCGTCCTGAGATCCGTGGCATGCTCCACACGGTCAGGCACCTGATCGCCGTCGAGGAGGTCGACTGACATGACGCTCAAGCTGCACCACCTGCGTCCCGCCCCTGGCGCCAAGACCGCGAAGACCCGTGTGGGTCGCGGTGAGGCATCGAAGGGCAAGACCGCGGGCCGCGGTACCAAGGGTACGAAGGCGCGCTACCAGGTCCCCGAGAGCTTCGAGGGCGGCCAGATGCCGCTGCACATGCGGCTGCCGAAGCTGAAGGGCTTCAAGAACCCGTTCAAGGTGGAGTTCCAGGTGGTCAACCTCGACCGTCTGAACGAGCTCTTCCCCGAGGGCGGCACCGTGGGCGTCGACGAGCTCGTCGCCAAGGGTGCGGTCCGCAAGGGCCAGCCCGTCAAGGTGCTCGGCTCCGGCGACGTCTCGGTCGCGCTGCAGGTGAGCGCCCACGCGTTCTCCAACAGCGCGAAGGAGAAGATCGCGGCCGCCGGCGGCAGCACCACCGAGCTCTGAGCCACCGGCTCACTCGGACACAGGTACGCAGAGCAGGGGCGTGGTCGGCGCGAGCCGGCTGCGCCCCTGCTTGCATCACCAGGGGCATCGCGGATCACGGTGAAACCGTGGGTTCGGTGCCTGTTAGGCTTCCGGGGTCCCGCTGCAGACAGCGAGATACCCGCACGTGAAGAAAGAGGACCAGGTGCTAGGCGCTTTCGCCAACGCGTTCCGGACGCCGGACCTGCGACGCAAGCTGTTGTTCGTCCTGCTGATCATCGTGATCTTCCGGCTCGGGTCTCAGGTGCCCGCCCCGGGCGTGCACGTGGAGAACGTCCAGGCCTGTTTCGGCCAGATCGAGAACCAGGGCATCTACGGCCTGATCAACCTCTTCTCCGGCGGGGCGTTGCTCCAGCTGACCATCTTCGCGCTGGGGATCATGCCGTACATCACCGCGAGCATCATCCTGCAGCTGCTCGTCGTGGTCATCCCGCGCCTGGAGGCCCTCAAGCAGGAGGGGCAGGCCGGTCAGACCAAGATCACCCAGTACACCCGCTACCTGACCCTGGCGCTGGCGATCCTTCAGGCGACGGGCATCACCGCGCTGGCCCGCAACCGGCAGCTGATCCAGGGCTGTGAGCTCCCGCTGCTGCACAACGAGGACGCCCTGTCCACGATGCTGATCATGGTGATCACCATGACGGCCGGCACCGCGGTGATCATGTGGCTCGGTGAGCTGATCACCGAGCACGGCATCGGCAACGGCATGTCCCTGCTGATCTTCACCCAGGTGGTCGCCACCTTCCCCGCCTCGCTCTGGGCGGTCCGCGAGGCCAACGGCTGGCTGACCTTCGGCATCGTGGTCGCCGTCGGCCTGGTCATCATTGCGGCGGTCATCTTCATCGAGCAGGCCCAGCGCCGGATCCCGGTGCAGTACGCCCGGCGGATGGTCGGTCGCAAGATGTTCGGCGGCTCCTCGACCTACATCCCGCTCAAGGTCAACCAGGCCGGCGTCATCCCGGTGATCTTCGCCTCGAGCCTGCTGTACCTGCCGGCGATGGCCTCGCAGTTCGGCAACCAGGGTTCGTGGTTCAACGAGTTCATCACCACCTACTTCGCCGACGGAAGCCACCCCCTCTACATGGCGGTGTACTTCCTGATGATCATCTTCTTCACCTACTTCTACGTCGCGATCACCTTCAACCCCGTGGAGGTCGCCGACAACATGAAGAAGTACGGCGGCTTCATCCCCGGGATCCGGGCGGGCAAGCCGACCGAGGAGTACCTCTCCTACGTCCTGTCCCGCCTCACGTTCCCCGGCTCGCTCTACCTCGGCCTCGTGGCCCTGATCCCCCTGGTCGCCTTCGTGCTGATCGGTGCCAACCAGAACTTCCCGTTCGGTGGCACGTCCATCCTGATCATGGTCGGTGTCGCTCTCGACACGGTGAAGCAGATCGAGAGCCAGCTGCAGCAACGCAACTACGAAGGATTCCTGCGCTGATGAGACTGATCCTGATGGGCCCTCCGGGTGCCGGCAAGGGCACCCAGGCCAAGGTGATCTCCGCCCGACTGGGCATCCCCGCCATCTCCACCGGTGACATCTTCCGGGCCAACGTGTCCGAGGGCACCCCGCTCGGGGTGGAGGCCAAGCGCTACATGGACCGCGGGGACTACGTGCCCGACGAGGTCACCAACGCGATGGTCCGCGACCGGATCTCCCAGGACGACGCGACCGGGGGCTTCCTGCTCGACGGCTACCCGCGCACCGTCGCCCAGGTCCAGGAGCTCGACTCGATGCTGGCCGACTCCGGTGCCTCCCTCGACGCCGTGGTGGTGCTCACCGTCGTCGACGAGGAGCTGGTGCAGCGCCTGCTCCACCGTGCACAGACCGAGGGTCGGACCGACGACACCGAGGAGGTCGTCCGGCACCGGCAGGACGTCTACAACCAGCAGACCGCTCCGCTGATCGCGGTGTACGCCGACCGTGGCCTGCTCGTCGAGGTCGACGGCATGGGCACCGTGGACGAGGTCAGCGAGCGGATCTTCACCGCTCTCGACGCGGTCCGCCAGCGCTCCGGCAGCTGAGGGCTGTGTTCAAGGACCGCGGGATCGAGATCAAGACGCCCGAGCAGATCCGCAAGATGCGGACCGCCGGGCTCCTGGTCGGTCAGACCCTCGAGCTGCTGCGAGCCTCGGTGCGGCCCGGGATCACCACGCTGGAGCTGGACCGGATCGCGGAGGACAACATCCGCTCCCACGGAGGCGTCCCTTCGTTCAAGGGCTACCACGGTTTCACCGGCAGCATCTGCGCCTCGGTCAACGACGAGGTCGTGCACGGGATCCCCGGCGACCGGGTGATCGAGGAGGGTGACCTGGTCTCGATCGACTGCGGGGCCGTGGTCGACGGATGGCACGGCGACGCGGCGATCACGGTCGCCGTCGGCGAGGTGCCCGAGGAGGCCAGCGAGCTGATGCGGGTGACCGAGGAGGCGATGTGGCGCGGCTTCGCCGCAGCGCGCCTCGGCGGCCGGCTGACCGACATCTCCCACGCCGTGGAGTCCTACGTCCGCAGCCAGGGTGACTACGGGATCGTCGAGGACTACGTCGGGCACGGGATCGGCACCGCCATGCACCAGCCGCCGAACGTGCCGAACTTCGGCAAGCCGGGGCGCGGTCCCAAGCTGGTCGAGGGGCTCGCCCTCGCGGTCGAGCCGATGGTCGTGCTCGGCCATCCCTCGACCTACGTGCTCCCCGACGACTGGACGGTCAAGACCGACGACGGCTCGTTCGCCGCCCACTTCGAGCACACCTTCACGCTCACCGAGCGCGGGGCCTGGGTGCTCACCGCGATCGACGGGGGAGCGGCCAAGCTCGCCGAGCTCGGCGTCCCGTTCGGCGGTTCCTGAGCCCGTCGAAGGGTGGTTCCTGAGCCCGTCGAAGGGTGGTCCCTGAGCCCGTCGAAGGGTGGTCCCTGAGCCCGTCGAAGGGCGGTCCCTGAGCCCGTCGAAGGGTGGTTCCTGCGCGATTAGGGGTTCCGTGGGGTGATCCCGTAGACTTGGACGTCGGTCCAACGTGGGCCTGTTTCGTGGTGCCCTGCGGCTGCCCGGCGAACGCCTCGTCCTCGCAAGAGGACCGGTGTGCGGTCGGGAAGGGGCACCCGGCGGGCCTCACGAGGTCCACCGGCCGCACGTGCGCGTCGGAGGTTCCCGGGCCACCTGCGTCGCGCCGAGTCCCTCAGGCCCCGGCTGGCGCAGTGCAGTAACGGTAGACCAGTCATCAACAGATTGCGGAGGACATGCCGAAGAAAGAAGGCGTGATCGAGATCGAGGGCACGGTTGTCGAAGCTCTCCCGAACGCTATGTTCCGGGTCGAGCTGAGCAACGGGCACAAGGTCCTCGCCCACATCAGCGGCAAGATGCGTCAGCACTACATCCGGATCCTTCCCGAGGACCGAGTCGTCGTCGAGCTCTCGCCGTACGACCTGACCCGCGGTCGGATCGTCTACCGGTACAAGTAACACCCGAGCAATCGGTCCAGCCAGCCGTCCACGGCGCCGGTCCGCGTCCCACGCGCGCCGGGGTCATGCACATGAGAAGAGCTTCGAATGAAGGTCAACCCGAGCGTCAAGCCGATCTGTGACAAGTGCAAGGTGATCCGTCGCCACGGCCGCGTCATGGTGATCTGCGAGAACCCTCGCCACAAGCAGCGCCAGGGCTGAGCCCCGGCGCGACGGCCTCGGCCGTCGAGCAGCACAACTGAACACCGCACAACGTGATCGCTCCTCCCCGGCACGCCGGCGGAGGCCACCCCCGGATCGGAGGCCGGGGCCCGTGCCACGAGGGCACGGGGCGCGACACGTCGGACACCTCCGAGAACAACCGAAGGGAAACCGCCTTACATGGCACGCCTCGTTGGTGTGGACCTCCCGCGTGACAAGCGCATCGAGATCGCACTCACCTACATCTACGGCATCGGCCGTACCCGCGCCCAGCAGCTCCTGGCCTCGACCGGGGTCGACCCCAACATGCGGGTCCACCAGCTGGGCGACGAGGAGCTGGTCAAGCTCCGCGACGAGATCGAAGCGAACTTCAAGATCGAGGGTGACCTCCGTCGCGAGGTCCAGGCTGACATCCGTCGCAAGATCGAGATCGGCAGCTACCAGGGTCGCCGTCACCGCCAGGGCCTCCCGGTCCGCGGTCAGCGCACCAAGACCAACGCGCGCACCCGCAAGGGCCCCAAGCGCACCGTCGCCGGCAAGAAGAAGGCCAAGTGATCTGAGTGGTCGTGCGGAGCCTCTGCTCCTCGACCACCGGACTCCCCGGTCGACTTCCTCGAACCAGAGCTTGAACCAGACAATCCTCAGGAGTTACTGAATGCCTCCCAAGAGCCGTCAGGCTGCCGGCGCCAAGAAGGTGCGCCGCAAGGAGAAGAAGAACATCGCCCAGGGCGAGGCTCACATCAAGAGCACGTTCAACAACACCATCGTCACCATCACCGACCCCACCGGTGCGGTGATCTCGTGGGCCTCTGCCGGCACCGTCGGCTTCAAGGGCTCGCGCAAGTCCACCCCGTTCGCCGCGCAGATGGCAGCCGAGGCTGCCGGTCGTCGGGCGATGGAGCACGGCATGAAGAAGATCGACGTCTTCGTGAAGGGCCCGGGTTCGGGTCGCGAGACGGCGATTCGTTCGCTCGGTGCGATCGGCCTCGAGGTCGGCACCATCGCGGACGTCACGCCGACGCCCCACAACGGATGCCGCCCGCCCAAGCGCCGCCGCGTCTGACCCGACCTGCCCGACTGCGAATCAAGGAGACTTAAGAAATGGCCCGCTACACCGGCCCCATGACGAAGAAGTCGCGCCGTCTCGGTGTCGACCTCGTCGGTGGCGACCAGGCTTACGAGCGTCGCCCCTACCCGCCCGGCCAGCACGGCCGCGGCCGCATCAAGGAGAGCGAGTACCTCCTCCAGCTTCGTGAGAAGCAGAAGGCTCGCTTCACCTACGGCGTGATGGAGAAGCAGTTCCACCGCTACTACGCCGAGGCGAACCGCCGCCCCGGCAAGACCGGTGACAACCTGCTGCAGCTGCTCGAGTGCCGCCTCGACAACGTGGTCTACCGCGCCGGCTTCGCCCGCACCCGTCGTCACGCCCGCCAGCTCGTGGTCCACGGCCACTTCCTGGTCAACGGCAAGAAGGTCGACATCCCGTCGTACCAGGTCAGCCAGCACGACGTGATCGACGTCCGCGAGAAGTCCAAGGAGATGACGCCGTTCATCGTGGCTCGCGAGACGCACGGCGAGCGCATCGTCCCGGCGTGGCTCGAGGCGCTGCCGAACCGGATGCGGATCCTGGTGCACCAGCTCCCGGTCCGGGCGCAGATCGATCTGCCCGTCCAGGAGCAGCTCATCGTCGAGTACTACTCGAAGAAGTAACCACACGGGGGCTCCGTCCCCGTGGACCCCCGCGGCGGTGGAGTCCGGTCGGTCAGGTACCGGCTCGGCTCCGCCCTCGTGGGCCCTCTCGGTGGTGGGGTCCGGTACCGCTCCGGCTCCACCCCCGTGGCCACCTCCCTTCGGTTCGAGCCCGTCAAATAGCGGGTGGGCTCGGAAAGGAATCACCAGTGCTTATCGCTCAGCGCCCGACCCTGTCGGAAGAGGTCGTCGACGAGTTCCGCTCGCGGTTCGTCATCGAGCCGCTGGAGCCCGGCTTCGGCTACACCCTGGGTAACTCGCTGCGCCGCACGCTGCTCTCCTCGATCCCCGGTGCCTCGGTCACGAGCATCAAGATCGACAGCGTGCTGCACGAGTTCTCGACGGTCGAAGGGGTGAAGGAGGACGTCACCGAGATCATCCTGAACCTCAAGGACCTCGTGGTCTCCTCCGAGCACGACGAGCCCGTCACCATGTACCTGCGCAAGCAGGGCCCCGGCGACGTGACCGCCGCCGACATCGCGCCGCCGGCCGGTGTCGAGGTGCACAACCCCGACCTGAAGATCGCGACCCTCAACGACAAGGGCAAGCTCGAGATGGAGCTCGTCGTCGAGCGGGGCCGCGGCTACGTCTCCGCGGTGCAGAACAAGGCCGGCGACGTCGAGATCGGCCGGATGCCGGTCGACTCGATCTACTCGCCGGTGCTCAAGGTGACCTACAAGGTCGAGGCCACCCGTGTCGAGCAGCGCACCGACTTCGACAAGCTCGTGATCGACGTCGAGACCAAGCCGTCGATCCGCCCCCGTGACGCGCTCGCCTCGGCCGGCAAGACCCTGGTCGAGCTGTTCGGCCTGGCTCGTGAGCTCAACGTCGAGGCCGAGGGCATCGACATCGGCCCGTCGCCGGTCGACGAGCAGCTCGCCGCGGACCTCGCCCTGCCGGTCGAGGACCTGCAGCTGACCGTCCGCTCCTACAACTGCCTCAAGCGTGAGGGCATCCACACCGTGGGTGAGCTCATCTCCCGCTCGGAGCAGGACCTGCTCGACATCCGCAACTTCGGTGCGAAGTCGATCGACGAGGTCAAGGCCAAGCTCGTCGAGATGGGCCTCTCGCTCAAGGACAGCGCCCCGGGCTTCGACCCGCAGGCTGCCCTGGCGGCGTACGAGGACGACGACGACAGCTTCGTCGAGGACGAGCAGTACTGATCCCGTCGGCCTGACGGGGCGAACCCGTCGGGCCGTGAAGTCAACACCCACCTACCCGGGTACCTGGTACGGCCCGGGAGAGAAGAGAAGAAGACATGCCTACCCCGAAGAAGGGCGCGCGCCTCGGCGGCAGCCCCGCTCACCAGAAGCTCATCCTGTCGAACCTGGCGACGAGCCTCTTCGAGCACGGCCGGATCACCACCACCGAGGCGAAGGCGCGCATGCTGCGGCCCTACGCCGAGCGGCTGATCACCAAGGCCAAGAAGGGCGACCTGCACAACCGCCGCCAGGTGCTGCGGGTCATCCGTGACAAGGGTGTCGTGCACGCGCTGTTCGAGGAGATCGGTCCCCGCTTCGCGGAGCGCCCCGGTGGCTACACCCGGATCACCAAGCTCGGCCCCCGCAAGGGCGACAACGCCCCCATGGCGGTCATCGAGCTCGTGACCGAGGAGTACGTCGCCAAGGCCAAGCCGGCTCGCACCGAGAAGGCCGCTCCGGCTGCCGCCCCGGCCGCGGAGGCGCCCGCCGAGGAGACCACCGACGCGACCGAGGCTCCGGCCGAGGAGGCCGCGGAGGCTACCG
>JBMOMG010000083.1:0-34483 GCA_049323155.1 Actinomycetota bacterium | reverse complement strand
TGGCCGGGCTCCTCGAGCGAGGCCTGCTTGTGCTGCAGGCGGAGGTCGCCGGCCATCTTCAGGTGGTCGGGGACCTCGTCGGCGAGGATCTCCAGGGCACGCTCGACCCGGGCACCCGCCGCGACCGCGGCACGCGCCGAGCGGCGCAGGTTGGCGTCGTCGAAGTTCGCCAGCCGGTTCGCGGTGGCCCGCACCTCGCGGCGCATCCGCCGCTCCTCCCAGGCCATCAGCGACTCGTGCGCGCCGAGCCGGGTGAGCAGCTCGCCGATCGCGTCTCCGTCGCGGATCACGACACGGTCCACGCCACGGACCTCCCGCGCCTTCGCGGAGATGCCCAGCCGGCGTGCCGCACCGACCAGGGCGAGCGCAGCCTCGGGCCCGGGGCAGGTCACCTCGAGGGCGGAGGAGCGGCCCGGCTCGGTCAGCGAGCCGTGGGCCAGGAAGGCACCCCGCCAGGCGGCGACGGCGTCGCAGCTGGCGCCGGATACGACCTGCGGTGGGAGTCCCCGCACCGGGCGACCGCGTCCGTCGAGCAGACCGGTCTGACGTGCCAGGGCCTCCCCCTCGCGGACGACGCGGACGACGTACCGGCTCCCCTTGCGGATGCCGTTGCCGGAGACCATCACCACGTCGGAGGTGTGACCGTAGATCTCGGCGATGTCCTTGCGCAGCCGACGGGCGGCCGCGCCGGTGTCGAGCTCGGCCTCGACCACGATCCGGCCGCTGACGATGTGCAGCCCACCGGCGAAGCGGAGCATCGAGGAGACCTCGGCCTTGCGGCAGCACGACTTGGTCACCGGGGTGCTGGCCAGCTCTGCCTTGACCTGTGCCGTCATCGCCATGCGTCCGATCCTGTCACTTCTCGCTCCCGTGCACGAATGCCGCATCCCGGGCTGCTGGACGCCGACACCCTATGCCTCGCCCAGGAAGGACGCATAGGCATTGGCCAACTTCACCGGGTCGTGACGCGGCGTGCCGTCGTCGGCGGCGACGTCGGCGACCACCAGCTCGGCACCGAACGACGCGGCGGCCGCCCGCAGTCCGGCCAGGTCGGTGACCACCTGCCGGTCGGCGAGGACCACGTCGAGCTTGAGCTCCGGGGCGTAGGCGGCGAGCACCTCCAGGTGCGCCTCCGCGGAGTACCCCTCGGTCTCGCCGCGCTGCGGCGCAAGGTTCAGCACGACCGCGCGCCGCGCCGATGCAGTGACCACGGCTCGGCGCAGGTCGGGGACCAGCAGGTGCGGGATCACGCTGGTGTACCAGGACCCCGGGCCGAGCACGACCCAGTCCGCCTCGGCCACGGCCTCGAGCGCCTCGGGGCACGCCGGCGGGTTGGCCGGGGTGAGATCGACCGAGATCACCTGGCCGGCCGTGGAGGCCACCTCGACCTGGCCGTGGATCGTGCCGAGCTCGTCCGGGTGAGCCGGATCGAAACCGCGGACGGTCGCGGTGATGTCGATCGGCGCCACCGACATCGGGAGGACGGTGCCCTGCGCCCCGAGGAGGCGAGCCACCCACGCCAGCCCGGTCACGTGGTCGCCGAGCAGCTCCCACAGCGCGACGATCAGCAGGTTGCCGACCGCATGCTCGTCCATCGGCCCGGTGCTGTCGAACCGGTGCTGGAGCACTCGGGCCCAGGTGCGGCCCCAGTCGTCGTCCCCGCAGAGTGCGGCCAGTGCCTGCCGCAGGTCCCCGGGCGGGAGCACGCCGAACTCCTCGCGCAACCGTCCGGAGGACCCGCCGTTGTCGGCCACGGTCACGATCGCGGTGACGTGCTCGACCACGCGCCGCAAGGCGGACAGTGACGCCGACAACCCGTGCCCGCCCCCGAGCGCGACCACCTTGAGGGGCGCGGGGGCAGGCAGGGTCAGGTCACTCCCGTCCCAGGTCACGATGCATCGGCCGTGCGTCGAGGCCGCGCGCACGCAGCCGGGCGGCGATCTCCTCGGTCATCGCGACGCTGCGGTGCTTGCCGCCGGTGCACCCCACCGCGATCGTCATGAACCGCTTCCCCTCGCGGAGGTACCCCTCCGCGACGGTCTCGACCAGGCCGACGTACTTCTCGAGGAAGTCCTTGGCCTCCGGCCGCTCCTTGACGTAGGCAGCGACCTCGGCGTCGCGCCCGGACAGCGGCCGGAGCTCGGGGACCCAGTGCGGGTTGGGTAGGAACCGCATGTCGGCGACGAGGTCCGCGTCGACCGGGATGCCGTACTTGAAGCCGAAGCTCACCACGGTCGCCTTGAGCGACATGGTGTGCTCGGTGCCGAACGCCTCGGCAACCTTGTCCGTGAGCTGGTGCACGTTGAGGTTCGTCGTGTCGATCACCACGTCGGCGTCACCGCGCAGCGCCGCGATCACCTGACGCTCCCGCTGCAGCCCGTCGAGCAGGCGGCCGCCCTCCTGGAGCGGGTGCGGCCGGCGAGCAGCCTCCTGGCGGCGGACCAGCACCTCGTCGGTCGCCTCGAGGAACAATAGCGTCGTGCGGCGCCCTGTCCGGCCCTGGGCGAGGACCTCTCGCGGCGAGCCGAAGAACGAGCCGGAACGGACGTCGACGACCACCGCGATCGGCTGCCGCTCGCCCTGCGACTCGTCGACGAGGCGGACCACGTCGGGCACCAGCTGGGGCGGCAGGTTGTCGACCACGAAGTAGCCGAGATCCTCGAGCTCCTTGGCCGCGGTGCTCCGGCCGGCGCCGGTCATGCCGGTCACCACGACCAGCTCACCGCGCTCCGCGGGTTCCGCCGTCATCTGGCCTCCTCGCCTGTGTCGTGCCCCGGGGAGACCCCGGCGTCGTCCTCGGTGATGATCTCACCGGTGGCGGTGTTCACCGACACCGTGGGCCTGCGCTCCTCCGTCCCGAGCGCTGCCACCACCGCCTCGGCAGTCCGGTTGCCGAAGCCGGGAAGCGCGGCGATCTCGTCGACCGAGGCCGCGCGCAGCTTCTTCAGCGACCCGAAGTGCCGCAGCAGCGTCTTGCGGCGCACCTCGCCGAGGCCGGGGACCCCGTCGAGAGTGCTCTCGACCATGCTCTTGGACCGCCGGGACCGGTGGTGGGTGATCGCGAACCGGTGCGCCTCGTCACGGATCCGCTGCAGCAGGTAGAGGCCTTCGCTGGTCCGCGGCAGGATCACCGGGTCCTCCTGGTTCGGCAGCCAGACCTCCTCCAGCCGCTTGGCGAGGCCGCAGACCGGAACGTCGTCGATGCCGAGCTCGTCCAGGGCGCGCTGGGCGGCCGCGACCTGAGGTGGGCCGCCGTCGACGACCACCAGGCCGGGGACGTAGGCGAACCTGCGGGGTCGACCGGTGTCGGGGTCGACCAGCAACGGGCCGTCCTCTCCCCCGCCGTCGCCGAGCTCGGGCTCCTGGGCCCGGTCGTCGAGCAGCCGGCGGAACCGACGGGTGATCACCTCGTGCATCGAGGCGACGTCGTTCTGCCCCTCGACACCACGGATCACGAACCGGCGGTACTCGCTCTTGCGGGCGAGGCCGTCCTCGAACACCACCATCGAGGCGACCACCTCGGTGCCCTGGAGATTCGAGACGTCGTAGCACTCGATGCGCAACGGCGCCTCGGGCAGCTCGAGGGCGACCTGGATCTCCTCCAGCGCCCGGCTGCGCGTGGTGAGGTCGCTGGCCCGCTTGGTCTTGTGCAGCGCCAGTGCCTGCTTGGCGTTGCGGGCGACGGTCTCCTGCAGCGCCTTCTTGTCCCCGCGCTGCGGCACCCGCACGGCCACCCTGGCCCCGCGCAGGTCGGTCAGCCACTGCTCCAGGGCGTCGACGTCGTCGGGCAGCGCCGGGACGAGGACCTCGCGTGGGATCGCGTCGCCGGCCTCACCGTCGTACAGCTGGAGCAGGAACCGCTCCACGAGCTCACCGGTGTCGACGTCCTCGGTCTTGTCCGCGACCCAGCCGCGCTGGCCGCGGATCCGCCCGCCGCGGACGTAGAAGATCTGCACGGCGACCTCGAGCGGGTCGTCGGCGAAGGCGACCACGTCGGCGTCGGTGCCGTCCCCGAGCACCACCTGCTGCTTCTCCATCGCCCGCCGGAGGGCGCCGATGTCGTCGCGCAGGCGTGCGGCCCGCTCGAAGTCCATTTCGTCCGAGGCGGCGTACATCTCCTTCTCGAGCCGCTTCACGAACCCGGTGGTGTTGCCCGACATGAAGTCGACGAAGTCCTCGACGATCCGCCGGTGCTCCTCCGCGGTCACGTCACCCACGCACGGGGCGGCGCACTTGTCGATGTAGCCGAGCAGGCAGGGTCGTCCGATCTGCTGGGAGCGCTTGAAGACGCCGTTGGAGCACGAGCGCATCGGGAACACCCGCAGCAGCAGGTCGACGGTCTCGCGGATCGCCCACGCGTGGGAGTACGGGCCGAAGTAGCGCACGCCCTTCTTCTTCGCCCCGCGGCCCACCATGACGCGGGGGAACTCCTCGTTGAGGGTCACCGCCAGCCAGGGGTAGGACTTGTCGTCGCGGTACTTGACGTTGAAGCGCGGGTCGAACTCCTTGATCCAGGAGTACTCCAGCTGCAGTGCCTCGACCTCGGTGTTGACCACCGTCCACTCGACCGAGGCCGCGCTGGTGACCATCGTGGCCGTGCGCGGGTGAAGGTTCGCCAGGTCCTGGAAGTACGACGAGAGCCGCGCCCGGAGGTTCTTGGCCTTGCCGACGTAGACGACGCGGCGGTTGCTGTCGCGGAACCGGTAGACCCCCGGTGAGGTGGGGATGGACCCCGGGGCGGGGCGGTAGGTCGACGGGTCTGCCACGCGTCAAACCCTACGTCGCGCCTGGGACAGTCAGCTCACCCGCAGCGAGTCGCCATCGACGCTGACCGTCTTGCGCTCCAGGGGCTCCGTCGCCGGCCCGGACACCACCGAGCCGTCCTCCACCGAGAACTTGCTGCCGTGACAGTTGCAGTTGATCGTGCCGTTGCTGATCTCCTGGACCGGACAGCCCTGGTGGGTGCAGACGGCGCTGAACGCCTCGAACTCTCCCTCGGCCGGCTGGGTCACCACCACCATCGCGGCGGCGAGGATGGTGCCCCCGCCGACCGGCACGTCGGCGGTCGCGACGGTGGTCCCCTCCTGCTCGGCGGGGCTCTGGGTGGAGTCCGGCGGCGGTGTGGACGCGTCGCCGGCGCTCGGGGACCCCGACGGGCTCGCAGACCCGGTGGGCTCGTCGTCGGCGCCGCAGGCGGCCAGCACCGGCACCGCTACGCCGGTCAGCGCAGCGCCGCGCAGAAGCACCCGCCGGCTCAGCTCCCGACCGTTGTCACCCATCGCGCCCTCCGGTGCTCGATTTCGTTGAAGATGAGACTACCTTCGCCCACGCCGAGCCGACAGGCCCGATCTCAGCCCGCGGTGCGGGTCTTCGCCGGGGTCGTGGACTTCTTCGACGTCGGCTTCGCGGACGTGGACCGCCGGACCGAGGCGCGGGCGGTGTTCGAGGTCCCTGACCTCGACGAGCTCTTCGCGGCAGCGGTCTTCGGCGCAGCGGTCTTCGTCGCCGCAGCCTTCTTCGCCGCAGCTTTCTTCGCCGCGGCCTTCTTGGCGGGGCGCTTCGCCGGGGCGGCGGCGACCATGGCGGCGCGACCGTCGAGCAGCGGCTTGAGGAACTGGCCGGTGTAGCTGTCCGGGTGTGCGGCCACCTCCTCGGGAGTCCCCTCGGCGACCACCATGCCGCCCCCGCTGCCGCCCTCCGGGCCCATGTCGATCAGCCAGTCGGCGGTCTTGATCACGTCGAGGTTGTGCTCGATCACGAGCACCGTGTTGCCCTGGTCCACGAGCCGCCCCAGGACCAGCAGCAGCTTGCGGATGTCCTCGAAGTGCAGACCGGTGGTCGGCTCGTCGAGCACGTAGACGGTCCGTCCGGTGGACCGCTTCTGCAGCTCGGCGGCGAGCTTCACCCGCTGCGCCTCGCCACCGGACAGCGTCGTGGCCGGCTGGCCGAGACGGACGTAGCCGAGGCCGACCTCGACGAGCGTGCGCATGTAGCGCGAGATGGCCGGGATCGCCTCGAAGAAGTCGACCGCTTCCTCGATCGGCATGTCGAGGACCTCGGCGATGGTCTTGCCCTTGTAGTGCACCTCGAGCGTCTCGCGGTTGTAGCGGGCGCCGTGGCAGACCTCGCACGGCACGTAGACGTCGGGCAGGAAGTTCATCTCGATCTTGATCGTGCCGTCGCCGGAGCACGCCTCGCAGCGGCCCCCCTTGACGTTGAACGAGAACCTGCCCTGCAGGTAGCCGCGCATCTTCGCCTCGGGGGTGGAGGCGAACAGCTTGCGGATGTGGTCGAAGACTCCGGTGTACGTCGCCGGGTTGGACCGCGGCGTCCGGCCGATCGGCGACTGGTCGACGTGGATCACCTTGTCGACGTGGTCGAGGCCTTCGATCCGCTTGTGGCGACCGGGCACCGTTCGAGCGTTGTAGATCTGCTTGGCGAGCGAGGTGTAGAGGATGTCGTTGACGAGCGTCGACTTGCCCGAGCCCGAGACCCCGGTCACCGCGACGAACATGCCGAGCGGGAACTCGACGTCGACGTCGCGAAGGTTGTGCTCCTTCGCGCCGACCACCTTCAGTGACCGGCCCGGTGTGCGCGGACGGCGGAGCTCCGGGACCGGGATCTCCTTGCGGCCCGAGAGGTACTTGCCGGTCTCCGAGTCCGGCGAGCTCAGCAGCTCCTCGACGCTGCCGGACACCACGACCTGGCCGCCGTGCTCACCGGCACCGGGGCCGATGTCGACCACCCAGTCGGCGGTGCGGATCGTGTCCTCATCGTGCTCGACCACGATCAGGGTGTTGCCAAGGTCGCGCAGCCGCACGAGGGTCTCGATCAGCCGGTGGTTGTCGCGCTGGTGCAGACCGATGGATGGCTCGTCGAGCACGTAGAGCACCCCGACGAGCCCGGCGCCGATCTGCGTCGCGAGCCGGATCCGTTGCGCCTCGCCTCCCGACAGCGAGCCCGACGGGCGGTCCAGCGACAGGTAGTCCAGACCGACGGCGAGCAGGAAGTTCAGCCGCTCCTGGATCTCCTTGACCACCTGCTCGGCGATCTGGCGCTCGCGAGCAGTCAGCTCCAGACCGCGCAGGAACTCGGCGGCCTCGTTGATCGGCATCGCGGTGACCTCCGCGATGTTCTTGCCGCCCACGGTGACCGCGACCGAGACCGGCTTGAGCCGGCTGCCCTGGCACGTCGGGCACGGGACCTCGCGCATGAAGCCCTCGAAGCGCTCGCGGCTGGTGTCGGACTCCGCCTCGCGGTGCCGGCGCTCGATGTAGGGCCGGACGCCCTCGAAGGAGGTGTAGTACGAGCGCTCGCGGCCGTAACGGTTGCGGTGGCGCACGTGGACCTTGGTGGGGTGGCCGTCGAGGATGGCCTTGCGCGCCTTGGCCGGGATCTGCTCCCACGGCGTGTTGAGGTCGAAGCCGAGCTCCTCGCCCAGCGCGCCCAGGATCCGGGTGAAGTAGTCGAAGACGTGCGCGCCCGACCAGGGCCCGATCGCGCCCTCCCCCAACGTCGCCGACGGGTCGGAGATCACGAGCTCGGGGTCGACCTCCATCCGGGTCCCCAGTCCGTGGCACTCCGGGCACGCGCCGTAGGGCGAGTTGAAGGAGAACGACCGCGGCTCCAGCTCCTCGAACGAGAGGTCGTCGTACAGGCAGGCCAGGTGCTCGGAGAAGGTCCGCTCCCTGACGATGCCGCGCTCGTGATCCTCTTCCTCGACATCGACGAAGTCGAGGGTCACCAGACCCGAGGACAGACCGAGGGCGGTCTCGACGGAGTCGGTGAGCCGGCGCTTGGCCGACTCCTTGACCGCGAGCCTGTCCACGACGACCTCGATCGTGTGCTTCTTCTGCTTGTCGAGCTTCGGAGGGTCGGTCAGCAGGTGGGTCTCGCCGTTGACGCGGACCCGGGAGAAGCCCTGCGTCTGCAGCTGGCGGAACAGCTCGACGTACTCCCCCTTGCGTCCACGGATCACCGGGGCGAGGACCTGGAACCGGCTGCCCTCCTCGAGCTCGAGGACCCGGTCGACGATCTGCTGCGGGGTCTGCCTGGAGATCGGGCGGCCGCACTTGGGGCAGTGCGGGCGTCCCGCCCGGGAGTACAGCAGCCGGAGGTAGTCGTAGACCTCGGTGATCGTGCCGACGGTCGAGCGAGGGTTCTTCGAGGTCGACTTCTGGTCGATCGACACCGCCGGCGAGAGACCCTCGATGAAGTCGACGTCGGGCTTGTCCATCTGACCGAGGAACTGCCGGGCGTACGCCGACAGCGACTCGACGTAGCGGCGCTGACCCTCGGCGAAGATCGTGTCGAACGCGAGGCTGGACTTCCCGGAGCCGGAGAGCCCGGTGAAGACGATGAGCGCGTCGCGCGGCAGGTCGAGGGAGACGTCCTTGAGGTTGTGCTCCCGGGCACCGCGGATGATCAGCTGGTCGGCCACAGAGTTCCTCTGAGAAGAGTGCGAGACGGCCCGGGGTCCTCCGAGGCCGATGTTCGAACAAGTGTTCGCACATCATATC
Organism: Actinomycetota bacterium; assembly: GCA_049323155.1. Lineage (GTDB taxonomy): Bacteria > Actinomycetota > Actinomycetes > Propionibacteriales > Nocardioidaceae > Nocardioides_C. The sequence goes on along the minus strand of JBMOMG010000083.1, from coordinate 25,964 downwards.
GGCTGACACAAGCCGACACCCCGCAGGATGATGGGGTCATGGACACCATCACGGGTACCCGGTCGATCGCCATCCCCAACCTCGTCGAGATGGTGGTGGCGAGCACACGACTCCTCGGCGCGCTCAGCGACCTCACCGACGAGGACGTCCGAGCCGCCTCACTGCTCCCGGGCTGGTCCCGCGGTCACGTGGTCACCCACCTGGCGCGCAACGCGGATGCGTTCTGCAACCTGCTGCACTGGGCCGAGACCGGCGAGCCGCACTACATGTACCCCTCGCGGGAGCAGCGCGACGCCGACATCGAGGCCGGCGCCGGACGATCCGCGCACGACCTGCGGGTCGACGCCTCCGCCGCCTGTGGCCGGCTGATCCAGGCGATCAACGAGCTCGACGTACGGCACGAGGACAACCTGGTCGCCCAGGCCCCGGGGCAGCCGACGTTCCCGGCACGCGACATCCCCACCCGCCGGCTGATCGAGGTCCAGGTGCACCACGCCGACCTCGGGATCGGCTACACCAACGACGACTGGGACAACGCCTTCTGCGAGCTGCTGCTCGACCGGGTCGCCCACGACCGGACCGACGGCCCGTCGATGCTGCTGCGGGCCACCGACACCGGTCGCGAGTGGAAGTACGGCGTCGAGGGCCCCGGTCCGGTGGTCTCGGGCCCGGCCTGCGACCTCGCCTGGTGGGCCATGGCCCGCGGCGACGGCGAGGGACTGACGTCGGACACCGAACTTCCCGCGCTCTCGAAGTGGCGGTGACCGGCCGATGACCTACCACGGCAAGGTCCGTCCGGGCGGGCCCGCGGACACCCGCGAGCTGGCCAACCTGATCATCAACAAGCTCGCCGTCGACGAGCAGATGTCCAACAACGTCTACCTCCTGCGCTGCCGCGCCACCGACGAGCAGCTCCTGATCGACGCGGCCGACGACGCCGAGGCGATCCTGAGGCTGGTGGGCCCCGACGGCCTGGCCAAGGTGGTCACGACCCACCGGCACTGGGACCACCACCGTGCGCTCGCCGAGGTCGTCACGGCGACCGGCGCGGAGACGGTGGCCGGCGAGGACGACGCCGCGGAGCTGCCGGTGAAGGTCGCCCGGCCGGTCTCCGACGGTGACATCGTCACGGTGGGCGAGTGCGAGCTGTCGGTGATCCACCTGCGCGGCCACACGCCGGGCTCCATCGCGCTGCTGTACGACGATCCCGCCGGCACGCCGCACCTGTTCACCGGCGACTCGCTGTTCCCCGGCGGCGTCGGCAAGACCTGGTCGACCGAGGACTTCGCCACCCTGATCGGCGACGTGCAGACGAAGATCTTCGACCGGCTGCCCGACGAGACGTGGTTCTACCCCGGCCACGGAGACGACTCCACGCTCGGCGCGGAGCGGCCGCACCTCGAGGAGTGGCGGGCCCGCGGCTGGTAGTCGATTCGGGCAATACCGGAACGCATGGGGCGGATGGGACTACGGTTCAGCCATGGGGAAGCTGTCGACGCTGGCACTCACCGCACTCGTGGCGGTGGTCTTCGGCTTCCTGGGGGCGGTCACCGCGACGACCCTGCTCGCGGACGACCTTCGCGGCGCCCAGGGCGCCACGGGACTGCCCGGTCCGCCCGGCGAGGACGGGGAGGACGGCGTGGACGGCGCGCCGGGACCGTCCGGACCGCAGGGCAGGCCCGGCAAGGCCGCCGAGAACCAGCCCGTGGACCTCGGCGTGGCCGACTGCGCCGGACAGAGCGTCGAGGTGGTCACCGACGCCCGGATGGTCGGCCGTCGGGTCGTCGTGGAGCGTCAGGAGATCTGCGTCACGGCCACACCGTGACCGCCCGCGCGCACCCGGCTCACTCGTAGCTGACCCGCACCGTGTCGGTCACCGGCAGGGACTGGCAGGCAAGCCGGATGCCGTCCGCGAGGTCGTCCTCGTCGAGGACCTCGTTGTGCATCATCGCCACCTCGCCCTCCACGATCCGGCACGCGCAGGCGCTGCAGTTGCCCTCCCGACACGAGAACGGCGCCGGGATCCCCTTGCGCAGCAGGTGATCGAGCAGCGGCTTGTCGGCCGGCCAGTCGTCGAACTCGAACGACTGCCCGTCGAGCTCGCCGATCACGGTGGCCGGCGCGGTGCGGCCGCCAGGCGTCGTGTCGTCCTCGGCGGCGTCGACGTCCTCGACCTCGTCACCGAACGGGTTGCCGCCCAGGGAGACGAACTTCTCCTGGTGGCGTCGTTCGCGGGGGAAGCCGAGGTCCTTCAACGCCTGCGTCACCCCGCTCATGAACGGTCCGGGGCCGCACACGAATGCATCGTAGGAGGCGAAGTGCGCCGCGAAGGTCTTCATGTGCTCCGCGGTCGGCAACCCCTGGACGCTCTCCAGCCAGTGCACCACGACGAACCGGTCGGGGTGCTTGTGCGCAAGCTCGGTCAGCTCGCGGGCGAAGATCACCGACTGCTCGTCGCGGTTGGCGTACAGCAGCACCACCTGTCCCGACCCCTGGGCCAGCGCTGACTTCGCGATCGAGATCACCGGGGTGATCCCGCTTCCCCCGGCGAAGAGGAGCAGGTCGGCGTCGAGGTCGGCGGGGCTGAAGATCCCGCTCGGCGGCAGCACCTTCAGCTCATCGCCCTGCGTGACGTTGTCGCAGATCCAGTTGGACCCGTATCCTTCGACGGTCCGCTTGACCGTGATCTTCAGCAGGTCGCTCTCGTGCGGGGCGCTCGACAGCGAGTAGCAGCGGGCCACCGTGCCGGTCCGGTCGCTGGGCACGGCGACGGTGAGGAACTGCCCGGGCCGGTACCTGAACACGTCGGCGTCCGGGACCTCGAGCACCACCGAGTGCGCGTCGTCGGTCTCGGGGATCACCTCGACCACCCGCGCGGTGTAGGACTCAGCCACGACCTGCCTCCGTCTCGGCGCCGTTCACGGCAACCCGCGTGTCGACGTACGCCACCTCGTCGGTGCCGCCACTGACCCGCAGCCGCCCGTCCCGCACCGCCGTGTCGATGCTGGCCTTGAGGCGGGAGCACGACTCGTGGACCAGCCTGCGGCCTGCCTCGGCGTCCTTGCGCGCGAACTCGGCACAGTTCGCCTGCGCCTCGGCGGTCCACTGGATGCTGGTCTGGAACTCGCTGCTCTTCTTGACCCGCACCCGCGCGAGGCAGTCGAGGCAGCTCACCTCCTGGAGGCTGGCATCGAGGTAGAGGCGCTGGTCGGCCAGTGTCTCCGGGCTCAACGGGGTGAACGACACCATCGGTCAGACACCGGTCGCCATCTGGGGGCCGGACGGGTTCTCGGCGAGCCGGTCGTCCTCGGCCTTGCGACGCTCGAGGTTCTCGCGGACCTCTCGCTCCCAGTTCTCGTTGGCGTGCGTGGTGTCCACCTCGAACTCGAAGCGCTGCGTCATCTCCTCGGTGACGTCGGCGGCGTCGACGTAGAACTGCTCGTACCAGCGGCGCAGCTGGTAGACCGGCCCGTCCTCCTCACAGAGCAAGGGGTTCTGGATCGTGGTCTTGTTGCGCCAGATCTCCACGTCCTGCATGAAGCCCTCGCCGAACATGTCGGCGTACTTCTTGGCGATCTTGTTCGCGGTGTCGTCGTCGAGGCCCTCGAGCTTCTTGACGATCAGCCCGTACTGCAGCACGAACGAGCTCGCGGAGACCGGGTAGTGGCAGTTGATCAGGATGACGTCGACCTCGATCCCCTTGTAGCTGGTGGTGAGCGGGTTGATCATGTACGACGGCCCGTAGTACGACGCCTCCGACGTGAGCAGCATGTCGTCGCCGGCGTAGCCACCGCCGGACATGTCCGGGCGGCCGCGAGAGTTCATGTACTGCGTGGCGATATGCCCCTCGAAGACGTTCTTGAAGTACGTCGGGAAGGCGTAGTGGATGTAGAAGAAGTGCGCCATGTCCACGACGTTGTCGATGATCTCGCGGCAGTTGGCGTTCTCGATGAACAGCGTGTTCCAGGTCCAGTCGGTCCACTCGTCGGAGAACGCGGCGTCGATCTTGGGGATCACCACGTCCGGCGGGGGCGGGTTGCCCTCGGGGTCGTTGTAGACGAACAGCTGCTTGTTCTCCTCCATGGCCAGCCAGGTCCGGGTGCGGGCACGCAGCGGGATCCGCTTGGCGTACGGGATCGCCTTGCACTTGCCGTCGCCGCCCCAGCGCCAGTCGTGGAAGGGGCAGGCCACCTCGTCACCCTTGATGCTGCCCTGGGTCAGGTCGCCGCCCATGTGTCGGCAGTAGCCGTCGAGCACCTTGAGCTCGCCCTTGGAGTCGGCCCACACCACGAGCTTGGTGCCGAACGCCTCGACCGCGTGCGGCTTGCCGTCGCGGAAGGTGTCCGCGAGCCCGAGGCAGTGCCAGCCTCGCGCGAACCGGGTCGGCGGAGCGCCGGCGTCGATGTCGCGCGCGTGCTCCGGTGCGTTGACCGCGTTCATTCGCATCCTCCAGGTGAGGTCTCGACCAGTTCCACGACAATACTGGAACAGGTTACAGTTTTGCGCCCTCGATGACCACCGTCTCGACAGGGAAACCCGCGACCGCTAACCTCAGAACTGAAACACGTTCCAGTTCTGAGGAGGCCCCATGCGGGTGGCCCTGACCCCCGAGCACGAGCGCCTGCGCGCCGAGCTCCGGTCCTACTTCAACGAGCTCGTCACCCCGGAGGTACGGGCCGCCCTCGCGGCGGCCACCGGCGAGTTCGGAGATGTCGACGCCTACAAGTCCGTGATGCGCCGGCTCGGCGACGACGGCTGGCTCGGCATCGGCTGGCCCGAGGAGTACGGCGGCCAGAACCGCTCGATGATCGAGCAGCTGCTCTTCTCCGACGAGGCCGCCATCGCCGGCGTGCCGATCCCCCACCTGACGCTCAACACCGTCGGCCCGACCATCATGCGCTTCGGCACGGACGCCCAGAAGCAGAAGTTCCTGCCCGCGATCCTCAAGGGCGACATGCACTTCTCGATCGGCTACAGCGAGCCGGGAGCCGGCACCGACCTGGCCAACCTGAAGACCCGCGCCCGCCGGGAGGGCGACGAGTTCGTGATCACCGGTCAGAAGATGTGGACCAGCCTCATCCAGTACGCCGACTACGTCTGGCTGGCCTGCCGCACCGACCCGGACCTCCCCCGCCACAAGGGCCTGTCCATCATCCTCGTGCCCACCGACGCTCCCGGGTTCTCCTACACACCCGTCCGCACGGTCGCCGGGGTGCACACCTCCGCGACGTACTACGAGGACGTCCGGGTCCCCGTCGACAACCTCGTCGGCGAGCTCAACGGCGGCTGGCCGCTGATGACCAACCAGCTCAACCACGAGCGGGTGGCCCTCACGTCGGCGGCCCCGCTCGTGCACGCCGTGGAGGAGGTCCGTCGCTGGGCGCAGGAGACCAAGCAGCCCGACGGCAGCCGGGTCGCCGACGCCGAGTGGGTCCAGGTGCTCCTGGGCCGGGCCCACGCCCGCGTCCAGGTGCTCAGCCTGATGAACTGGAAGATCGCGTCCTCGGCCGGCGAGGACCTCAGCCCGGCCGACGCATCCGCCACGAAGGTGTACGGCAGCGAGCTGGCCACCGAGGTGTACCGCTCGCTGATGGAGATCGTCGGCCCCAACGCGATCGTGCGCAGCGACTCCCCCGCCGCGGTGCTCGCCGGGAGGCTCGAGCGCTACCACCGCACGTCGCTGGTGATGACCTTCGGCGGTGGCACCAACGAGATCCAGCGCGACATCATCGGCATGGTCGGGCTCGGCCTGCCGGCCGCGAAGCGATAGGCAGGAGCGCGACACATGGACTTCAACCTCACCCCCGAGCAGCGCGACGCCGCGGAGCTGGCGCGCACGATGCTCACCGACGCCTGCAGCCAGCCCCGGCTCCGCGAGATCGAGGCGACCGGCACGCGTCACGACGGCGAGCTCTGGCGGCGACTCGGCGGCGCAGGCCTGCTCGGGCTGCACCTGCCGGAGACCGCCGGTGGCGCCGGTCTCGGGCTACTCGAGGTGTGCAGCGTCGCGGTCGAGGTCGGTCGCGTCGTCGCCCCGCTCCCCCTCGTGGCACATGCCGTCGCCGCCGACGCGCTGGCCCGCTTCGGCAGCCCGGAGCAGGTGGCTGCGTGGGTCCGCCCGGCGGCTGACGGCGAGAACGTTCTGACGCCGGCGCTCAACGAGGACCTGGCCGACGCCCCCGAGCGGCCGAGCACCGCCGCGGAGCGCACCGGCGATGGCTGGCGTGTGACGGGCACCAAGACCGTCGTACCGGCCGCCACGGTGGCCGACCTGTTCCTCGTGCCCGCCGACACCGCCGAGGGCGGGATCGTGCTGCTGGTCCGCCCGGACGACCCGGGGGTGCAGGTGCACGCCCAGCAGGTCAACGACGGCGACACGGTGGGACGGCTCGAGCTCGCCGGTGTCGAGCTCGGCGCGGACCGGGTCCTCGGCGCACCGGGCCAGGGCAGTGACCTGACCCGGTGGCTCGATGCACGCCACACCGTCGTCCTGTGCGCCGAGCAGCTCGGGGTGGTCGAGGGAGCCCTGGCGCTCACCGCCGAGTACGCCCGCACGCGCGAGCAGTTCGGTCGCCCGATCGGCACCTTCCAGGCGGTGTCGCAGCGCCTGGCCGACGGCTACATCGACGTGCAGGGGCTGCGACTGACCATGTGGCAGGCCGCCTGGCGCCTCAGCGAGGACCTGCCGGCGGACGTCGAGGTCGCCACGGCCAAGCTGTGGGCGGCCGACACCGGCCACAAGATCGCGCACACGACCGTGCACGTCCACGGCGGGGTCGGGATCGACCTCGACGGGCCCGCCCACCGCTACTTCACGGCGGCCAAGCGGCGTGAGTTCACCTCCGGCGGGAGCACCCGGCAGGCGCTGGCGGTCGGCCGGGTGCTCGCCGCCGAACCGGTGTGACGTGAGCGCGACGGTCCAGTCGCTGCTGCGCGCCCGGGCCGGCAGCGACGCCGCGGCGTTGCTGTTCGAGGACCGCCGTTGGACCTGGCGTGAGTACGTCGAGCAGTCCTCCCGTCGGGCGGCGGCGCTGACGACGCTGCGAGACGCGAGCCGGCCGTTCCACGTCGGGTTCCTGCTGGACAACACCCCGGAGACCGCGATGGTGCTTGCCGCCGCAGGGCTGGGCGGCTTCGTCGCGGTCGGTCTCAACTCCACCCGGCGGGGCGAGGCCCTGGCCCGTGACGCCCGGCACGCGGACTGTCAGGTCGTCCTCACCGACGCCGAGCACCTGCCCCTCCTCGACGGCCTCGACGTCGCCGGAGCCCGGGTCCTCGACGTCGAGGGAGAAGAGTGGTCCCGCCTGGTCGCCGCTGCCGACCCGGACGCCGCACCCGTGGCCGAGGTGGGCGCCGAGGACCTGTTCATGCTGGTGTTCACCTCCGGCACCAGCGGGGACCCCAAGGCGGTCCGGGTCACCCACCAGAAGGTGGCCCACCCGGGCGCGTACCTGACCGAGATGCTCGGACTGGGCGCCGAGGACGTCTGCTACATCGCGATGCCGATGTTCCACTCCAACGCCGTCATGGCCGGCTGGGCGCCGGCTCTGGTCTGCGGCGCGACGATGGCGCTGGCCCGGCGGTTCTCCGCGAGCCGGTTCCTCGACGACGTACGACGCTACGGGGCGACGTACATGAACTACGTCGGCAAGCCACTCGCCTACATCCTGGCCACCCCACCGCGCCCCGACGACGCCGACAACCCACTGCGGCTCGCGTTCGGCAACGAGGCGAGCGAGAAGGACATCGCCGCGTTCGCCGACCGCTTCGGATGCCGGGTGCAGGACGGCTTCGGGTCGACCGAGAACGCGGTCGTGGTCTCCCGGGTCCCGGGCACGCCACCGGGCGCCCTCGGCAGGCCGCAGGACGGGGTCAAGGTGCTCGACCCCGCCACGGGCCTGGAGTGCCCGCTGGCCCGGTTCGGCCCTGACGGCAAGGTGCTCAACCTCGCCGAGGCCACCGGCGAGCTGGTCAACACCACCGGCGCCGGCCAGTTCGCCGGCTACTACAACGACCCTGACGCGACGGCCGAGCGGATGCGCGGCGGGATGTACTGGAGCGGTGACCTCGCCTACCGCGACGCCGAGGGCTGGGTGTACTTCGCCGGCCGGACCGGCGACTGGTTGCGTGTGGACGGGGAGAACCTCGCCACCGCGCCGATCGAGCGGATCCTGCTGCGTCACCCGGACGTGAGCCGGGTCGCGGTGTACGCCGTGCCCGACGACCTGGTCGGCGACCAGGTGATGGCTGCCCTCGTGCTTCGCGACGGTGCTCGCCTCGAGCCCGACGAGCTCACGGCGCTCCTGCAGCGCCAGGGCGACCTCGGGACGAAGATGTGGCCGCGCTACGTCCGGCTGGCAGCGGACCTTCCCGCCACGGCCACGAACAAGATCCTGAAGCGCGAGCTGGTCCGGGAAGGGCTGGACGACACCGGAGACTCCGTGTGGCAACGCGATCCGGGCGGGACGTCGTACTCGGTGCGCTGACCGTCGGCGGGAGTCAGTCCTGGCAGCAGGCGTCGGCCTCGGCCTTCGCGTCACGCGCAGCGCTCGGGTGCTCCCACACGTGCCCGATGCCGTCACAGTCAGGGCGCGAGCACGTGAGGTTGCCCTGGGGTGACGTCTTGCGGCACATCCGGGTCCTCCTCGTTCAGGGGTTGATGTCTGACGCATACCCGCCTCCGGCGCTTGCGTCCCGCTGGTCCGGACCAGCCGGTCTCGGATGTTTGGAGCTCAGATCTCCAGCACTGCAAGGACAGGACGGTGGTCGCTCGCCCGGGCGAGCAGGGCCTCGTCCACCTCCGGCGCTCCGTGGTGTACGACGGTCGCGGTCCCGCCGAGCAGCAGGGCGTCGATCCGCTTCGCCGCGTCGGCCGCCGGGAACGTCGGCCAACGCTCGTCGCCGTGGTCGACGAAACCTGCCTGCCGCAGCCGCCGCCAGCTCGGGCCACGCGGCGGCTCGTTCAGGTCACCGCCGACCAGCACCGGTCCGCGCAGCCGAGCGGCGACCTCGACCACGCGCGCGACCTCCACCGACCTGCTCTCCGGGTCGAGGCCGAGATGGCAGGCGACCACCCCGAAGAGCCTGCCCTCCACGCGCAGCTGAGCCGCGGCGATCCCCCTACGGGGCTTGAGGAGTGGCTGCGGCAGCGTGGTCGCGAACGTCGACCTCACCTGGACGCGTGGTGACACCGCGATCAGGTTCGAGCCCGCATCCCGGCCGCCGACGACGTACCGCATCCCCCACCGCTCGGTGAGCCGGCGCACGCGGAACCGCCACAGACACGGTGCCTTCGGGCTCTCGTTGACCACGATGACGTCGGGGCGAGCCGCTCGGACCACCTGGTCGAGCAGCGGACCGCCGCGACCACCCATCCAGATGTTGTAAGTCAGCACACGGAGGCGGGGCATCCGCCGATCCTGCTCAGGCGTCGCGGATCTTGTCCAACCGGTCGACGGCGTCCCGGAACTCCGAGAGCAGGTCCTCGACCACGTCGGCGACCGGACGCACCTGGTTCATCCGGCCGACGATCTGGCCGACCGGCATGGAGATCACGTCGGGGTCGCCGCTGGCGTTGATCCGGTTGTGCGCCTCGCTGACGAGCAGGTTCTGCAGCGGCATCGGCAGCGGCTCGGGGGCGTCCTCGGCCTGCCAGGCCTCGGTCCACTTGGTCTTGAGCAGCCGGGCGGGCTTGCCGGTGTAGATCCGGGTGCGCACCGTGTCGGTGGAGTCGGCGCGCAGGAAGGCCTCGGTCATGCCGGTGTTCGAGGAGAGGTTGGAGTACTCCTCGACGGTCAGCCAGATCGAGCCGGTCCACACGCCCTGCGCACCGAGCGCCAGCGACGCCGCCATCTGACGGCCGGAGCCGATGCCGCCGGCGCCGAGCACCGGCACGTCGGGGCCGACGGCATCGACGATCTCGGGGGTCAGCACCATGCTGGCGATCTCCCCGGTGTGCCCGCCGGCCTCGTACCCCTGCGCGACGATGATGTCCACGCCGTTGGCCACGTGGGAGAGAGCGTGCTTCGCGGCGCCGGCCAGCGCCGCCACCTTCACGCCGGCGGCGTGCGCCTGGTCGATGACGTCCTTCGGCGGCGAGCCGAGCGCGTTGGCGATCAGCACCGGCCGGTGGCTCAGCGCCACCTCGACGTGGGACCGGGCGACCGAGTGCAGCCAGCCGAGCACCCCCTCGCGTCCCTCCCCCTCCGGCAGCGGCGGGACGCCGAGTTTGCGCAGCGTCTCGTCGACGAACTGGCGGTGGCCTTCGGGGATCATCGACTTCAGGTCCACCGCGGTGCCCTCGGTGGGCACCTTCATCGGCATGACGACGTCGACGCCGTACGGCTTGCCGTCGGTGTTCTCGTCCATCCAGGTGAGGGTCTTCTCGAGCTCCTCGGTGTCGTTGAAGCGGACGCAGCCGAGGACGCCCAGCCCGCCGGCCCGGCTCACCGCCGCAGCGACGTGCTCGGAGGGGGTGAAGGCGAAGATCGGGTAGTCGATCCCGAACTGGTCGCAGAGGTTGGTACGCATGGGAGCCTTTCGGTGTCGGACGGGGCGTGGGCGTCGCTCAGGACACCGAGGCCGGGGCGTTCCTGGCCTCGGTGGCGATCTCCTTGGCACGGGGATAGTTCGCCTTGCCGGTCGCGCTGCGCGGGATCTCGTCGACGAAGGTGACCGAGCGCGGCAGCTTGTAGCCCGACAGCATCGGCCGCAGGAAGGTGCGCAGGTCCTCCAAGGTGGGCCTGACGTCCCCGCGGGGCTGCACGACGGCCGAGACGGCCTGCCCGTAGTTCTCGTCGGCGACGCCCACGACGAGCACGTCGTACACCTCCGGATGCGCCTTGAGGGCGTTCTCCACCTCTTCGGGGTAGACCTTCTCGCCGCCGGTGTTGATGCAGTTCGAACCGCGCCCGAGCAGGGTGACCTTGTTGTCGGGCTCGATCCGCGCGAAGTCGCCGGGAACGGAGTACCTGGTGCCGTCGATCTCGAGGAACGTCCGGGCCGACTTCTCCGGGTCCTTGTAGTAGCCCAACGGGACCGAGCCGGAGCGGGCGAGCCGGCCGACGGCACCCACGTTGCTCATGTCGATGACCTGGTTGCTCTCGTCGAGCACCACCGACTGCGGGCCGAGGGTGACCACGCAGCCCTCGCCCTTGATGTTGTCCTTGTCCTGCATGCCGGTGCCTTGGAACCCGGTCTCGGAGGCACCTACGGAGTCGGTGAAGATCGCGTTGGGGAAGGCCGCCATCCAGCGTTCCTTCACCGGGCGGCTGAAGATCGCGGCGCTGCTGGAGATCGCGAACAGCGAGGAGCCGTCGTACCCGCCCTGCTCGTAGGCCTCGATCAGGGGCCGGGCCATCGCGTCGCCGGTCATGAAGATCAGCTGCACGCCGTTGGCGTCGATGGCGCGCCAGACCTCGTGCGGGTCGAACTTCGGCGCCAGGATCGTCAGATGCCCGCCGAACAGGTGCATCAGCATCGCGGCCTGGGCGCCGCCGTGCATCAGCGGGCTCAGCGGGAACGTGACCATCGGGTCACTCTCGAGTGCCTTCTTGGACTGGTCGTACTCCTCGAGCCAGTCGCCGGTGTAGAAGTCGATGCCGCCGCCGAGCACGCGCCAGAAGTCCTCGTGGCGCCACATCACGCCCTTGGGCCAGCCGGTCGTGCCGCCGGTGTAGACGATGTAGAGGTCGTCGGGGCTGCGCTCGCCGAAGTCGCGGCTGTCGCTCTGCCCGCTGAGCGCCTCCTCCCAGGTGATGCCGCCGAAGCTGCTGAGATCCGCGGCGTTGTCCGGCTCGGTGGGGTCGGGCATGGCCACGATCGTGGTCAGCCGCTCGTGGTTGGGCGCGGTGGCGGCCACCAGCGGCGCGTAGGTCCTCTCGTGCAGCAGCGCCACGATGTCGGAGTTGTCGAAGAGGTAGTTCAGCTCGCCCTCGACGTACCGGTAGTTGACGTTGATCGCGACCGCACGGATCTTGAACACCGCGAGCAGCGCGACGACGTGCTCGACGCTGTTCTTGGCGTAGATCCCGACGTGGTCGCCGGCGCCGATGCCGCGGCCGGACAGGAAGTGGGCGAGGCGGTTGGCCTCGGACTCCAGCTCCGTGTAGGTCACCTTGCGCTCGCCGACCTGGATCACCGGACGGTCCGGCACCGCGTCGACGGCGTGCTCGAAGAGATCTGCGATGTTGATAGCCACGACCGGCAGACTAGAACACGTTCTCGTTTCTGGCTAGGGTGTGACCACCGCAATCTTCGCCCGTCTCCCGGAAGGCCGCCAGAATGACCCAGCCACACTGCCTCGTCGAGCAGGAGGGGCACACCCTCGTCGTGACCATGAACCGACCGGAGGCCAAGAACGCGCTCTCCGGCGAGATGATGGACATCATGCGCGAGGCGTGGGACCGCGTGAACTCCGACGACTCGATCCGCGTGGCCATCCTCACCGGTGCCGGCGGCGCCTTCTGCGCCGGGGCGGACCTCAAGGCGATGACCAGCAGCCACCCCGGCGACTCCTTCGAGGGCGGCGGCTGGGACCTGTCGGTGATCAAGCCGCTGCTGAAGGGCTTCCGGCTCACCAAGCCGCTGATCGCCGCGGTCGAGGGCCCGGCGATCGCCGGCGGCACCGAGATCCTGCAGGCCACCGACATCCGGGTGGCCGGCGAGAGCGCCCGGTTCGGCGTCTCCGAGCCGCGCTGGGGCCTCTACCCGCTCGGCGGCTCCGCGGTCCGGCTCCCCCGCCAGATCCCCTACACCGTGGCCGTCGACCTGCTCCTGACCGGCCGCCACATCAAGGCTCCCGAGGCCAAGGAGATCGGCCTGATCGGCCACGTGGTCCCCGACGGCACCGCGTTGGACAAAGCCCGCGAGATCGCGGACCTGATCGCTGCCAACGGCCCCCTGGCGGTGCAGGCGGTCCTGCGCACGATCCGCGACACCGAGGGGATGCACGAGGAGGACGCGTTCAAGGTCGATGCCAAGATCGGCGCCCCGGTGTTCTCCAGCAACGACGCCAAGGAGGGCCCGCGGGCCTTCGCCGAGAAGCGCACCCCGAGCTTCACCGGCACCTGATCCTGGGGCGCCCCCGCCAGTGCCGGTTTCCCATGGTGGCTTGGGAAACCGGCACTTTGCACGGTGCACAACACGTGCCAGGCGGCGGATTCCCACGTTCACATGGGGTTCCGCCGCCAGGCCGAAGGGGGTCAGACGCGGCGGGCGTGGCCCTCCCAGAACTGGGCGCGCAGGGCCTTCTTGTCGAGCTTGCCGAGCGCGGTGAGCGGCAGCGACGGGGCGACCACGACCTGCTTCGGCGCCTGGACGCTGCCCTTGCGCTCCTTGACGCGCTCCTTGATCTCGGCGGTCAGGGCGGCGACGGAGTCCTCGTCGTCCGGCGTCCCCGGCCGGAGTACGACGATCGCGGTCACCGCCTCGCCCCACTTCTCGTCCGGCACGCCGATGACCCCCACCTGGGCGACAGCCGGGTGCTCGGCGATCACGTCCTCGACCTCGCGCGGGAACACGTTGAAGCCACCGGTGACGATCATGTCCTTGGTGCGGTCGACGATGTACCAGAACCCGTCCTCGTCGGCACGCGCGACGTCGCCGGTGCGCAGCCAGCCGTCACGGAAGGTGGCCGCGGTCGCCTCGGGCAGCTGCCAGTAGCCGTCGGCCAGCACGGGCCCGGCGACACAGATCTCCCCGGGTTCTCCGGGCGCCACCGGCCGGTCGTCAGGACCGAGCAGTGCGGTGCGCAGGAAGGCACTGGGCCGGCCGCAGCTGGCCAGCCGCTCCGGGCGGGACAGGTCGTGGTCCCGCTTGGACAGGTAGGAGATCACCATCGGGCACTCGGACTGGCCGTAGTACTGCGCGAACGCCGGCCCCCACTTCTCGATCGCCTCGGCCAGGCGCACCGGGTTGATCGCCGAGGCGCCGTAGTAGACCGTCTCCAGGCTGCTGAGGTCGGCGGTGTCGGCGTCGGGGTGGTCGAGCAGCGCGTAGATCATGCTCGGCACGAGCATGGTCGCTGTGATCCGGTGCTCCTCGATCGCGCGCAGCACCTCGCCGGGCTCGAAGCGGGGCAGCACGACCATCGACCCACCGGCCATCAGGGTCGGCACGAAGAACGCCGCGCCGGCGTGGCTCAGCGGGGTGCACATGAGGAACCGCGGCGCCTCGGGCCACTCCCACTCCGCGAGCTGGACCTGGGTCATCGCCGCCATCGAGCTCGCCGTGCCGACCACGCCCTTGGGCTTGCCGGTGGTGCCGCCGGTGTAGGTGACGCTGACGACCGCGTCCGGGTCGAGCTCGGTGACCTCGAGCGGCCGGGGTGTGTGCTTGCCGGCCAGCGCGATCAGGTCCTGCCCGATCTCGGCCTCGCCGAGGGTCAGCACCTGGCGCAGGCCGGGCACCCGCTCCTGCAGCGCACGGGCGCGCTCCACGAACGCCGGCACCGGCTCGACCACGAGCGTCTCGATCCCGGCGTCGGCGAGCACGTGCGCGTGGTCGTCGAGGGACCCCAGCGGGTGCAGCGCAGTGCGCCGAAGGCCCACCATCTGCCCGGCACCGATCATCACGAGCACCTCGGGCCGGTTCAGGGCGAGCAGCGCGACCGGGCTGCCGGTCGTGCAGCCGACCTCCTCCAGCGCCGCCACGTAGCAGCTGATCTGGTCGGCGAGGTCCTGGCCGGTCAGCGTCCGCTCGCCGACGTGGAGCACGGACGCCGCGGCGTGCCGCTGCAGCGCGGAGGCGAGCAGGTGGCCGAGGTGGGGTCCCCGGCGCAGGTCGGTGGAGGGCGTGGAGCTGCTGTGGTCGGTCATGGCGCACACGCTAGAACGTGTTACAGAATCGGGTCAATGGGCGACCTCAGCCGAGCACCACCTCCGCGACCTGGCGCACCTCCTCGGGCGAACGCAGGGTGAGCACCAGCATCGTCACGCCGGCCTCCTCCCAGCGGGCGACCTGCTCGCGGACCTCCGCGGGGTCACCGATGATGGTCACCTCGGCGATCAGCTCGTCGGGCACCAGCGCGGCCGCCTCGTCCTTGCGCCCCTCCAGGTAGAGCTCCTGGATCCGGTCCGCGACCTCCCGGTAGCCCATCCGCTCGAACACGGTCTTGTGGAAGTTCTGCTCCTTGGCGCCCATGCCGCCGATGTAGAGCGCCATCCACGGTCGCATCGCGTCGAAGGCGGCACGCTTGGCCGCCTCGTCCGGTACGACGATCAGCTGGCACGTCGCGGCGATCTCGAACGTCTCCCGGGTGCGACGGGCACCGGGCCGCGCGAACCCTTCGTCGAGCCAGGAGCGGTACATGTCCGCCATCCGCGGCGAGAAGTAGATCGGCAGCCAGCCGTCGGCGATCTCCGCCGCGAGGGCCACGTTCTTGGGACCCTCGGCGCCCATCCACACCGACAGATCCGCCCGCAGCGGGTGCGTGATCGGCTTCAGCGGCTTGCCGAGGCCGACGGCATCCTCGCCGGTGTAGGGCAGCGGGTAGTGCGGCCCGTCGTTGACGACCGGGGCCTTGCGCTCCAGGACCTGGCGGATGATCCCGATGTACTCGCGGGTCCGGGCCAGGGGTTTCGCGAAGGGGCGGCCGTACCAGCCCTCGACGACCTGCGGGCCCGAGACGCCGAGGCCGAGGATCACCCGGCCGCCGGAAAGGTGGTCGAGCGTCAGCGCGTGCATCGCGCACGAGGTCGGGGTCCGCCCGGACAGCTGGACGATCGACGTACCGAGCTTGATCCGTGACGTGCGGTGACCCCACCACGCCAGCGGGGTGAAGGCGTCCGAGCCCCACGCCTCGGCGGCGAAGACCGCCTCGAAGCCGGCCCGCTCGGCCTCCTCGACGAGCTCTCCGACCCCCTCCGGCGGCTGGGCTCCCCAGTACCCGAGCTGCAGTCCGAGCTTCACGACGACCACCTGTCTTCCGTTGCGCCATCGGTGGCCGAACCCGTCGCCGGGCTTGCCAACCAAAACGAGAACCTGTTTCACTTTAGCCCATGACCGGGACCCTCAAAGCACCCATGCACGTGGAGTTCGACTACACCCGATCGCTCGGGCCCGTCCTCTCCCAGTTCATGACCGGCCTGCGTGACCGGGCCGTTCTGGGCGGCCGTGCCGCCGACGGCCGCGTGATCGTGCCGCCGTCGGAGTACGACCCCGTGACGCACCAGCCTCTCACCGACCTCGTCCCCGTCGGGACGACCGGCACGGTGCAGACCTGGTCCTGGGTCTCCGAGCCGGTCCCCGACCAGCCGTTCGACCGGCCGTTCGCGTTCGCCCTGGTCCTCCTCGACGGCGCGGACACCCCGCTGCTGCACGCCGTCGACGTCGCCTCCCCCGACCGGATGCGCACCGGGATGCGGGTCCGGGTGCGCTGGGCCGAGGAGACCGTCGGCCACATCCGCGACATCGCCTGCTTCGAGCCTGCCGAGGAGTCCGCATGAGCACCACCGCCCCGGTCACCGGAATCGTCACCCCGGTGAAGCTGGACTACACCTACGCCGCCTCCAGCGAGGAGTCGCGCTTCCTGCGCGGCCTCGCCGAAGGCAAGATCCGCGGCCAGCGCTGCCCGGCGTGCGAGAAGGTCTACGTGCCCCCGCGAGGCGCCTGCCCCGTCGACGGTGTGCCCACCCGCGACGAGGTCGAGCTGCCCGACACCGGCACGATCACGACGTTCTGCATCGTCAACGTGCCGTTCCTCGGCCAGCGGATCCAACCGCCGTACGTCTCCGCCTACGTCCTGCTCGACGGCGCGGACATCCCGTTCCTGCACCTCGTGCTCGGCTGCGACGCCAGCGAGGTCCGGATGGGGATGCGCGTGGAGGCGGTGTGGAAGCCCCGCGAGGAGTGGACCACCTCGATGGAGAACATCGACCACTTCCGGCCGACCGGCGAGCCCGACGCGGCGTACGAGACCTACGCCGCCCACTTGTGAGAAGGGAACACTGCTTTGCGTGACGTCGCGGTCGTCGGGTTCGCCCAGCGGCAGATGAAGGAGTTCGAGGGCTCCCCCACCATGGTCGAGCTGCTCGTGCCGATCATCGGTGAGCTCTACGAGCAGACCGGCTGGACCAAGTCCGACATCGGCTTCTGGTGCTCGGGATCCTCCGACTACCTCGCCGGGCGGTCGTTCTCGTTCGTGTCCGCGGTCGACGCGATCGGGACCCTGCCCCCGGTCAACGAGTCCCACGTGGAGATGGACGCGGCCTGGGCGCTCTACGAGGCGTGGGTAAAGATCCAGACCGGTGAGGTCGACACGGCGCTGGTCTACGGCTTCGGCAAGTCCTCGGCCGGCCTGCTCCGCCGTACGCTCGCGCTGCAGCTCGACCCCTACGTGCTGACGCCGCTGTGGCCCGACACCGTCTCCATCGCCGCCATGCAGGCCCGGCTCGGGCTCGAGCAGGGACTGTGGGACGAGAAGGCGCTCGCCGACGTCGTCGCCCGCAGCCGGGCGTCCGCGACCGGCAACCCCTACGCCGTGCTCTCCGGCGACGTGTCGGTCGCGGACCTCCTCGCCGAGCCGATGTACGCCGACCCCCTGCGCAAGCACGACTGCGCACCGGTCGGCGACGGCGCCGCAGCGATCGTGCTGGCGGCCGGCGACCGCGCGCGGGAGGTGACCGAGCGGCCGGCCTGGATCACCGGCTTCGAGCACCGCTCGGACGCGCAGGCGCTCGGCATACGCGACCTGACCCGCTGCCCCTCCGCCGCGGCCTCGGCTGCCGCAGCAGGCGTCGAGGGCGTGGACACCGCCGAGCTCTACGCACCGTTCAGCCACCAGGAGCTGATCCTGCGCCGCGAGCTCGGCCTGGACGAGTCGGTCACGGTGAACCCGTCCGGCGGCGCCCTGTGCGCGAACCCGATGTTCTCAGCGGGCCTGGTGCGCATCGGTGAGGCGGCCACGCGGGTCATGGCCGGTACGTCGGGCAAGGCGCTCGGCCACGCGACCTCCGGGCCGGCCCTCCAGCAGAACCTCGTGTGCGTCATGGAAGGACGGAACTGATGGGCAAGCAGCTCGCCGCGGTGATCGGCGTCGGACAGACCCACCACCGGGCCAAGCGCGAGGACGTGTCCATCGCCGGACTCTGCCGGGAGGCCGTCGACCGGGCGCTCGCCGACGCGGGCCTCGGTTTCGACGACATCGACGCGGTCGTCGTGGGCAAGGCGCCCGACCTGTTCGAGGGCGTGATGATGCCCGAGCTCTACCTGGCCGAAGCGCTCGGCGCGGTCGGCAAGCCGCTGCTGCGGGTGCACACCGCCGGCTCGGTCGGCGGGTCGACCGCGATCGTGGCCAGCAGCCTGGTCCAGGCCGGGGTGCACAAGCGGGTGCTCGCGGTGACCTTCGAGAAGCAGTCGGAGTCCAACGCGATGTGGGCGCTGTCGATCCCGGTCCCGTTCGTGATGCCGGTGCACGCCGGCGCGGGCGGGTACTTCGCCCCGCACGTCCGCTCCTACATCCGCCGCTCGGGCGCACCCGAGCACGTCGGCGCCATGGTCGCGGCCAAGGACCGCCGCAACGCCTGCAAGAACCCCTACGCCCACCTGCACCAGCCGGACACCACGATGGAGTCGGTGATGGCCTCGCAGATGCTGTGGGACCCGATCCGGTACGACGAGACCTGCCCGTCCTCCGACGGCGCCTGCGCTCTGGTGATCACCGACGAGGACACCGCCGCCTCGGTCGACAACCCGGCATGGATCCACGCCACCGCGATGCGCACCGAGCCCACGACCGCCGCCGAGCGCGACCAGGTCAACCCCCGGGCCGGCCGCGAGGCAGCAGCATCGCTGTGGAAGCAGGCAGGCATCACGAGCCCGGTCGACGAGATCGACTGCGCGGAGATCTACGTGCCCTTCTCCTGGTTCGAGCCGATGTGGATCGAGAACCTCGGCTTCACCGCCGAGGGCGAGGGGTGGAAGCTGACCGAGTCCGGCGAGACCGAGATCGGCGGCAGGCTGCCGATCAACATGTCCGGGGGCGTGCTGTCCTCGAACCCGATCGGCGCCTCCGGGATGCTCCGCTTCGGCGAGGCCGCGCTGCAGGTGATGGGCGAGGCCGGCGAGCACCAGGTCGACGGGGCGCGCAAGGCACTCGGTCACGCCTACGGCGGCGGCTCGCAGTTCTTCGCGATGTGGGTGGTCGGGGCCGACAAGCCCACCAGCTGAGCGCCCACACGCGCCCACCCGCATCCAGCCGTCCGCCGGTCCCGGTCATCCCGGGGCCGGCGGCTCGGTCGTCACGGCCGTTCATCTGAGCTGTTGTGACGCTCCTGTCCGCGATCTCGCTGTCACGACAGGTCACCTGAACGATTGTGACGTCGCAGCAGGAACTGCAGCCGGCCCTTCGCGCCACGAGTCGACCGACCCGCTCCACACGACAGCCCCGGCGAGCAGTGCTCGCCGGGGCTGTCGCGGTGTGCAGGACTACTTGTAGTTGACCTGAAGCTCCTTGATGCCGTTGATCCAGGCCGAGCGCAGCCGGCGCGGCTCGCCGGCCTTGGAGATGTCCGGGGTGATGTCGGCCAGCGCGTTGAAGATCAGGTTCACCTCGAGGCGGGCGAGGTTGGCGCCGATGCAGTAGTGCGCGCCGTGGCCGCCGAAGGCGACGTGCGGGTTCGGGTTCCGCATGATGTCGAAGGTGTGCGGGTCCTCGAACACGTCGGTGTCGAAGTTGGCCGAGGCGTAGAACAGCCCGACCCGCTCCCCCTTCTTCACCTGCACGCCGCCCACCTCGAGGTCCTTCAGCGCGGTGCGCTGGAAGACCGTCACCGGGGTCGCCCAGCGGATGATCTCGTCAGCGGCGGTCTCGGGACGCTGGCTCTTGAAGAGGTCCCACTGCTCGGGGTTGTCGAAGAACGCGTTCATGCCGTGCGTGATCGCGTTTCGGGTGGTCTCGTTGCCGGCGACGGCGAGCAGGATCACGAAGAAGCCGAACTCGTCGTTGGTCAGCTGACCCTCCTCACTGACCTGCACCAGCTTGGTGACGATGTCGTCGCGCGGGTTGGCCTTGCGATCCTCGGCCAGGGCGGCCGCGTAGGTCAGCAGCTCGATGGAGGCGAGCTCGGGGTCGACGTCGTACTCCGGGTCGTCGTAGGCCAGCATCTGGTTCGACCAGTCGAACAGCTTGCGGCGGTCCTCCTGCGGTACGCCGAGCAGGTCGGCGATCGCCTGGAGCGGCAGCTCGGCTGCCACGTCCTCGACGAAGTCACCCGAACCCTTCTCCCGCGCGTCCCGCACGATCCGCTCCGCACGCTCCTTGAGGGCGTCGTGCAGCCCGCCGATCGCCCGGGGCGTGAATCCGCGCGAGATGATCCCGCGCAGCTGGGTGTGGTCCGGCGGGTCCTGGTTGATCAGGATCAGCCGCTGGGCCTCGATCTGCTCGCGCGTCATGTTCTCGGCGAAGCGGATGATCGCGGTGTTCTCCCACGTGGAGAAGTCGGTGCTGTTGCGCGAGACCTCCTTCACGTGCTCGTGCTTGCTCAGCGCCCAGTAGCCGGGGCCGCCGTTCATGCCGGCGCGGGCCGACTCCTCCTGCTCGACCCAGAAGACCGGGGCGGTCTTGCGGAGAGCAGCGAACTCCTCATGGGGGACCCGCTCCTCGATCAGGGCGGGTTCGGTGGGATCGAATCCCTTGGGAACAGCTGGCGAGCTCACGCGACGACCTCCGAGGGCGATATGGAACACGTTCTACTTGAGTCTGGCACAGGCGGGCCCGAGTGGGAACCCCCGAAAGTCGCGGATTTCCGGCGCGCGCCGCGCGCGCAGCGAGCCGGGTCACCTTGCTGTCAGGCGAGAACGTGTTCTACTTTGGGAGCGTCGGCGCCAGTGCCGCACCGAACCGTGCGAGGAGCATGTCATGGGTAACCCCGTCATCGTCGAGGCCGTCCGTACCCCGCTGGGCAAGCGGCGGGGCTGGCTGGCCGGGCTGCACGCCGCCGAGCTGCTCGGCGCAGCGCAGAAGGCCGTCATCGACCGGTCCGGGATCGACCCCGCCCTGGTCGAGCAGGTGATCGGCGGCTGTGTGACCCAGGCCGGTGAGCAGTCCGGCGACATCGCCCGCCGCGCCTGGCTGCACGCCGGACTCCCCCAGACCACCGGCGCCACCACCATCGACGCCCAGTGCAGCTCCGCCCAACAGTCCACCCACCTGATCGCCGCCCTGATCCACGCCGGCGTGATCGAGACCGGCATCGCCTGCGGGATCGAGTCGATGAGCCGGATCGGGCTCGGCGCGAACATCACCCCCGGCACCGGCACCCCCCGCCCGGACTCCTGGACCATCGACATGCCCAACCAGTTCGAGGGCGCGGACCGGATCGCCCGCAACCGCGGCCTGACCCGCGAAGACCTCGACAGCTTCGGGCTGGCCTCGCAAGCCAAGGCCCGGGTCGCGGTCGACGAGGGCCGCTTCAAACGCGAGATCACCCCCGTCCAGGCACCCGTCCTCGACGCCGACGGCAACCCCACCGGCGACACCCGGCTGGTCGAGACCGACCAGGGCCTGCGCGACACCACCCTCGAGGGCCTCGCCGGCCTCAAGCCCGTCCTCGACGGCGGCCTGCACACCGCCGGCACCTCCTCCCAGATCAGCGACGGCGCCTCCGCGGTACTGCTCATGGACGAAGACCGCGCCCGCGCCCTCGGACTCACCCCCCGCGCCCGGATCACCCACCAGTGCCTGGTCGGCGCCGACCCCTACTACCACCTCGACGGCCCCGTCCAAGCCACCGAACGACTCCTCCAGCGCAGCGGCCGCACGATGAACGACCTCGACCTGTTCGAGGTCAACGAAGCCTTCGCCGCCGTGGTCATGTCCTGGGCCCAGGTCCACCAACCCGACCCCGACCACGTCAACGTCAACGGCGGCGCCATCGCCCTCGGCCACCCCGTCGGCTCCACCGGCACCCGCCTGATCACCACCGCACTCCACGAGCTCGAACGCCGCGACGCCACCACCGCCCTGATCACCATGTGCGCAGGCGGCGCCATGGCCTCCGGCACCATCATCGAAAGGATCTGAGCCCGAGGCGAGCCTGGAGCAATCGCCCGAGCCGGGGCCGGGCGACGTGCTCGCAGGTCATGCCCGCATGCAAGGATTCGAGACATGGGCGACGCACAGCACCACTCGCCGGTCTCGACGGCGGAGTTCAGCGACTTCGTGGCCGACCTCGACTACCCGCTCTTCGTGGTGACCACCCAGCACGCCGGAGAACGGTCCGGCTGCCTGGTCGGGTTCGCCAGCCAGGTCAGCATCGACCCGCCCCGCATGCTGGTGTGCATCTCCGACAAGAACCACACCCACGCCCTAGCCCAGCACGCCGAGGTGGTCGCCGTACACGTGCTCTCCCCCGGACAGCACGAGCTGGCCGAGCTCTTCGGCGAGGAGACCGGCGACCGCACCGACAAGTTCGCGCACTGCTCCTGGCACCCGGGCCCGGGCGAGGTCCCGGTGCTCGACGACGCGGCCCGGCACATGGTGGGCAGGGTTCTCGAGCGCGTGCCCTTCGGCGACCACCTCGGCCTGTTGCTCGCTCCGGTCGAGGTCGGCGTCCACGACGCACCGGTCGCGTTCACGCTGCGCGATGCCGCTGACATCGAGCCGGGCCACGACGCCTAGCCTGGGTGGAGACCACACCAAGGAGGACAAGATGATCGTCTGCACCACGCTGGGACCCGGTGGGACCGTCGGAGGAGGCCTCGGGAAGGCCGCCCAGGTGGCGGTCGCGACCGTCGACGAGGGTCAGGTCGCGTCGTGGGACGAGCGCGAGGTCTCCTGGGACCGCCTGCACGACGAGGGAACCGAGGGATCTCATCACGCGCGGATCGTGAAGTTCCTCCGCGAGAACGACGTGCAGCTCGTGGTCGCCCGCGGGATCGGCCCGAGCATGCAGAACACGCTCGGCAAGATGGGTATCCGGTTCGTGCTCGGCGTGGAGGGCGACGCCCGGAAGGCCGTGGTCGACGCCGCCGAGCGTCAGTAGCAGCTACAGCGAGCGCACCGCGGCAAGTGCCTGCTCGACGACGTCCGCCAGAGGTGCTGCGACGTCCACCCGGACGCCACGCTCGTCGGGCTCCAGCGGCTCGAGCGTCTCGAACTGAGACTGCAGCAGGGATGCCGGCATGAAGTGCCGCTGCCGCCGCGCCATCCGCGCGTGCAGCACGTCGAAGTCGGCGGCCAGGTGCACGAAGTACACCGAGTCGGTCGGCACGTTGCCGCGCAGGATGTCGCGGTAGCTGCGACGCAGCGCCGAACAGGTGAGCACCGACGACCTGCCTGCGGCATGGTCTCGGGCGAGCAGCCCGGCAAGGGACTCCAGCCAGGGCCGCCGGTCGTCGTCGTCGAGGGGTACGCCGGCCGCCATCTTGTCGATGTTGCGAGGAGGGTGATGGTCGTCCCCTTCCTCGAACGGCCAGCCGAGCTCCTGGGCGAGGCGTCGCGCGACCGAGGTCTTCCCGGTCGCGGAGACGCCCATGACCACGACGTGCAACGGCCCTCGGGTCATCTCAGCCGACCGCGCCGAACAGGTCGGCGACCAGCCAGAGCACGACTGCCACCCCGAAGGCGCTCAAGCCCAGCGTGGTCTCCATGACGGTCCAGGTCTTCAGCGTGGTCTTCTCGTCCATCCCGAAGAACCTGCTGACCAGCCAGAACCCCGAGTCGTTGACGTGCGACAGCACGGTGGCACCCGCCGCGATGGCGACCACGAGCAGGGCGAGCTTGAAGTCCCCGAGGTCGGCAGCGATGGCGTCGGTCGCGATCAGCCCCGCGGTCGTGGTCAGGGCGACCGTCGCCGAGCCCTGGGCGACCCGGAGCGCGGTGGCGATCAGGAACGCCTGCAGCAGCAGCGGCAGCCCCACGTCCGACAGTGAGGACGTCAGCGCCTCGCCGATGCCGCTGGTGCGCAGCACGCCGCCGAACATGCCGCCGGCGCCGGTGATCAGCACGATCGAGGCGATCGGAGCCAGCGCCTGGTCGAGGATCGCGGTGGTCTCCGAGAAGGGTCGGTCCCGGCGCCCGAGGACCACGACCGCGACGAGCAGCGTGAGCAGCAGGGCGACCGGGGTGTTGCCGACGAGCTGGAGGATCTCGACCCAGGTGGTGCCCTCCGCGAGCGCGCCGGTGGTGACCAGCGTGCTCAGCACGGTGTTGAAGGCGATCAGCACGAGCGGCAGGAGCAGGATCCCGAGCACCGTAGCGAAGCTCGGGGCGTTGGTCCGCTCCAGCGTCCTCGTGGCCACGCCGTCGGCCGCCACGCCCCCGCCGACACCGGCATCGGTGCTCCCGCCGCCGTTGACCTCGCCGAACAGCAGGTCCGAGACCGGCACGTGGACCCGGGCGCCGAGCGCCCGCGACACGAGGTAGACGCCGACGTACCAGGAGACGAGCGCGACCGGCAGCCCCACGAGCAGCACGACGCCGATGTCCGCCTCGATCGCCTCCCCCGCGGCCACCGGCCCCGGGTGCGGCGGGACCAGGGCGTGCATGGCCGCGAAGGCGCCGGCCGCAGGAAGGGCGTAGTAGAGCACCGACCCACCGAAACGGCGGGCCACGGTGAGGATGATCGGCAGGAAGACGACGAGGCCGGCGTCGAAGAAGATCGGGAAGCCGAACATCAGCGCGGCGATCCCGAGGGCGAGCGGCGCCCGCCGCTCACCGAACCTGGTGACCAGCGTGTCGGCGAGCACCTGCGCACCACCGGTGACCTCCAGCATCCGGCCCAGCATGACGCCGAACCCGACCAGCAAGGCGACCGAGGCGAGAGTGCCGCCGAAGCCCGAGAGCAGGGCCGCCGGGACGTCCGTGGGCGGGATCCCCGCCACCACGGCGGTCAGCAGGCTGACCAGAACCAGCGAGACGAACGCGTGCAGCTTCACCTTCATGATGAGCACGAGCAGCAGCGCGACCGCGCCGAGCGCGATCAGCAGGAGCGTCGCCGTGCCGTGGACGGGCGTGATGGGGTCCATGGTGCCTCCCGAGAGCGGACGTGACTCAGCCACTGTGGGTGGTTCGTCCTGCTTTGACAAACCGCTGGGCTCCCCGGGCGCTCGTCGTACGCTTGGATCGGTACCCCTGGAGGTATCGCTGTCGACACCGGCCGGCACGGTGCGGCCCGCCCCTGGGAAGACGGTCCCAGCTGGAACCGCTGGCCATCAGGCCCGGCAGCTCTCCGGAAGCTGCCAGTCCTGCTCGGGCCCGTACACGTGGCCATGTCCCGGAGGTGGACCCAGCGAGGCCAGAAGGTCGAGCGTGACCCCCAGGTAGCTGACGCCCGGCAGCCACACCGGGGCGGGCCAGGTCCCAGGCTGCCGCACGAGCAGCTCCGGTCGCCAGAACACGACCGGGTCGTCGCTGTTGCCGTGGACCTGCTCTGCCGGGGAGGCAGCGGAGACACCCCCCGGCACCCCGGCCCACACCGCCCCGCACACCTCCTCGCCGACGGAGCCTTCCTTCCTCAGGAGCGTGCGGCCCACCAAGGCGCCGAGACTCTCCCCGAGGAGGTACACCCGTGGCCGCTCCGACTCCGGCATCGCGCGCACGCGTGCGGTGACGGCCTCGAGCACCGCTCCTGCGGCTGCCTCGTGGTCGGCGCGGCGGAGCACGAGCTCGACCCAGCTGGGAGCGGAGCCGCCCTGCACCGCGACCGTGGCCAGGTCGCCTCCCGTCGCAGCCTCCAGGCCCGCGACCGCCTCCGGGTTGACCCACCCGCTGCCGGTCGGCACGGCGACGAGCACTGCCCGCCGATCCAGTCCTCCGGCCTGCTCGAGGCGCTCCACCGCGAGCGCGGCCCGCTTCCCCGGAGTGGCTGCCTCGTCCAGCCCCACGTAGACGCGCACGCCGGCCCCCACCGGCTTCTCCTCGGCCATCCCGATGTCACCCGACGAGGCAGGCAGCAGCCAACGGTCGACCCCCTGCAGCTGCGTCATCCCCACGACGAGGGCGAGCAGTACGGCGACGGCGGAGC